>AP017647.1:521309-855119 GCA_003584625.1 Methanothermobacter sp. MT-2 | reverse complement strand
AACATCCAATTATAGACAAGACAATAGAAAACATGTTATCAAGCGGAGCTGTAGGCGCTGGTATGAGCTCATTCGGACCAGCAGTTTATGCTATCACAGACACAAACCCCAAAGACGTTCTAAAAGCGGCTGAAGAAACAATAAAAGACATTGGGGGCATGGCCCTCATAACAAATGCTCAAAACAGCGGGGCTAAATATGAATAAGATAATCCAAGGAAGAACATGGAAATTCCCAGATAACATCGACACCGATGTTATAATACCTGGAAGATACCTTAGAACCTTCAGTTTAGACGAACTTGCAAGTCACGTTATGGAAGGTATAAGACCAGACTTCGCAGATAAAATAAGAAAAGGGGATATAATAGTAGCAGGTAAAAATTTCGGATGCGGCTCATCAAGGGAACAAGCACCCCGCGCACTCAAACATGCAGGTATATCAGCAATAATAGCAAAATCCTTCGCGAGAATATTCTACCGAAACGCTATTAACATAGGCCTCCCAGTTATAATAGCTGATATAAAAGCCAAAGAAGGTGACACCCTCAAAATAGACTTGGAAAAGGGGATTATAGAAAACAAAAGTACAAGGGAAACCTTTAGGATAAGACCATTTGACGATTTCATCCTTGGAATATTAGAAGATGGTGGGCTTGTGGAACATTACCTTAAAAGGTATGGGAATATGAGGTAATAGGAGATGAGATGTCCCATTTGCGGCTCGAGATCCTTTAAAGTTTTGAAAAGTAAAACAGAATCCGATTCAAAATACAAAAAGGTTAAAAGACTAGTTCTAAAATGTGAAGATTGCGGCACAACATTCAAAGAAAAACTAGTCATCTCAAAACCACTCGACTATCCAGTGATCATAAGCCAACATGAAAAATCATGGAAAGACAAGGTCAAATTATACTCTGATGAGGAAATCGCAATAGGAGACACATTAAACATAAGCGGAAGACTCATAGAGATAACATCCCTAGAATTAAAAAATGGTAAAAGAGTTGAAAAATGCAAGGCTCTTGACCTAGGCACAATATGGGGCATACCATTAGATGCGCCGGCAAGAATAGGAGTGTCCATAGATTTACATGGAAGAGTATTCTCAAGGAAACTTGAACTAGACAGAAACTTCACATTCAGAGTCGGTGACACATTCAAACTTCAAGACCATATCTTTCAAGTGAAATCTATAAAAACAACTGATAGACACATTAAAAGGGGTGCTGCACCAGCCCATAAAATTAAGAGAGTCTACGGATCACCTACCAGGGGAAAATACAGGATTGACCTTTCTAACAACATCATAAAAGCGGGGTCTTAATGTTAGAAGAACGAAAAAGAATGGTTGAGAACCTGGTGGCCAGAGGCCATATAAAAACCGAGAAGGTTAAAAAGGCCATGGAGAAGGTTCCCAGGGAAAAATTCGTCCCAGCAGACCAGAAAATGAGCGCTTACCTTGACCAGCCACTCCCCATAGGAGAGGGTCAAACTATATCAGCTCCTCATATGGTTGCGATGATGTGCGAAGCCCTAGACCTTGAAAGGGGGATGAAAGTCTTGGAGGTAGGTACTGGATGCGGATATCATGCAGCAGTAGTCGCGGAGATAGTCGGTGAAGAAGGGAAAGTCTACACCATAGAACGTATAGAATCATTGTACAAGAGAGCTAAGGAGAAATTGAAGGATTACAAACAAATTAAAGTTATACACGCTGACGGCACAGAGGGTTGGGAGGAGGCAGCGCCATATGATCGGATCTATGTAACCGCAGCAGCTCCCGAAGTACCCGAACCCCTTAAAAAACAGCTAAAGGTTGGGGGTAAACTCCTCGTGCCAGTTGGACGCGACAGATTCTACCAGGATCTCATCCTATTAGAAAAATTATCAGAGGACAATTTCAAGACAAAAAGCCTCGGTGGAGTTGCATTCGTACCCCTAATAGGCAAGTATGGATGGCACTTCTAAAATTTTATAACCAATAAAAGGTATAGTATAATAGGATTCTACTTTTTTTAAAATCATTTTGATGATCTAATATGCGAGCATACATTGAAACATTCGGATGCACTTTTAACAAAGGCGACTCTGAAATAATGGCAGGAATACTCTCAAAGAATGGTATAAGGTTAGTGGACACCATCGAAGAAGCAGACCTCATCATAATAAACACATGCTATGTTAAACATCCCACAGAACATAAAGTCATCAACAGGATAAAAAAAGTCCAGGAACTTTATCCTTCAAAGCCATTGATAGTGGCCGGATGCATGATAGAAATAGACCCTGAAAAACTGGAGAAGATAGCCCCAAGTGCAAGTTGGATAGGACCGCATAAAATCCATAGAATATATAAGGTGGCCAATCGTGTCGTGGCGGGTGAAAGGATAAAAGAGACGGGATTATCCCTGATAAGAAAAGCTGGGATGCCTAAGATAAGATTTAATCCCCACATTCATATAATACAATTATGTGAAGGATGTCTTGGGGAATGTAGCTATTGTTGCACCCGCTTTGCCAGGGGAAAACTACGAAGCTATCCCATAGAGGCTATAAAAAAAGAAGCAGAGGATGCGCTGCTAGAAGGCTGTAAAGAATTGCAATTAACAGCCCAGGATACAGCAGCTTATGGTAGGGACATAGGCAGAAGCCTTCCAGAACTCCTCAATGAAATAACCTCCCTAGAGGAAAATTTCAGGATAAGGGTGGGTATGATGCACCCAAGGAACGTGCTTAACATACTAGAAGATCTTATAGAAGCATTCAAATCAGAAAAGATTTACAAATTCCTCCATTTACCAGTTCAAAGCGGAAACAACAAAATTTTAGAGGATATGGGACGGGGATACACAGTAGAAGATTTCAAGCATATAGTGGAAAGTTTCAGGGAAAAAATACCTGGAATATCAATTGCAACAGATATAATAGTTGGATATCCAACCGAAGACGAAAAAGCATTCCAAGACACTTGTAAACTTTTAAAAGAGATAAAACCTAACTTCATCCACCTATCAAAGTATAAACATCGGCCAAGGGCACTATCATCATCACTCAAAGAACTAGACTTCAACACCGTTAAAAAACGCTCAAAGATAATAGAAAAGATAAAATCTGAAATAACAATACAAGATAACATTAAACTGGTGGGAACATCCCAGGAGATCCTAGTAGTTGAAAAAGGCAGAAAGGGAGGGTTCATAGGAAGGACAAACTCTTATATACCAGTTATAACAGAAAAAGGAGATCCTGGATCATTCCTAAAAGTTAAAATTAATGGGGCGACTAACACATATCTCACAGCAACCTAAAATTAGAGTATCTAATGCCGTGGGCCGGACTTGAACCGGCGACATCCAGATCTTCAGTCTGGCGTTCTCCCAACTGAACTACCACGGCAATGGTGGGCCGGACGAGATTCGAACTCGCGACCACCTCCGTGTCAGGGAGGTATCCTACCCCTAGACCACCGGCCCCACACCATTATTATTCATCATATGTGCACATGTTTTACGCGTGGAAGCTTCCAAGGGTTTGGGCGTTCACCTTATGGTTTCACGCCTATGGGACCCTTCTCGGCTCGGTCTTGGATCCTATGCTCCTCTCGTTAAGGAACAAGACTGCAAAAGAATCTATCTAAAAGGTGATATTTAAACTTAACTATCCTAATTGTCTCCCCCTATTGTGTATACACTCCCTTTCAGGGGGTCTTACAAGCAACAGAAAGAATAAAAAAAATTTGGGATCTTTTTTTTTGGTAACAAAAGATAAGTTCCCCCTCCACTCTCAAGTTTTTCATTAGATGTTCTCTCGACTAGGAGCGCATATGGCAGACACTGGGAAGAAAAACCAAAAAAAAGTTTTTTCATTAGATGCTCTCTCAACCAGGAATTAATAATATCCATCTGATAGATATGATTTCAGTAAAGTATATTAAATAGTATTTCATAACTTTGATAACCTACTTTAAATTCGAGTTTTAATTTGAGATCTATTTGGGTGTTTTAATGGAATATGAGATTTTAGCTGTATCATTACCAGTTATAGTATCTTATATAATCACTTATGGTCTTTATAGGATGGGTTTAGTTAAGAGAAGATGGCATGTGAATCTCTGGAACCTTATAATATTCATAGCATTTATAGTCTCGGGGATCGGAGGCTTCATCCTACTATTAATGCTTGAAAATGGTTTTAAAAAGCCCATTTAATCAACAGTTGCTCTATTGGCATGTTGAGGCTGGTATAGGCCTCGTGATCGTGACGATATTCCATTTTCATTATTATAAAGGTAGTGTTCGCAGGATCTTGGGGGTGCGTTGATTTTGGATTGGGAAAAAATCGCCAAAAAACTCATACTATTATTCCCATTCATCGCCAGCCTGTTATCACTTGAAGGATCTTGCGCTACTTCCTGTCCATATGGGCTTGTAAATGATCCATATCCAGGACAGTGCCCAAGATATACAGACTTAAATGGTGATGGTTTCTGTGACTTTTCACAGACATTAGATTCAGTGACAGCAGATAATAATACTGGAGCACAGGCAGATAATGTACATGATGGGAATGTTACAACTCATACTATTGAGGATAAAAGCGGTTTTGATCATGATTATCATATCATACCAGTGAGCTTGATCATCCTTGGATTATACCTTTTCACTTATTACCTCTTTAAAAGGGGGTATATTAAAAGGTCGAAGCATAGGAGATTATGGAATCTGCTTTTAACATTTGGTTATGCCGGGACTGGTTTCACAGGCTTTTTACTGATCTTTTTCATAAGATTAGGTATCAAAACGGCTTTAAACCCAACAGTGACTTATTGGCATGCTGAAATGGCGATTCTCATGGTAGTGGCGACATTTTTACATATACACATCTACTGGAAACCCTTCAAGTCAATCTTCTCAATAAAATAGGTTGTATTCTTATAACACGGTTTGGGGTCACTATCATGTTTATTTTCTCGTCATGTGCTTCTACTGGCACTTTTTTGACGATCTGAGCTTCATCTACTGTTGTTACAATTGGCGTATAATGGGATATTGCACCTTGAAGCTTGAGTTCTTTTATTTCGCGATCACCATAACCCCCACCTTTACCCAGCCTGTTACCATCCATGTCAACGGCCACAGACCCTTCAACTACAATATCGACCTTGGGGAAATCTTTTAGGGGTGATCCGAACTTGTATGCTCCTCTTATAGTGGAGGCTGACCTTTCATATCCTCTTGTAGTGGCCGATTTTATGTGGAGGTATCCTTTTTTGAGTCGTGGTGTGGGCATTATAAGATCTTTTCCATGAATTAAAGCCAGTTCCCTTACTGGACGTTGAGCAGAATCTGGACTTGAAAATACTATCTTGGATTTTTTCCATTCTCTTGTCCTTGAAAGGCGTAATGCAGCAGTCCTTGAACCCTTAAAGTCGGGTATTCTACCATAATCTCCCTTGGGTCTTTTTGAGATGCCAAGTTTGTGCAGGCGATCCCATATCAGTTTTCTGATTTTTCCCTTTTTCATTTGTCTTCCATTATAACCTTTGTACCTGCTATCCTATCAAATAGTCTTAATTCTTTATTATATGCAAGGATTAGATCGAATATTAGTGGGAGCCAGCAAATCTTGGGAAGATTTCTTATTATAACCTGCCTGTATTCTAAATCTCCCTTCTTTGAGACCACTTTTAGTTTCTGGTTTAATTTGCCGATGGTCCCACCATGATATTCAAAGTAACTGAAATATAGGATTGTTATAATAGCCACTAAAACCAGCCAATAATTGTAAATGGGAAAGGAACCTGTGAATGCTATTATAGGATAGGATAATAGGGTTAGGGCCCAGATTATCAAATTGACTATTAGAAAGTCTATGATAAAGGCGAAAAGTCTTCTTTTTGTGATTTCTTCCATTTTAATCATATCCTTTTTTTTAACATACTCTTGGGACGGGATCTGCTATTGGTGCTTCAATTATCCTTTTACCGCCAAGAGATGTTTCAAGTATTACATGTTTGTCTTCTGTGACTTCACCGATTATCTCTGCCTCGGCCCCATATTTTGTTTTTCTTATGACCTTAAGGATGTCATCTGCAAGTTCTGCTTCTACGCCCATCACTATTTTGCCTTCATTTGCAACCTCATAGGGGTCTATGCCAAGCATCTCTGATACGGCCCTTACTTCCTCTTTGATGGGTATTTTATCTTCGTCTATTATCATGCCAACATTAGATTTTTCTGCCAGTTCATTGAGGGCGTTTGCAAGACCTCCGCGGGTTGGATCTTTCATGGCTTTCACACCCCCTATTTTTAGGGCGGCTTCCACTATCTCCCATATGGGTGCTACATCAGATTTTAGGCTTGTTTCGAAGCCGAATCCTTCCCTGTATGCCATTAATGCTATTCCATGGTCTCCTATGCTACCTGTTAGGATGATCTTGTCTCCTGTTTCTAGGCCGTTGTCTCTTATTATCTTGCCTTTTTTTGTTATTCCGATGCCTGTTGTTGTGATCACCATCTTGTCTAGTTTTCCTTGTTCCATTACCTTGGTGTCTCCTGTTATTATGGAGGTTCCGGTTTCTTGGGATACTTGGTTCATGGATTTTATGATTTGTTCGAGTTCTTCTGAATTGAAGCCTTCACTTATTATCATGGCGTTTGCGATGGCGAGTGGCTTCGCGCCCATAACAGAAATGTCATTTATTGTACCTGAGATTGCTAGTTTCCCGATATCGCCACCTGGGAAGAATAGGGGGTCGATGGTATGGCCGTCTGTACTTATAACTATCTCATAACCGTCTAGGGGTATGCTAGCGGCATCATCCAGGTCATCTAATCCAACTCCGCCGTTAACACTCTTTTTTTGGATGTTGGAGAGTATGATCTCTGATATGAGGTTTTGCATCATTTCTCCGCCTGCACCATGTGACATGCTGATCTTCATGGGTTCACCTTTTTATACTATTCTGTTTGATTATTCATTGGAGATGGTATAAAATCTTTTTCCATTGGATGAACTATCCCCTTGCTTAGGTGAGGGGGTTTCGTGAAGCGTTTAACCCTTCTATGAGGGTCTTATTCTTACTGGCCGGTTCACACAGCTACTAACTCCTTATCCTTGTGGGGGATTCGGAGGCTGCTTTCATATTTGATTGTATTTAGATTTTTCGCGATTCATCCCCGGGGGAGTCTTCTTGCAAGACTTTAGATAAAATCACCATCCCCCTATTTGTGTGTGTGGGGGTGAACTTATCCTAGAAAATTTTGTGGGATCCGAAAAATTTATATAAGAATGTGGATGGTGTTAATAGTAGATGATGTATTTTTTTGGGGGGAGATGAAACACTTTAATGGATGAAATTTTCTGACTTTAAGTTCTAGAAGATTATTATATTCCCTAATTATAAATATTTTTGAGGTGATGCTAATGGCGATATGGCAAGGTAAATCTAATAGGAAACCAACCGGTGGAAGGTTGAAAAAGAACAGAGGAAAAAGAAAATATGAGCTTGGAAGAGAAGCTGCCGAGACAAGAATCGGTGAAAGGAAGATGAGGACTATAAGGACAAGGGGAGGTAACAGGAAGCTTAGACTTGTAACAGACACCCAGATAAACGTGGTGGACCCTGACACCAACAAAGTAGAAGTTGCAGAAATACTAAATGTAATAGAAAACAGGGCAAACCCACACTTTGTAAGGAGAAACATCATAACAAAGGGTGCCATTGTAGAGACAAGTAAAGGTATTGCCAGGGTAACATCAAGACCAGGGCAACATGGCATACTCAACGGCATATTAATCAAAAAATAGGTTGTATAAACTTGGCTGAGAACCTGAAAAAGGAGATACTCTCCCAGGTTGAAAAATTCTTGGATTATATCAATAACAAACTCCCAAAGGGGATGGAACTCGAATATGAGGGCTTCTACCAGAGAGGTTTCTTCGTAACCAAGAAAAGATACGCCCTAATAGAAGATGATACTATCATCGCCAAGGGCCTGGAACTTGTAAGGAGGGACTGGGCGCCCATAGCCAAAAAAACACAGCAGATGGTCCTTAAAGCCATACTAAAGGACGGATCCCCCAAAAAGGCCAAGAACATTATAAAAAAAGTTATAAATGATATCAAAAAAGGTAATGTGAAGGTTGAGGATCTCATCATACACACACAGATCACCAAGAACCTTGATGAATACAAACAAATAGGCCCCCATATAATAGCAGCTAGAAGATCCCTTATGAAGGGTAGGAGAATTGAAAGAGGATCAATCATACGCTACATTATAGTGAAGGGCAGAGAACCCATCAGTCAACGGGCAGTGCCAGTTGAAGATTTCAAAGGAGAATACGACCCAGATTACTATATAGAAAATCAAGTTCTAGCTGCCGTATCCCGTATAATGACCTCCCTCGGATACTCAACAGATGATCTGCTAATCCTAGCGAGTGGTGAAAGGCAGAGTAGCCTAGACGCATTCATCTAACAGGTGAACTTTAATGCCAAAAGCCGTATACTTCGATATTGATGACACACTATATGACACATCAAGCTTTGCAAGGTTAGCCCGAAAAGCCGCTTTAAGTGTTATGATAGAAGCCGGACTACCCCTCAAACAGGAAGAAGCTTACTCTCTCCTCAGGAATATCATAGATGAAAAGGGATCAAATTATGATAAACATTTTAACGTGCTTACAGAGAAAGTTTTTGGAGAGGAAAAACCACTGCTCATAGCATTAGGTGTGATAACATATCATAATGTTAAATTCGCCCTTCTAAGACCATTCCCCCAGACCATACCCACCCTAATATACCTTAAAGGCAAAGGTTACAACCTTGGAGTGATATCCAATGGCCTCACCATAAAACAATGGGAGAAACTGATAAGACTAGGCATACACCATTTCTTTGACGAAGTTGTCACATCAGAAGAAGTAGGATTCCAGAAACCAGACATTGAAATATTTAGAGAAGCCCTCAATAGAATGGGATGTAAACCTGAAGATTCTGTTATGGTTGGAGATAAATTTAGAGAGGATATAATAGGCGCTGTGAACGCGGGAATGTCAGCAATACTCGTCAAACCCAAATTAGAAGAGGATGAGAAAAGACATATAAAGAGTGAAAAGCTTGACATCGAGATCATATCCAATATAGGGGAACTAAAAGATATCCTGTGACCACCCCCCCACGCTTACCATTGGTCTTCCCAACATGAAACTTTGCAAATTTGAGAAGTTCAAACCATGGGTTCACCCTCCACACCTTTTATTAAGGAGTGGGCTGCAAAAAAGGGTAATATTTAAATTTAACCTACTAGGCCCCCAATTGTATACTTCCCTTTCAAGGGGAGGTCTTATAAGCAAGAGATAAATTGGTGTCCAAATTGGATTATTACCATGATGAAAAAATGCAAAGATTCTTCGAAGCCTTAAAACGGCCAAAGAGCCTCGATGAAATAGATCTTTCCCGAAAATTTATAGAAGATCTTATCCTCAAAATCATAGCCACCTATGGGACTATAAAAGTTAAAGACATGCATGAAATCACAGGATTACATGTGAACATACTTGAAGAATGCCTACGGCACATGGAAGACGATGAACTCTGCGCTTCCATAGGAGGAGGCTTCCTATTCCCCAGTGTGACATATGCTATAAAAATGAAGGGAAGAAAACTTGCGGAAAAACTCCTAAAAGAAAACCCCTACATTGGACTGGCCCCTGTAAGATACGAATTATATTTTAAGGTGATGGAGAAACAACTGGAAGGAAGATTCCCTATCAAGATACCTGATAAGATCATCGAGAAAGCCTTTGAGGATGTTGTTGGCAGCGAAAAAGCTAAAGAGATCCTAGTGAATGCGGCTACAATCGGCAAAGGCTTTTTTATATATGGTCCTCCAGGCACGGGTAAAACCTTCATCACAAGTAAATTGTCAAACCTGCTCCCCCCACTTTTAATCCCACGTTATATCGAATTTAATGAACAGGTAATCCAATTATATGATCCGGATTTTCACAGACTATCCAGGGAACAACCAGAAGACCCAAGATGGGTTAAAGTATATGCACCCTTTGTATTCACAGGATCTGAACTTACAATTAGAAAACTGGAGACAAACTTCAACAAAAACAAGGGAGTATATGAGACATCACCAATCATAAAAGCAAATGGTGGCGTCCTACTACTTGATGATCTTGGAAGGCAAAAAGAAGATCATAACATGCTACTAAACCGTCTTATAATACCCCTAGAAAACAGGAAGGAGATGGTATATATCAAGGGTGTGCCAGTAGCTATACATGCACACTTCATCCCAGTATTCTCCACAAACCTTGACATAAGTATAATGGATGAAGCCCACCTACGAAGAGCACCTTTACACATATTCCTCCAAGCCCCACCCATAGATGAGATCATTGAAGTATTCAGGAGAAACCTAGATCTGATAGGTGAAGAATACGAAGAAGACGTCTTTGAAAGATTCAGATTACTCTACACTCCCAAAGACAAGGGTGGTGAAGGATTAAACCCAACATTTGCACATGCCAAGGACCTTGCCCAGATAGCCCAGGCCGTGAGGATAAACCGTGGAAAAGATAAAATAGATGTTGAAATACTAGAAGAGGCCTTGAATAAGCATGTTCTCATAAACCTTCAACGTATGAATATTGACATAGCAGAATTGCATGAGCAGTTGCGTACTTTCAGGATAAAAACTCCACAACTTAAGGAGGCTAAAAGGTTATTGTTGGCTTATGGAGCTGTTGGGGTGGGCTTTGAAGGCGATTCAATACTCGCAGATTTTGAGGCTACAATAACCCCCACACAGTTAATAGAATACCTTAATAATAATAGTGTGGATGTTGAAAAGATAGATATTATAACAGAGACTAAAAGGGAGCTCCGGAAAATTATCCTTAGTACAGGGGCGTCCTCATGATTATCCAGGAAATCATTTTACCATTAATAGTTTCCCTTTCCGTTTCAATTATATTTTGGCTTTTGGTCATGATAATCCCAAGTTTGTTCCCCAGGGAGACCGCCCGATTTGTATCATATTTTAGAGGCGAACCAGAAGATCCTTTAGAGATAGCAGCCATACTATCTTATCTGGGAGAGAATAATTGGCGTAGGTTTTTAACAATGGAACTTCTAAAGGGAAGATTCTCTGAAAAGGTGAAAGAGCTTGAATCAAGGAAATGTGAGGAATGGAGGGGTGAAGTCGAATCCCAAAAGGAACTTTTAGAAAAGAGAAAACTTACAGATGATGAGATACTCCACATAGAAGCCGGTAAAGAACTGAAAAAGAGGCACGGTAATCTATTAAAGCTTGTGGGGACTGACAGGTCAAAATTTCAACTTAATAAGTATGAGGAAGAATTTATAAGGATACGAGAAGAGAAAAGAGGTCGAATCCATGATTTAAGAGCCAAGTATGAGGATTTCAGTTTCTGGGCTTTGAAAAACAGAAACCTTTTAAAATATATCCAAGAGAGGATATTTTCAAATAGGAAATTCCAACTTTCAAAGATCAAAGATTCATCCAAAGAATGGGCCCTCATACACTTATGGGGTTTAAAGGCGCCTGAAAGATATCAAACCAGTAAATTATATGAGAATCTTCTTCTTTACATAAACCTTGTAGGAGATGAAAAGACCCTCATAGAATTGGCAATAGCCCTTAGTTCACATGAAAAATCATTAGATTTCTTTGATAAGATCATGAAAAGGGTTGAAAATTGGTTAACTTAAAAAATATTTTAGTGATTTTTGGCGTTTATAAAAATATTCTCCGCAATATTTTTTTCAAGCACGATCCTTGATCCATTAACTTCTATTTCAACAGATCCTATCCGGGGAATCTTTTTCAAGACTTTTATAAGAGTTCCGATGGTTATCCCCATGTTCATAACATCTTTTAGGAACTTGTAATCGCCCCTTATAAAGGATATTCTTCCTTTCCCCATTTCTTTTAGTTGAGGTAGGGATAGGAGATTTTGGTCTCTTAAACCTATTTCTTCAACATCATCATCCTTCCTTTTTAAACATTCATCACATGTTTCGAATTTGAGGTTACATGGGGGTATGGGATTCTTATCAGGACAGTGGCTTGGCTGTTTGAGTAATTGGCAAAGGGCTCTTTCAGCATCATCAGAAAGCGCATGCTCCATTTCACAAGCCTGAGGATGTATTTTTTCTTGTTTCAATTTTAACATGTCATGCAGAAACCTTTCAAGCAGCCTATGTTTCCTTATAATCTTCTCAGCTATCATATAACCTTTCATTGTAAGTTTAACACCTTTATAGGGGGAATAATCTACAAAACCCATTTTGGCCAATCTCTGGAGCATCTGAGTGGCGCTTGCATTGGCTATCCCCAATTCCCTTGATATGCTTGATGTACTTATAAGCTTTTTTCGCTGTGAAAGCTTATAGAGAGTTTCCAGGTATTCTTCAATGTTTTCACTTAAAGCAACCCTCATTAGACCCCACCTAAAATTTCATATGCTTCAAATATTATAATATTTTTTCCCTTATACTCTACACCATACCCAAAATATAAGAGTTGCCAAGCAATTAAATGATAAACCAAAAAATTTATGTAACTAAAAAAGAGGATAAATAATATGTCCTAATCTTTTATCTATGAGGGGCCCGTAGCTCAGTCTGGCAGGGCATCTGGCTCTTAACCAGAAGATCGCGGGTTCAAATCCCGTCGGGCCCATCAAATCCCACTATAACTATCCCATTTTTTGGGGTGGGAAAATTTTATATATAAAATGGGGTATGATAATTTCCCCATAAAAAAAGTTTTAGGTATGATTTGTGGTGTTTTTCATGTTTGATCTCTATGATAATAAGGTGAGAATTTCTGTCTTAGCGGTTCTTATGGGGGTTTCAATAGCCCTTATCTTCTATTTCCATTTTATCTTACATGTTCGTATTATATTCACTCACTTCTTTTATATCCCGATTATCCTAGCAGCTATATGGTTTAAAAGGAAGTCTCTGATCTTAACTGGGATATTATCATTTTTACTTTTAGCATCCGCATATTCTCTAGGATTTAGCTTTTTCGAGGATGTGTTCCGTGTTTTAATGTTCTTTTTTGTGAACACGGTTACAATATTTTTATCTGAGCAAATAGATGCCCAGAGGAGGCAATTAGAAGAAAGTGAAAAAAAGTATCGTTCACTCTTTGAACTCTCACCCAAGTATATATTAGTTCTTAATTTGAAAGGGAAGATCCTTGATCTGAATAAAGCCACCAGCGAACTGATCGGGTTAAAAAAGGGCAAATTAGTGGGTAAATCCTTTGAATTGGGTTTCATCCTCCCAGAGAGGATTAAAGAGATTAAAGAGAAATTGAAGATTATAGAAAAGGGAAGTGAGGTTAAACCCTATGAAACTAAACTTTTAGATTCCAAGGGAAATGAACATTATGTTAGAGTTTTCTCTAGGCTTGTTAAGATTGGTGGAGATGATCTGCTTATTGTTGTGATCGAAGATCTAACTGATATTAAAAAGACGCAAAAAGAGTTGGAAAAAACAGTTAAGGAGAAGGAGTTGCTCATTAAAGAGACCTACCATAGAGTGAAGAATAATCTCATGATAATCTCCAGTCTTTTAAGCCTACAATCAAGGTACCTAAAGGATAAAAGGGCCCTTGAACTTTTCAAGGAAAGCGAGAACAGGGCCAGATCCATGGCGTTAATTCATGAGAGACTTTATCGTTCCTCTAACCTTAAAGAGATTGACATAGCAGAATATCTCCAGACAGTTGCCAGTGGAATATTCAACAGTTATGCCATTCCTGGGATAAAACTCAACTTGGATCTTGACAAGGTAAAAATGGATGTGGAATTGGCCATACCAATTGGCCTCATAGTAAATGAGCTTGTAACAAATTCTTTAAAGCATGCGTTCCCAGAAGGTGCTGAGGGAGAGGTTAACTTAAAATTGAAGTCATTGAATGATGAGATACTACTTGAGGTAAGTGATAATGGAGTGGGCTTCCCAGACAGTCTTGATTGGCAGAAAACTTCATCTTTAGGTCTGCAATTAGTTAAAAGTTTATCTGATCAGATTAATGCTGATGTCGAAATGATATCAGATGATGGGACCACATTTAGGATTAAAGTACCTAAAAAGGGTCTTGTTTAATCTATTTTTTTGAATTCTTTTTGTGGGGCTCCGCAGATTGGACATTTTTCTGGTGGTTTATCTTCGACTGTGTTACCGCACCAGTTGCACACATAATAGTCTACTTCTTCGTTTTCTCCGAGATTTTCAAGGGCTTTTTTGTAAAGTTGTTCATGTATCATCTCGACTTTATTAGCAACGGTGAAGCTCCATTTAGCCTGTTCTTCCCCTTCATTTTCGGCTTCTTCGATGAATTGGGGGTACATCTCCTCGAATTCGTGGGTTTCACCATCTATGGCTTCTCTAAGGTTTTCCTCTGTGCTTTTAACAGCCCCCATAGCATCTAGATGATTAAAAGCGTGCACTTCCTCTGCAGCTGCAGCTGCACGGAATAGCTTCGCTATCTGCGGATATCCTTCCTCATCAGCTTTCTTTGCAAATGCAAGATATTTTCTGTTTGCTTGGGATTCCCCTGCAAACGCCTCTTTTAGATTATTTAATGTTGACATGATATCCTCCTCCATGGTATGTTCAAAGAAAAGGAGAGTGTGTGTGGGGTGTCTATTTATATACCCCCACACACGAAGTGGATTATTTCATTGTTTTAACGGCCAATTCCACATCTTCTGCCTTAACGGTTTTTCTACCGGCGTGTTTTGCAAGTTTAACTGCTGCTTCTGCTATTTTTTCACCTTTTGCTTCTAGGGCTTTTGCTAGTGCTTCTCTTGCATCATTACTTATTCTCTCGGCACCGGCATTTTTTATTATTCTTCCAACTGGTGCTATTGGTAATTCGACCATATTTTCACCTCCAAAATAACCTAATAATTACTCATATTTAAATCTATTGATTATACTTGCATGTATGGGACCAATTCAAGCATAAGATTACAATGATAATCAGTAGAACAAATCACGAAATTGTAACTTTCCCCAAACAAAATCCCATGAAAAATAGCACTGTCAAAAACTCATGGGTTCCTATGACCCATCAGTATAGATAAAAAAAAGGGGCCTCCAACCTCCAAGGAAATGTTTTTTATGTGCTGATAATTGACAGAGATATCAGTCACAGGATCCACTTGGAGCATATCGTGGGAGGGGCGTAACACCATGCATAGTATCCATGAAGAAATGGGTCATTTGAGCATTATCCCCACTATTGAACATATATTGAACATTCGCAACGAACATAAACTTAGTGAACCTTCACGCTTACAAGTGGGGTTTCCAACATGAAACTTTGCAAGGTTGGGGAGTTCACCTATGGCTTCACAGTTATAGGACCCTCCTTAGCCTAGAATCCCATGCTTCTAGTTATATGGTCTACAAAATGGGGTTGTATGTGGAAGGCGGTATTTAAGCTTTGCAATTTATCCTCCCTTTCAGAGGGGGGTCTTCTTGCAGAACTTAGATAAAAAATTTATAACATGAACCTGCTATAAAAATAAAAGAGGAAGTAATCTTTCAATGGACTTTGAATGATGAGATAGAAGATGATAGTATGCTTGATGCCTTGAAAATCAGCCCACAAACAAAAAAAGTGTTAGAGAAAGGCTTAGATGAGCCAATATCATTCAAGGATGCGCTTTACTTGATGGAACTCCAGGGAAGCGAGTTATATGGACTATTCATAACAGCAGATGCTGTGAGGAGAAAAGTAGTCGGGGAAGAAGTGACATTTATAAAAAATTGGAATATAAATTTCACAAACATTTGCACAGGCAACTGCGGCTTCTGTGCCTTCAGAAAAAACCAAGAAGACAAAGGATCCTATTTCATGGACATACCAGAGATAGTTGAAAGGGCTAAAATGGCCGCGGCGGATGGTGCCATAGAACTCTGCATCCAAGGAGGTCTACACCCCCAAGTAGACACATACTTCTATGAAGACATACTGAAAGCTATAAAATCCCAGCTTCCAAAGATACACATCCACGCATTCTCGCCGATGGAAATATACTATGGATCGAAGAAGGCCGAACTCTCAATAGAAGAAACCCTTAAAATATTGAAAAGAGCAGGTTTAGATTCAATGCCCGGCACAGCAGCAGAGATCCTAGACGATAATATTCGACGTGTCATCTGCCCAAAAAAACTTGACACAAGAGAATGGATTGAAGTGATAGAAACAGCCCATAAAACAGGTATCCCAACAACTTGCACTATTATGTATGGTCACCTAGACAATGCAGAGGAAAGAATAAAACACCTCCAAATTTTAAAATCCGTCCAAGAGCATACAAGCGGTTTCACAGAATTCGTACCATTACCCTTCATGCACAAAAACACGAGAATATACCGGGAAGGAAAGGCAAAGGCGGGCAGTACAGGGACAGAAGACTTGAAACTTTATTCGGTTGCAAGATTGTTCTTCAGAGACCTTATAAAAAACATACAAGCATCTTGGGTTAAACTCGGATTCAAATTCGCGCAAATGTGCCTACTCGCAGGTGCGAACGACCTTGGAGGGACGCTTGGAGAAGAGAACATTTCACGGTCTGCAGGAGCATCATATGGTGTCAACGCAGAAATCGAGGAAATGGAAAGAGTTATCTTGGATATTGGTAGGATGCCTGCCATGCGAGACACCCTCTATAGGAAAATAGAACCAGTCACTCAACCCTATCTATGATTATCCTATCACTTTCCTCCACTTCCCAGAAGAGTTCAAGATTCTCTATGACCCTACCAATATGATTAACTTCAGAGTAGGGTTGACTTGACCCGAAAAAGATACAAAGGGCGTAACCAGGAGGCCAATAGGATATATCACCCATTGTAGCTGTCTTCGATGGATTTTCATACTCAATTGTTAAAGGAATGTCAAAATAGACCTCTTCGAGCCATATGAGCGCCCTTCCTTCTATTGGCAGGTTCTCATAGATTATCTGGGCAGTTTTAGGGTTCCTATCATCTAGTTCTCCAATCGCATAACCTTTACCCTCAACTTCTATCTTGATCCTCATATTAGATCCTCCCATTGGCTGATTATCTGAACGCCACTTGATGTTCCTATACGATCAGCCCCTGCTTCTATCATGGCCAATGCAGTTTTAAGATCTCTTATACCACCAGAGGCTTTAACACCCATATTTTTTCCGACTGTGGATCTCATCAATTTCACGTCTTCTATGGTCGCCCCTTTAAGGCCCCCGTAAGCAGTTGAAGTTTTAACATAATCTGCACCAGTCTTTTTACTTATTTTACAGGCTAGTATTTTTTCTTTGTCTGTTAGGTACGCTGTTTCTATGATGACCTTAACGATATTGTCTCTGGCAACTTCAACCACCCCTTTTATATCATCTGCGACCAAGTCTAGTTCCTTGGATTTCATGGCACCTATATTCATAACCATGTCTAATTCGTTTGCACCGTTTTCTATGGCTTCCTTGGCTTCAAGGGCTTTTATGTGGGGTGTGGTGCTGCCGGTTGGGAATCCTATAACACAACCTACCTTTACTGGTGTTCCTTTAAGGATATTTGATGCTAATTTAACATTACTTGGAGTTACCATGACGCAGCCGAATCCGTAATGGGTGGCTTCTTTACATAATTTTATTATGTCGTTTATTGTTGCATCAGCCTTTACATTGGTATGGTCTATGAGACGTGCGAAAACTTCTTTTTCCATTTAATCCACCTCACTTTAAAATTTTTGCCATGTATGGGCCTTCTTTTTCATATCCAAGCCTTCTATAGTAGTCTCTGACTCCTATTCCACTTGTTATTAATATTTTTTCTTTACTATTTTCTATGGCTAGTTCTTCTGCCCAGGATAGCAGTTTTTCTCCGTATCCTGAGTGTTGTCCGATGCCTTTCCCTGGTTCGCCTAGGGGTAGCATTGGCCCGTATACGTGTAATTCTCTTACTAGTGCGGTTTCTTGGTTAATTTCTTTTCGATGGGCTTTTTTGGATGGTAATCTTAGTCTGAGGAATCCTATGAGGATGTTATTTTCAGGGTCTTCATATGAGAGGAAAAATTCTTTTCCGTCGGTTGCCTTGTAGACTTCCTTTAGGGGTGTTATGTTGTCTGGGTTTATGTTGGCTCCTTCTGATAGTCTGTGTCCTATTTCTCTGCATCTTATGCATTGGCATTGTATGTTTTTTTCTTTGAGTTTTTTGTAGACTATTTCTCCGAGGTTGGATTTTTTAACACCGTCGATTATTAGGTGTGATGGTATGTCTCTTTGTATTCTCATTGTGCGAACCCATTTGGGTAACATTTTTTTTATTTGGACGATTAATTCGGCTGCTTCTTCTGTATTATAGGGTTTGTATTCTCCTTTTTTCCATATTTGGTATAGTTGGCTGCCTTTTGTAACGAGACATGGGTATATTTTTATCATGTCGGGTTTGAATGATGGGTCTGAGAATATTCTTTTAAAGATTCTGAGGTCTTTTTTGAAGTCTGCGAAGAGTCCTGGCATGAGGTGCATTGCAACTTTGATTCCTGAGTCTCTTAGTATCCTATTGGATTCTATAACATCTTGGATGTTATGACCTCTTTTTATACGATGATATATGTGGTTGTAGATTGTTTGGACTCCGAGTTCGACTCTTGTAACGCCAAATGAGAGCATTCTGTCCACGTCTTCTTCTTTGCAATAGTCTGGTCTTGTTTCGAATGTAATGCCAACGCATCTTATGGGTGCTTTTTCATTAGCTGATTGAGCGTCTTCGAGGGAGATGTAACCTTTGTATCTTGGGGTTTTCTTTGTGAAGTCTGTCATTGCTTTTAGGCATTGTTTCACGAACCATTCTTGGTAGCAGAGTGTCTGGGCTGGGAATGTTCCTCCCATTATGATTAGTTCCACTTTGTCTGTGGGGTGTCCTATGCTTTGGAGTTGTTTTAGCCTATTATATACTTGGTGGTATGGGTGGAATTTGTACATTCTTGCTCTGAGTGCTGCTGGTTCTTCCCCGGTATAACTTGGGGGTGCTTTTTCGCTTTCTGGGCAGTAGAGGCATTTTCCATGGGGGCATGGGTGTGGTTGGCACATTACAGCCACGACCGCAACCCCTGAGATTGTTCTTGTAGGCTTTTTTCTTAGGAATTCTTCTATGATTCTTCTCTCATCTTTTTTCGCGTATTTTAGTATCAGGGAGTTGCTCATGAATTTTTCAAGTTTGAAGTTTTTACAGGTTTCACGTTTAATCCTTTCAAGTTCTTCTCTTGTTTTCACATCCCCTTTCATAATCTTCTCTATTATTAGGCGACAGGCATCCTCCATCCTTTATTCTCCCTTTTTTCACATTTTTGTTCTTCTCATAATATCGAGTGTTCTTATAAGGTCTGTTTTTGATATTATGCCGACGAGTTTGTTGTCTTTGAGAACTGGTAATCTTCCAAGATCGTGACTAGTTAATTTTTCAAGGGCTAAGATGGCATCATCATTGATGTCTACTGTGATAACATTTTTTGTCATGACCTCTGAGATAGGAGCATCTTTCTCTGCGTTTGAAAGGTCTTGGAATGTCACTATACCCTTAAGTTCGTCGTTTTCTGTCACTGGATAACCCATATGTTTGTATTTGAATACTGTTTCAAGAGCTTCACTAACCGTTGAGGATGGTTTGAGGGTGATGGGTTCTGGTGTCATCACATCCCCTACTTTAACACCTTCAAGCAGGGATGATATGAATACGAGCCGGTATTCTTGTTCTGCGCCGATATAGATAAAGAGAGCTATCAGTATGAGGAAAAAATTGTAGAATATCCCGGCCATGGCCATGAGGATGGCTAGGAATTTCCCAAGGTTTGCCGCGACTTCTGTTGAACGAAGATAAGTCATTTTCTCTGCTAGGAGCGCTCTTAGGATCCTTCCACCATCCATTGGGAATGCTGGGATCAAGTTAAAGAGTGCTAGTACAATATTTACTAGTATGAAGTTGCCTATGAAGTTTGTTATTGTTTGTGGGAATATTCTTGTTGATTGTATACCATAGAAAGCAGCTGCTATTATCAGATTTGTGAGGGGTCCTGCTATGGATATTAATAGTTCCTGACGGGGTACGCGGGGTATTTCCTCCATTTTGGCTATGCCGCCTATGGGGAGTAAGAGTATTTTTTCTATTTTCACCCCAAAGTGGAGTGCTACATATGAATGTGATAATTCATGGATTACAACTGTTACAAAGATCAGTGTTATGAGTACGGCCATTTCTAGGGATATGAAACCTGAAAATGCCAGTAGGTATATGGATATTATTAGTATTAGAAATGAGAAGTCTAGTTCTATTGGTATGCCAAATATTTTGAATATTCTTAATGATGTTTTCATGGATAAACTTTTTACTTTATAAAGAGATATATATTCTCACTAGATATAAAGATTTGTTGGTGTTTTTGATGTTGGTCTCTGAATTTTTGGGTAAAAAGGTTCTTGATAAGAATGCCCTGGAAGTGGGTAAAGTATCTGATATGGACGTCGATCCTGAGAAGGGAGTGATAAATTCTGTGATAGTATCAAAGGGGGAATTATCACTTAAACCACAGACATTCCTAATAGACGTTGATAAAATACAGAAAGTGGGTGACTATGTTATAATCAGTATAGCGGCTGAAGAAGCCGAGAAGATTTCGGAAACTCCTAAGGAGGAATCAACTAAACTTTCACTTGGAAAAGAAGAATAGTAGGGGGGGTTTTAAGGTTGGAGATTGTTGATGGAAGAGGAAAAATGATAACTGTAGGGTCCATTGTAAGATACGGTGGTACTGGTACTACAGGAGAGGTTTCAGGGCTTAAAGTAGAGAATGACCAGGGATGGGCTAGGCTTGCTGATTCAGACCTATGGTATAACACTGAGTATCTTGAAGTGATAGACAAGGCAGAAATTGAAAGAAGAGAATCCGAAAAGAGTGAAAGGCTAGATAAAAGCCTTAAAAAGCTCAAGAAGATGCGGGAAGATCTTGAAGAGGTTGATATGGGTTCAGAGCTCTGTGACGGCGGAGGTTAACCTTCCAATTTTTCTAATTTTTTATTTTTTCGTTAATTGACTCTCTCCCATTCTTTCAGCGAAATTCATCACATTTTTTTGGAATCCAGACAAAAAAAGTTTATAAGATGAGTTTCATATTATATGATGCAGAAAATTGGAGTGGGAGGTGAGAAAAATTAATGGAACAAGATCACTTGGTATTATAACATTGATCCTAGGACTACTGATACTGATCTTCCCTGTGGCGTCCATCTTTACACTCAGCGTTCTTAGCGGTGTTGCAATCCTATTTATAGGCTTATGGTTGCTCATTCTCGGAGCCAGAACATGGACAGATAGTAAAGGAGCTAGCATACTCTACCTGATATTGGGTATACTCGGTATCATCCTAGCAATAGCCCTTATAGGTAACATAGCACTCTTCAGCGCTCTAACGGCATTCTGGATATACCTTACAGGTATAATCCTGATAATAGCAGGTATAGCAAGCTTATTTGCAAGGGAGGAGAAGACTAGTAAGATAGCGGCTGCAGCAGTATGTATACTTGGAGTCTTATATTTGATAGTGGGCACTTTTGCAATGAATCCTGTCTTCCTTGCTTGGATAATCGGCTTGGCACTTGTTATTGATGGAATAGGACTCATGGTCTAACCCTAAGCAACATCAGGATCCTGGACAGTAACACAAAACCTGCAAAGAGCACCAGGTGTGTTCATCTGCTTCTCTTTAACAGGACAATAATAAACATTTTTTCTTTTTTTCACCATTAAGCCGCCTGGAAAACGGGTTCCAACAGGATGTATCGGCTCTTCTTTTATGAATGTTGCATATAAACTTATTATCCGCGCAATTTTTTGGAAACATTCCTCGGGCTTGCCCTTAGCATTTTTGAGTTGTTCATCGAGAAATTCAATAAAATCCCTTAATTTTTCGGTATCAATTAACTCGCCATACTCCTTTTTATCCTTTTCATTTTTCACATCCCTCATCCTTCTGAAAAAGGCCTTTGTAAATCTTTTAATAAACTCTTCTTGTTCACGGGCCGACATGTACTTAGTCTCTTCCTTTAGGTAGAGTGTGGCGTCCATTATATCCTTTATTGAAATTTTTGAAGCTTCCCTTTTGAGAATCTTTAAAAGATCTCTTTTAGTCAACTTTTCATGGATATCTTCAAGCATTTAGGGTCACCTTAGGCTTTCTCAAACTTATGCACATGTCACATTATTTTTTTGTATGGACAAAACACATCCTTATACCTTTTTTAATAATAGTAAATGGTGTTTTTAGAAGATTAAAGGGCTATTCTTCATGGGGACGATAAAAGTATATTTTGATGGTTCCATTTAATAAAATGGATGTAGTATGAGACTCTCCATCAAGTTTTAGTGACAGGCTCAATGGATCTACGAATATACACTTTCCTCCACATTTCCACGCCAACATAACAAAACTTTTTTTAACTAAGATTTAAGGGGGTTATCTATTAATACTTAGCCATTATTTTAGGGTTTCTTTTTGCATATTTTTTGATTGCAGTTGCCATTTTCGGCCCGATTCCATCAACTTTTTGCAGGTCATCTACATCTACATTTTTTAGGTTGTATCCGAATGTATTTACGAGTCTTCGGGCTCTTATGCGACCTAATCTTTTCACTCCCACAACTAGTGGTATTATATCCTCTTTAACACCATAGTATAAGCGTGCTATGAGCATGTCAAGTGCCTGTGAATAGCCATAGATTCCTGTGACCTCGCATATGTTCTTGAAGAATCTTATAAGTTGGGATGCTTCGTAGGCTGCTCTGCGGGTTGAGGCGGCATATACATTAAAGGCGTTTTCAATCTCATATTCGCTTCTTTCGTTTATCCATTCTATTAGGGATGCTGCTGTAGCCTCTGGGTTACCTACATCTATAGTGAATATTCCATGTTCTTGGAGTTTTTCACGGACACGATCCCTATTTTTGCGGGTTTTGAAGGATATGAATGGCATGTCAGGGGTTTTACATATCTCATAGATTAACCTGTGGATGTCGAGTTCCTCCATTTCTGTTGCGAATTGACGGAGTTTTATACTTGTCTCAACACTATAATTGGAATTTGCTATGAGGAGTCCAAATGTTGTGGCTTTAAACCCGCTTGGGGTTGGTTTTATTATCTCGTTTTTGATGAGGAATTCTATTGAGGAATTTATCTCATGTTCAAGAGTGTCTGTGAACATGCTCATATTAGGGTTGTTGGCGAGTTGATGGCCATAGAATGTCTGTTTAAAGAATTCAACTAGATTATCTGGATTGTCTGCTAGCCCTGCTGCTATTTGTCCTATTATCTGGTGGTAGACTGCGTCCTTGTTTTCTATGAGTTTTGAGTTGGTTGGTTCTACTTCACCATCTATGTAGTATTCTTCTAGTTGGTATGCTTCTTCTAGAGTTTTTGCTATGAGATATGAGTATCCTACGTTGTCGTATTGTGGTCTTCCGGCTCTTCCAGACATTTGTTCATAGTCGAACACTGGGATCCATTTGGGTCCTTGCCTGGTCCATCTTGTGTAGTCTCTTATGACAACGATCTGAGATGGTAGGTTAACACCATACATTAAACTGGGTGTTGCTGTGATCATGTATAGGTTGCCGTTTCTGAATTCGTCTTCTATGATTTCTCTTTGTCTAGTGAATAAACCTGCATGATGGAATGCGACACCTTCTTTGATGCATTCTGCAAGTTTAAGACAAGTGAATGTTGGTGCCGATCCGCTCTTTTTAGGGATTTCAAGTATTTTATCGGCGACTTCGCTGAATGTTTCTTTCATTTCCCTCGGGATGTGTATTTTTTGCGAGACGAATGTTGCCAGGGCTTCTGTGAAGCGTCTTGTTGATATGAATACGAGGATTTGGCTGTCTTCTTTTATGGCTTCTTCTAGTATTTTGACTATGGCCTCGTTTTTTTCTCTGGCTTTGAGCATTTCGAGGGTTAGAACTTCCTTGTAGAGTGGGACTGGACGATAATCATGTTGTATGGTTTTTGCATTTAACCAGGTTGCTATTTCTTCCAGGTTGCTTAATGTTGCGGAAAGTGCTATTATCCTCATTCTAGGATTTAGTGACATTGAACGGGTGATTGCACATTCTATCGTGGGCCCTCTTGTATATTCACCTATCATATGGAATTCGTCTATTATTAGGAGGTCTATTTCATGTAGTGTGTTCCATGAGAAGCGTGTTAGTATGTCGAATGATTCGAAGACCATGATGGCGAAATCTGAGGATCTTGGATCTTTACCCACGCGAATGCCATGTTTTTCAAGTTCTTTGAATTCTTTGATTTTCTCGTTTTGGATGGATAGTAGGGGGACTGTGTAGATGACCTTTCCACCTTCTAGTATTGTTTTTATGGCGGCCATGAGGCCTAGGAGTGTTTTTCCGCTTGCTGTTGGTATTGCTAGTATATAGTTGTGGTTGTCTTCGAGGTAGCCTTTGTTGATTGTGGCTTGTTGGGCTGGGTTCAGGTCTTTTATGTGGGGGTAGCAGTCTTTTATTATTTTCATCATGGTCTTTGTGGTGTTCATTTCGGTTCACTTTTCTTTTTTTCAACCACTTTTATGTTTGATATTTTTGTGTGTGGGTATTGGCCTTTTTTGTCTTTTTCTATGCTTTTTACCATGTCCCATATTGTTAGGAGTGCTATGCTCGCTCCTGTGAGGGCTTCCATTTCCACGCCTGTTTTGCCGTTGCATTTTACCGTTACTTTTACGGTTATTTTATTGTCTAGGATTTTGAATTTTATTTTTGCGTTTGTTATGGGGAGTGGATGGCATAATGGTATTATGTTCCATGTGTTTTTAATGGCGTTTATCGCGGCTATTTGAGCTGTTGCAAGCACGTTACCCTTTTCTATCCTTTTTTCTTTGATTAGTTTTATTGTATCTTTTTTTAGGCGTATTTCGCCTTCTGCAGTGGCTGTTCTCTTGGTTATTGGTTTTGGGGTTATGTCGACCATGTGGATGGATTTTCCGTTTGTGTGAGTTAGTTTCATAATGATCACTAATATGGTGTTTTTATGGTTGAAAATTTAGCAGCTTTTTTCAGTCCATTTTCTCCGAGTTTTTTTCTCCATTTTTCATCTGAGAGGAGTTTTTCTATTGCATCTGCTAGTTTTTTTGGGTTTTTTGGTTCTACGAGTATTCCTACGTTTTCGTCGACGATCTCTGGTATGCCTCCGACTTTTGTGGCTACTACTGGTTTAGCCATTGCCATGGCCTCTAATAGTACTATGGGGAGTCCTTCGGAGATTGATGGTAGGACTATTATGTCTGCGGCGGCCATTATATTGTTTATGTCTGTTCTGGGTCCTGTGAATATAACATCTTTGATGTTTTCTTTTTTGACGATTTTTTTTAGTTTTTTGAGTAGGGGTCCTCCACCTACTATGACTAGTTTTGAATTTTTTTTTAGGAGTTTCTTTGCTTTTATTAGGTGTTCAACGCCTTTTTGTGGGACTAGGTTGCCTACGAATAATATGATGGGTTTTTTTGTTTTTATTTCTTTTTTGAATGAACTTTTAACTTGTGGGTTGAAGATTTTTGTATTTACCATGTTGTATGTTATTATTATCTTGTCTTCTGGTATTCCGAGTTCTAGGATTTTATCGGCTAATTTTTCACTTATAACAAGGATTTTTGAGGCTTTTTTAAGTATAATCTTGATTAGTGGTTTTAGTAGTGTTTTGGATGATAGTATGAGGGCGTCTGATCCATGTACAGTCACATAGTATGGTTTTTTTGTTATGAGGGATCCTAGGAGTGCTATGAGGCCGGGTGGGATTATGTAGTGGGCGTGTATAATGTCGATGTTTTCTTTTTTGATTGTTTTGATTAGTTTTTGTGTTGCTGTGATTGTGAATATTAATCCTCTTAAACCTTTGATGTTTATTGTTGGGGCTGATGAGACTTTTATGTCTTTGATATTTTTTATTTTATTATGGGGGTAGGTTAAGACGTTAACATGGTATCCTTTCTTTTTTAGTTGTATTGCGAGGTTTTGGACGTGGGATGCGACTCCTCCAAGGTGTGGTGGGAATTTGCCGATTAGGATAACTTTTTTCATGGGTTCACCTTATTGGAAGGTGTGGTTTTGTCTTGTTTTAGAATTAGTGTTGAGTTTTCTTCCTTTCAAGTCGAAGATTAGCACGTCAAAATCCATAGGATATCTTTCTTGGCATTTTTTCTTTATTGATGAGGCAATACTGTTGAATACAGGTTGGGTTAATCCTTCATTATCTAGTTCGGTGATCATTTCTTCTACTGTTCTTTTTTTGAAAATTTCAATTAGGAGGGGTTTTGAGGCGCCATTTAGGGCTGCGTGGGCTGTTATTATCTCGCGTCTTCCATCTGCTATGCTGTTTTTGGTGTTGAATATCCCTGCGCCTATTTTTATGAGTTTACCTGCATGGCCTAGGAGTATGATCTTTTTAAATTGTTTTTTAGCTGCTATTTTTAACATGTAACCTGGGAAGTTGCCCATTTGTATTATCCTGTCTTCTTGGATATTCTTGAAATGTTTTTTAGCTATTTTTTCTCCGATGTTACCTGGTACGAATACTAGTTCTTCCCATCCTTGGGAGGCTGCTATGTCTATTTGGCATGCGAGTGAATCCTTGTAGGCTTTTGATGACATTGGACGTGCGATACCGGTGGTTCCTAGTATTGATATGCCCCCTTTTATTCCTAGTTTGGGGTTCATTGTCTTTTTCGCGATTTTTTTCCCTTCCGGTACTGATATGGTTACAGTGGCTCCTTTTCCTGGGGGTAGGTGTTTTTTTATGTTCTCTTTTATCATTTTTTTTGGGGTGGGGTTAATTGCGGGTTTTCCAGGGGGGGTTGGGAGTCCTGGTTTTGTTACTTTACCTACACCCTCACCTCCTTTGATTATGATCTTTTCAAGGTTGTTTAGTTTGACTGTTGCTATTATATCGATGTTCACAGTTACGTCAGGGTCATTGTATGGTCTTTTAACGACTATTGCCCGTGCTTTTTCCTTTGAAAGTTTTTCCACGCTTTTAATATCTATTTTTAGTTTACCGTATGGCGCGTCTATAAAAACATTTTTAATATTCTCTTCACCGTTTAAATGTAAAATAGAAGCAACTGCCGCTGCTGTGGCGGCAGCGCCTGTTGTTATGCCAAAATCTTGATTTTTTTCATTCATTAAAATCCTAAAAAGAAGATTCTGCCAATTCTTCTTTTATCGCATCTATAAGCTCTTCCTTTGTGGGAGCTCCTATAAATTTCAGTATACCGTTCATTGCAATGGCAGGCACGGCCATGAGACCATATTCAATCGCTCTTTCCCTGTCTACCATCACATCAATCTGTTCAACTTCTATGGCATCTCCAAATTCTTTTTTCGCCTCTTCAACCACTTCTAGTGCCATTGGACAATATGGACATGTGGGTGATGTGAACACTTCAATTTTGACTACCATAAAATATTACCTCCATTTATCCTTTTTTATTTTTTGTTTCAATAAATATTTATCCCCCCAACAGATGATGGGAGTATTTAATCCAAAATTGTGAAAACCAAGAATTTTAATGGTTTCTCTCTAATCACATTCTAGGTAGCTAATAACCATTATCCATTGTCTCACATCCTTTTTATCCAATATGGGGGGTGGAATAACAATCTTGGCAGAAGGTCATACCATAAAGTTTCATGAGCAATGTACATTTGGATAAAAGGAAGTTTTGGATTCTCCTTGAAAACCTTGGATTCTAATCTATAAAGGGATCCTCCTAATTTTTTAATATGGAACTTCCTCTCCTTAAAAATATATATAATATTATTTATAATGATAAACTAGGGTGGAATGGTATAGTGAAAACAAAAGTCCGTTCACCGGGTTCGGCCACCATCATTAATGCCATTGCAACCGGTAAAGGTTCAGCCTTCGCGATACAGCGTCATGTAACAGCAGAAGTCGAACTTATACCAGAGGGAGTGGAATGCATTTGTGACGAGGAGA
Source organism: Methanothermobacter sp. MT-2 (assembly GCA_003584625.1). Lineage (NCBI taxonomy): Archaea > Methanobacteriati > Methanobacteriota > Methanobacteria > Methanobacteriales > Methanobacteriaceae > Methanothermobacter > Methanothermobacter sp. MT-2. The sequence continues at coordinate 827,008 of AP017647.1, read as the reverse complement.
TTGACACCACCCTAATGAGGACATGTGCAAAGACTATCCTTGAAAAATATAATATAGATACCGGGTTAAAGGTTAAAACCACATCTAACCTACCAGTGGCATCAGGACTTTCAAGTAGCAGCGCAACATCAAACGCCATAATAATGGCAGCATCAAAGCTCATAGCAGAAGAATTCGACTTGGAACCACTTAATGAATGGGAGATCCTCAACCTGGCTATTGACGCTTCTCTAAAAGCCGGGGTTACGATTACAGGTGCGTTTGATGATGCTAGCGCCTCATTTTATGGTGGATTCACAATAACAGATAACCTAGAAAGAAAGATAATCCAAAGGGGGCTAATGGAAAATCAAAAGATATTAATATATATGCCGCAGAGAAAATCCTTAACTGCAGAATCAAATGTTAAAAGGATGAAAATACTCGCACCCCTCGTGGAAATAGCTTTTAAAAAAGCCCTGGAAGGCGACTTATACAGGGCATTAACCCTCAATGGCCTAATATACTGTGCAACACTAGGATTCAACCCAGAAGTTGCAGTGGACGCCCTGGAGGCAGGTGCGATCGCATCAGGTTTATCAGGAACCGGACCAGCATTTGTCGCGATAACAACAGAGGAAAAACAGGATAATATCATAGAAGCATGGAGCTCCTATCCAGGGGACATAATCATTACAAGCGTCGACAACCAAGGCACACAATTCACAGGCAGGTGACCTCCAAATGAGAAAATCAGAGGCTTTGCAACTTTTACAAGAATCCAGGGCGAAAATAGATCTTATAGACGAGAAAATATTAAATCTCATCTCTAAGAGAACATCCCTGGCAAGGAAGATAATAAAAGCAAAAATAGTCTTGGGCATGGACATCCTAGACCCTGAAAGAGAAAAACAAATCGAAGAAAAGACAAGGAAAATCGCCAGGGAAAACAAAATCGATGAAGATAAACTCATAAAGATAATGAGAATACTCACAGAATTAAACAAGATGGAACAAGAACAAATACTCAGGAGGAAATAATCATGGGCAATATCAGAACAGCATTCGTTAAAAGGATAGCGAAAGAATTGATAGAAAACAATCCTGACAAATTCACACTCGAATTTGAAGAAAACAAAAAGTTAGTCGAGGAACTTTCAACAGTGAACACAAAACACCTTAGAAACAAAATAGCAGGTTACATCACAAGACTCATGAGACAACAATCACAATAATGGGTTGTGAAGACAAATGGCACTTCTAATCGCAAAATTTGGCGGAACATCCATAGGTAACGGTAAAAGGATAAGAAAAGCAGCCCAATCAGTAGTCAAAGAACACATGAAAGGAAACCAGATAGTAGTGGTCGTATCAGCCATCAACAAAACCACAGACGAACTACTAGGAATCGTTGAAAAAGCAACGGACAATGCTATAACGGAAAAACAACTAGCAGAGATAGTCTCAATGGGTGAAATGACCAGCGCAAGGATATTCTCAGCAGCCCTAGAAGCCCTTGGAGTGAAATCAGAATACATAGACCCATACAAAGACGAATGGCCAATAATAACAGACAGCAACCTCCTAGACGCCAAAGTAGACCTTAAAACAACAATAGAAAAATCCAAGACACTCCTAAAACTCCTAGACCAGGGTATTATACCAGTTGTCTGCGGCTTCCTAGGAAAAGACAAACAAGGTTATATCACAACACTTGGAAGAGGCGGAAGCGACATCACAGCATTCCTACTAGGCCGTTGCCTAAATGCAGATGAAGTAATCATCGTTACAGACGTTGGAGGGGTCATGTCAACAGACCCAAACAAACTCCAAGAAGCTAAAAAATTAGACAAAATCTCAGTAGAGGAAATGAGGGACTTAGCCACCCACGGAGCCCAAGTACTCCACCCACACGCACTAAAATATAAAATACCTGAAATAAAAGCCAAAATAATAGGATTCGAGCATGGTGATCTTTCAGCGCCTGGCACAGAAATCATAGGCCCCTCAAAAAAAGAACAGCTTAAAACTGTAACTTTTAACTCTGAGCCATTAGCTGTTCTCGCCGTAGTGGGAGAAGAAATATTAAACAAGCCGGGAATACTCGCGAAATTAACATCCACATTATCCAAAAAGAATATTAACATCATAGGAGTATCAACAGGAAAAAATTCCATAACATTATTCATCAAAAAAGAGGACGCTGAAGAAGCCCACAAACTCCTACATGATGTTGTTGTTGAAGATGAAAACTTAAGTTCACTATCACTTGGAAGAGACATTGCAATGATCACAATTTCAAGCCCAGAATTCATAGACACACCAGGGATAATCTCAGAAATCACAGAACCGCTAAGAGAACATGACTTGAATATTGTTGAAATCTCATCATCACAAACCTCTGTCGTAATATTTGTTGACTGGGATGATGGAAAAAAAGCTTATGAACTTGTAAGGGGTGTTTTAGAATGAAAATAGAAGGTACAATCGTGGCCATGATAACCCCATTCACCTCAGATGACGAGGTGGATGAGGATGGGCTGCGAGAAAACATAAACTATCTGATAGAAAATGGGGTGGATGGTCTCCTCATAGCAGGAACCACAGGCGAATCAGCCACCATAACCCACGAAGAACAAAGGAGGATGATAGACCTCCTAGTTGAAGAAGTCGATGGTAGAGTAACCACCATCGCAGGCGCCGGCAGCAACTCCACAAAAGAGGCGCTAGGACTCGTCAAACACGCCGAAAATGCAGGAGCCGACGCAGCGTTAGTCATAACACCATACTACAACAGGCCGCAACCACACGGCCTCCTAGAACACTACAAGATACTTAGCAACGCCGCGGATATACCTATAATAATCTACAATGTACCCTCAAGGACTGGAACAGACATCGACGTTGACACCGTGCTTAAACTGGCAGAGGAAGATAATATGATAGGTCTCAAGGAGGCCAGCCCAGATCTTGACAAAGTCTCTCAGTTAATGAATAGGCTCATAGAAAGCGGTTTGGATGATGAATTCACCATACTTTCAGGGAATGATAATCTCACATTACCAATGATACCACTAGGCGCGAAAGGGGTTATATCAGTGGTTGCGAATGTTGACCCTGCTAGAATGTCCAGGATGGTTAACGAGGCCCTATCGGGAGATTTCGAATCCGCGATGAAAACTCACTATGAATTATATGATCTTATGAAAGGATTATTCATCGAAACTAACCCAGTACCTGCGAAAGAAGCCTTGAATATGATGGGAAAACCCGCTGGTCATGTGAGACCGCCACTAGCACCACTCAAAGAAGAAAACAGGGCGAAACTCCAGAGAATCCTAGAGGATCTCTCATTAATCTAAGGGTGATATCAATGATTAGAGTGGCGGTAAGCGGTGCTTGTGGCAGGATGGGCTCAAGGATAGTAAAGAGGGTGACAAAAGAAGATGGTATGGAAGTGGTGGCAGCCATAGAAGCCCCAAACACACCATTTAAAGGAAAAGATGTTGGGGAAGTTATAGGTATAGGGACCATCGGTGTTAAGGTAAATTCTGCAGAAGAACTAGAAGAGGCTATTAAGGATTCAAAACCTGATGTTGTTGTGGATTTCACAATAGCGGATGCGGCGGTAAACACTGTGGAAAAGGCTTCAAAGCTTGGCATAAATGTTGTGGTGGGGACAACAGGTTTCTCAGGTGAACAGTTAGAGAAGATTGAAAAAGACGTTAAAGAAAATAATGTTAAGGCTATTATAGCCCCTAATATGGCTGTTGGCGTTAACGTGTTCTTCAAGGTCCTTGAAGAACTTGCAAAACTTTTACCTGATTATAATGTTGAGATCATGGAAGCACACCATAAACACAAAAGGGACGCACCATCAGGAACGGCTTTAAGAGCATTGGAGATAATAGCAGCCGCTACTAGCAGAGACCCTGAGAGGGTGAGTGTATATGGCAGAAGGGGTCTTATAGGTGAAAGGACAGATGATGAAATAGGAGTGCATGCCATAAGAGCTGGGGATATTGTAGGAGACCATATAGTGCTTTTCGCTGGTGAAGGTGAAAGACTTGAAGTAATCCACAGGGCACATAGTAGAGAAGCCTTCGTTAGCGGGGTTATAAGGGCTTTGAGATTCATAGAAAAAGCCGAGCCAGGTAAGATATCAGATATGAATGATGTTCTGGGAATCAGGTGATTATAATGGTTGATGTGGGAGTTTTAGGCGCGACTGGAATGGTTGGTCAACGTTTCATAGAACTTTTAGATAAGCATCCTAAATTTGAGATTAAGGTGCTCACGGCCTCTCCACGTTCTGAGGGGAAACCCTACGGGGAAGTGGCTAAATGGTATCTTCAAAGTGAAATGCCAGAGTCAGTTAAGGATATAATAGTTGCAGGGACAGACCCCTCTAAGGTAGGGGATGTTGACATACTATTTTCGGCTCTTCCACCTGAGATAGCTGCGAAGGTGGAGCCGAAGTTCGCGGAAGAGTATGTGGTGGCATCGAATGCAAGTGCTATGCGAATGGAACCTGATGTGCCTCTAGTCATACCAGAGGTTAACCCTGATTTCCTAGATCTTATAGAAGTTCAGCAAAAGAGGCGTGGATGGGATGGTTTCATAGTCACGAACCCGAATTGTACCACGATCGCCCTCACGTTGACTTTGAAGCCAATCCATGACCAGTACACTATAAAGAGGGTGTATGTAGCTACTATGCAGGCTGTTTCAGGGGCTGGATATAATGGCGTCCCATCAATGGCAATAATAGATAATTTAGTACCTTACATTGGAGGGGAGGAAGAGAAGATAGAGACTGAGACGCTCCATCTTCTTGGGGAGTTAGAGAATGGGACTGTCACTCCTGCCCAGTTTGGTATAAGCGCGTCTTGTCATAGGGTTCCTGTACTTGATGGACATACTGAAGCGGTTTTCATAGAACTTGAAGAGGAATTTGAAATTGATGATATAAAGAGGATCATGGATGAATTTCAGGGGATACCGCAGAAGTTAGAGTTGCCTTCAGCACCTGAAAAACCAGTGGTTGTAAGGGAAGAAGAGGACAGGCCTCAGCCACGTATTGACAGGGATGAATCTGGTGGGATGGCTGTTACGGTTGGTAGGCTTCGAATGGATGATGCATTTGAGAATAGTTTGAGGTATGTGTTGGTTGGTCATAATACTATCCGTGGAGCTGCAGGTGCATCAATATTAAATGCTGAGTTAATAAATGAGATAATATTCTAGAAATGTTCGAGAGTCTGCTTGGGTTTTTGCACCATCTAGATCTTTTATTACTTTATTTTTTCAATATTCAGCTCCATAACCCCTTTTTTGATTTTTTAATGCCAATTATAACATTTGCAGGGACTCAAATATTCTGGATAATCATATCCATAATACTTTTAGTTTTTTTTGGGGTGAAGGGTAGGAGAACAGCTTTCACATGCCTTTTAGCCCTCGTTTTAGGATATTTTTTAAGTGAATCTTTAAAGGCCATCTTCCAGGTTCCCCGTCCATTCGAAGTTATTTGGTGGGTGAGGCATTCTATTATCGTTGGGGGTTATTCTATGCCTTCTGGTCATAGTGTAGCTGCTTTCAGCGGGTTTATGATCCTTGGGATAAGGTATGGTAGACTTCCTATTTTTATTTTCTTGGCTGTTCTTGTGGGGATTTCTAGGATTTATATGGGTTTACATTATCCATCGGATGTTATTGTAGGGGCTCTGCTTGGAATATTATGCGCTTTGGTTTCTATTGGAATTGAAGAAAAATTTTTTAAGTCCAGCAAAAAATATAGAATGAATATCAAAAGGGGAAATCAGTGATTTTTTCAAGTGATTAACATGTTTCTTAAAGATTCAGAGAAAGAGGAATTAAGGCGTCTTGTCAAGGCATGCATGCTTGAGATAAGCAAACTAGAACTTGAACTTGAAAAATGCGAGCAAAGAAAAGATAACACAGAAAAGCTGGAGATATTAGAGGAAGAATTAAGAAAAAAAGATGAACATATCAATGAACTTGAAAAACTTTTAAAGGAAAAAGAGAATGTCATAGACAATCTGAACAAAATTTTAACCGAGAAAGAAGCCCGAATCGAGGAACTAGAAAAGATAGAAGGATACTTTAAAAAGTTAACAGCAAAACCGAAAAAGGATCTTACATCATTCCAGTCACAAATTTACAGACTACTACCAGATGGTAGGGCCACCACAGAAAAACTACATTCATTCATCCAGGATATAGGATTCAAGGATTTGAAGTATAAGAATATGCTCCAGATTCTCCGAAACCTTGAAAGGAAGGGTTATTTCAGATCCCATAAAAGTGGTAATGATATGCTCTGGGAAAAAATTGAAAAATAATATTAAATTTTGGTGACAAGCTCCGCGATCCTCTTCCCAAGGTTCCTGGATGTTTCTATCCCAAATTGGTCTTCTTTACAATCTTCTCTTCCACGTCCAACCCCTGTACCGCCATAGTGGGCTGTTGGTGAAGAGTCTCCTACAACAATCATCTCATGTATCAGTAGGAAATTGTGAATTGCAGAACATGTTGTTTCTTGGCCACCATTTCTTGAACCTCCTACTGTCACTGCACCGCCTATTTTATTTTTTAGTTTGAAATTTATTCTTAGTGGTCTTGTTCTGTCCATGAACATTTTTGTCTGTCCGGTTACATTACCAAAGTAGACTGGACTGCCTATTATGATAGCGTCAGCCTCTTCTATTTTCTCTAACAAGATTGGGATATCATCTTCTATTGGACATTCACCCTCTAGGCATGTATCACATGCCCTGCAAGGGTTTATATCATGTTCTGCTAGTTTTATGAGTTCTGTTTCGATTCCTTCTTCTTCTGCCGCGGTTAAAGCTTCCTTGACTAGGAAGGTTGTGTTACCATCAACCCTTGGACTTCCAACGATCCCTATTATCTTTGGCATGGGTCACACCCCCTATATTTTAAGTGTTTTTATAATGCAAATGTTTTTTTTAAGTAACATTTTATAATTATATTAACCCCCAAAGATAACCGTAAAATATTTATAGAACCTCTAACCCATGGATAATTGCAAAATATTTTATTGAGGTGATTACATGGCACAGTTAACTGGAGGACAACAACCAGTTCTCATTCTCCCAGAAGGTACAAGCAGATACCTTGGAAGAGACGCCCAAAGAATGAACATACTAGCAGGAAAAGTATTAGCAGAAACTGTTAGAACAACCCTAGGCCCAAAAGGAATGGACAAAATGCTCGTAGACTCCCTAGGGGACATCGTAGTAACAAATGACGGTGTAACAATACTAAAAGAAATGGACATAGAACACCCAGCCGCAAAAATGCTGGTAGAAGTTGCGAAAACACAAGAAGATGAAGTAGGAGACGGAACAACCACAGCAGTCATAATAGCAGGCGACCTCCTCAAAAAAGCAGAAGAACTACTTGACATGGACATACACCCAACAATCATAGCAATGGGCTACCGACAAGCAGCCAGAAAAGCCCAAGAAATCCTAGACAGCATATCAATAAGTGCAAGCGACCGCGACACCCTACTAAAAGTAGCCATGACAGCAATGACAGGAAAAGGAACAGAAAAAGCCAGAAAACCACTAGCTGAACTCGTTGTAGACGCCGTTAAACAAGTAGAAGAAAACGGCGAAGTAGACAAAGACCACATAAAAATAGAAAAGAAAGAAGGCGGCAGCGTAGACGACTCAGTACTAGTCCAAGGAGTGATAATCGACAAAGAAAGAGTACACCCAGGCATGCCCAAAAAGGTTGAAAACGCGAAAATAGCACTACTCAACTGTCCAATAGAAGTCAAAGAAACAGAAGTAGACGCCGAAATAAGAATCACAGACCCATCACAAATGCAAGCCTTCATCGAACAAGAAGAAAAAATGATAAGAGACATGGTCGACAAGATAGTGAGCACAGGAGCCAACGTACTATTCTGCCAAAAAGGCATTGACGACCTAGCACAACACTACCTAGCAAAAGGCGGAGTACTCGCAGTCAGAAGAGTTAAAAAATCAGACATAGAAAAACTATCAAAGGCAACCGGCGCAAAAATAGTCACAAACATCGAAGACCTCAGCGAAGAAGACCTCGGAGAAGCAGGAAAAGTCGTGGAGAAAAAAATCTCAGGAGAAGAAATGATATTCGTAGAAGAATGCAAAGAACCCAAAGCAGTCACCATACTAGTAAGAGGATCCACAGAACACGTTGTAAGCGAAGTAGAAAGAGCTATCGAAGACGCCATCGGAGTGGTTTCAGCGACTGTTGAAGATGAGAAGGTCGTTGCCGGCGGCGGGGCTCCCGAGGTCGAGATCGCTAAAAAACTTAAAGATTACAGTGAGAGTATTAGTGGCAGGGAGCAGTTGGCTGTAGCTGCTTTTGCAGAGGCTCTTGAGGTAGTTCCTAAGACTTTGGCAGAGAATGCTGGTCTTGACAGTATTGACACTCTCGTTGATTTAAGAGCAGCCCACGAAGAATCACCATACATGGGCCTAGACGTTTTCGAAGGCGAAGTAGTGGACATGAAAGAAGCAGGAGTACTAGAACCACACAGAGTCAAAAGACAAGCCATACAATCAGCAGCAGAAGCAGCAGAAATGATACTAAGAATCGATGACGTCATAGCCGCCGCAGGCGGAGAAGGCGAAGAAGAAGGAATGGAGGGCATGGAAGGCGGAATGCCACCAATGTAACCTCCCACACTTCCCCTTTTTTATTTTCAGCTTTTAATAAGGCCCCCCCACGTCTAATAAGACGGAGAGAAGATCACCTTGAGAGTATATGTATAACAGCTGTTCCACCAGTACCCCCAATATTATGTGTTAAACCTATTTCTGCACCTTCAACTTGTCTTTTACCTGCTTCTCCCCTAAGTTGCAATACTATCTCTGCAGCTTGGGCTATACCAGTTGCACCAAGTGGATGACCCCTTGCTTTAAGTCCACCAGATGGATTGAATGGAATGTCACCATCACGACGCGTCACACCTTCTTCGAATGCTAGTCCACCTTCACCTTTATTAACAAATCCAAGGTCTTCTATTGCAAGTATACCATTTATACTGAAACAGTCATGGACTTCGATTACATCAACATCCTTGGGTTCTAAACCTGCCATTTTAAAGGCTTTTCTCGCTGCATGGACAGTTGCATCAATCCTTGTAATATCTTCTCTGTCTTGAAGCGCTATTGTCCCAGAAGCGTGTGCAGAGGCCTTCACATAAACTGGAGTGTCGGTATATTCCCTTGCTTTTTCTGCTGGACATAATATTATGGCTGATGCACCGTCAGATATTGGTGAACAATCAAGCAACCTTAGAGGATCGGCAACCATACTAGAACTTAGAACCTGCTCTACTGTGATCTCCATTGGAAATTGGGCTTTAGGATTTTTAGCAGCATTTTCATGATTTATGACAGATACCATTGCAAGTTGTTCTCTTGTTGTCCCATACTCGTACATGTGGCGACGTGCCATCATAGCATAGAGTGAGGGGAATGTAACTCCTTGTTGGGCTTCCCATTCTTGGTCTGATGCTGTGGCTATTGCAGGGGTTGGATCCACGACATCTGTCATTTTTTCCACTCCACCCACAAGTACGATGTCATGGTAGCCAGAAGCGATGGCCATTATACCGCTTCTGAGTGCAAGGCCGCCTGATGCGCATGCAGCTTCTACTCTGGTTGCTGGGATTGGTGTGAGTCCTGCGTGGTCTGCTATTAAAGAGGCTATGTGTTCTTGTTTTATGAATAGTCCTGCTGACATGTTTCCGATGTACATTGCTTCTAGGTCGGCTCCTTCAATCCCTGCATCTTCTATGGCTTCTACCCCGGCTCTTGTGATAAGATCCCTGAATGATATGTCCCATAATTCGCCAAATTTTGTTTGTGATGCTCCGATAATTGCAACTTCCCTCATTTGTACCACCTTTAGGCCATTTTGAGTTTTTCTTTGAATTTTGCATATAATGAGTAGTCGACATAGACTTTCTTTTTTATCATTTCCCGGACTTTTAGTGCGAGCTCCCTTTTTTCTTCTATCCCATCTTCTACTGTGATTATGAAGGCGTCGCTTCCCGCTCCAGATCCATAGGATACTGCTAGTATCCTGTCTCCTGGCTTGGCTATATCTAGTGTGGCTGCGAGTCCTATTGGTGTGGCCCCTGAATAGGTGTTACCTATCATTGGGGTTAAAAGTCCTGGTTTTACTTGTTCCATTTTAAAGCCTAGTTTTTTAGCTGCTTTAAGATAGAATTTACCATTAGGTTGGTGGAATACTGCATAGTTAAAATCAGATGCTTTAAGATCTTCTTTTTCCATTATTGTTTTTGCGGCTGAGATCACATGTTTGAAGTAGGCTGGTTCTCCTGTGAATCTACCCCCATGGCGGGGGTATGGCATGCCTTCCCTCCTATAAAAATCAGGCGTGTCAGTTGTGAAACTATAGGTTGATTCTATCTCTGCTATCAGATCATCTTTGCCTATGATGTATGCGGCGCCACCTGCCGAGGCTGTATATTCTAGTGCGTCGCCTGGAGCGCCCTGGGCAGTGTCCGCTCCTATTGCAAGACCATAATCTATCACTCCGCTTTTCACCAAACCCAGACACGCTTGCATCCCAGCAGTACCGGCTTTACATGCGAATTCAAGGTCTGCAGCTGTTAACTGTGGTGTTGCCCCTATGGCCTCAGCGACTATCGTTGCAGTTGGTTTAACCGCATATGGATGTGATTCCGAGCCCACATAGACTGCGCCAATCCTTTCAGGGTTTATCCGACCCCTTTTTAGAGCCTGTCTTGCGGCTTCAACTGATATAGTCGCAGTATCCTCATCAGGGGCGGGTACAGACTTCTCCTCAACTATCAAACCTCTCATAATCATCTGGGGATCGTCTCCCCAAACCTTCGCTATCTCTTCAACTTTTATTCGATATAATGGAATGTAAACTCCATATCCTACAATTCCAACCATAAACATCACAACCCAAAATTTACACGATAAAGATTAATCTACCATCTACTAAGATTATTTTAACATTTCCCCCATGCCTATAAAAAATTTTCCTCTGGATTTCAAAAGAATACCAAGAAAAAAGATTTTAGGGATTGTAAGAGAACTAGTACATGCGGTTGCCGGGATTTGAACCCGGGTCGCGGGCTTGGAAGGCCCGAGTCCTAACCAGACTAGACTACAACCGCAATGCGGCGTCCGGGATTTGAACCCGGGTCGCTGGCGTGGCAAGCCAGTGTCTTAACCAGGCTGGACTAACGCCGCATAAACTCTTATCAATAACTTTGTCATGTGTAAACTACCCTCGTGGATAGGGTTTCGTGAAAACTTTGATGATGTCCTTATTTTTCACTGGCCGGTTCACGCGGCCACTACACCCCCCACATCCTTAGGGGGGGATTCGGGAGCTACCTCTACAGAATGTTTATTATTTGTAAGATGTATTTAAATTTTTCCCATCCACTACCCCCATGTGTGTGGGGGGTCTTGCAAGTGGAGTGGAAAATAAAATTTCTGATCAAAAAACTGATTATTATCTTGAAGGAATAAATGGGTGTATGATGTCGTTTCAGAGATTATATCCTAGGTTTTGGGAGGTGGATGTGCTCCGGGGAATTGCAGTTTTGATGATGATAACCTTTCACTCATTATTTGATCTTAACTATCTTGGGATGGTGTCACTCAACCTCCAAAGCGGCATTTTATGGTTCTTTGGGAGGTTAACAGCCTTCATTTTCATATTCCTTGTGGGAACATCCCTCAAACTCAGTTATATGCGCACTATCCTCTCTGGATATAAAGGTTTGCTCATCTTAAAGTATGTGAAGAGGGGTTTAAGGATACTATCATATGCTTTTATCATCACCATTGTAACTTGGCTGGTGATCGGCGAGGGTTATATAATATTTGGGGTTCTGCATTTTATAGGAGTCGCAATAATACTCAGCTACCCTCTACTACGTCATGAAAAACTAAATCTCCCACTAGCTATCTTGTTCATAATAGTGGGTTTTTTCCTCTTAAATCAAAGATTTGATATCAGTTATCTTTTCTGGCTTGGTATCATCCCACCAAACTTTTATACACTCGACTATTTTCCCATCCTACCATGGATGGGTGTGGTCTCCCTTGGAATATACGCTGCTGGGAAACTATACAAGGACTATAAAAGAAGATTCCATATAAAAGACCTTTCAAAGTATAAAATCGTGAAGTTTTTAGCATTCATGGGAAGACATTCACTCTTCATATACTTTATACATCAACCCATCATCCTGGCCATTCTATTCATGATCAGAATCTCTCAATAGTCTGTGCGGGTCCCGTGAAAAAATTTGGGTAAATTTCAATTATAAGAAGTCTTTTCAAGGATCACGCCAAATTTAGGCTCTGTAGAAATCATATTTAGTTTTATGCAGATAATCACCTGAATATCGCCTCAGAAACTTTGGTGGAAATAGTAATATCTGTCTTGAAAAGATTTTTTTGATGATGAAAACTATTCAAAGAGTGAAAGAGAAGGATACAAGGAAACCAAGCTCAAAAACGTCCGCTATCACCTTACAGGCATGTGAAAACCTAATAGAGAAAATCATGATTTTTACAAAGCCAAATTTTCCTCTTTTTTTTGTTTCATTAGAGAACTTAAACGAAGTTAGATTTCAAACACAGACAAGGGTTTCCCATTTTATTACCCACTCACTGCCAAAGTTTATGATAGGGAACCTCTTCCATTATCTGCGAAATCTCACACATACTATGCAAAAATCTAACACCATTTTGGGTTTTTTTTCACTAAACCCTACTAAGGTATGCAATCTTATGCAGAGTTTCCATTGGAAAATCAAAAACCCCACTGGAAGGTTTAAAAACAGTTTCAGATCTGTTAGGGAGAATAGAACATTCAGAAGCCCAAAATTTCAAGAAAAAATACTATTTAAAAATAGCGATAAAAGTTGCAGATTCTTCTGGAGGAATTGTTGAAGACGAAGAAAAAGCCATAGCAACAGTAATGTAGATACTTGACGGTATAATATAATAACCGATGAAGGTCTTTTTTTTTCGCTGGCCACAATATCAGTTACTTATGTTCCTTCCAAATTATGGTTGACCATACAATTTACTATTTTTTTCTTACAAACCCAGAATCGCTTCATTGAGGTGTTCCAGCTTAAATCTTGGATTTTGGCATCTAATATTCTCATCAAAAAATGTTATTGGAATGGAGCAATAATCGTCTTTTGGATAAAATCTTCCAATCTCCCGTTTTTCCCTCCAATTCACATTTTCAGGAAGGAATTAAAGGGTTCCATATTTTTGCACATGGGACCAGGCCCTCCTATACTTTTTAGGGCCTTTTCCATCATATATGGACATGTCGGTGCGATTAAATAGTTTCCTATCTTCTCCCACGGGACACACTTTGATACAAATGCCGCAGGGTGATTTATGTTTACTCCAAAGTTTCGCGCTCCTCATAGCGCAAAGTTTTTTATCTATAGGTGGTGGGAACTCTCCCTTTGTTTTTATGGCTCCTACTGGACAGTTACTAGCACACCTAAGACATCTTATACATAAATCCTTGACCTTTATAGGATCTGGTTTTATGGAAGCAGAAGTGAATATGGAAGTGAATCTGATCCTTGGCCCATATTCCCTGGTTAGAATTAGATTGTTCTGTCCGAAGGATCCTAGGCCAGCGAGGTAAGCTGCGTGTTTATGGGAGAAAAAGGCAAAGGGGTTTTCAAGCAGCACATCTATATTAGCATACCCATCTCTTGGCAGGTAAATGGAAGGATATGATTCCATGTTCAAAAAAACTGAGAGTTCGTAGGCTTTTAAATCCAGCATGGTATTCACGGTTTTATATAATTCATGATAATATATGGAGGGTGCTGTTTCCACTATAGGGAGTTGGACTGGGAGTCCTATTATCATGACGGTAGCTGCCTCTGGGTATATTGATCTGGGATGGAACTCCTTAGGTATCCACTCTGAAAATTTGTGGGGAAGTTCCTTTGGTGGATCTTCCCATCTTTTAACTGGTGCGAAACCCACGAGGGGTATTCCAAGATCCTCACATTTTCTCAAAAGTTCCTTTTTCAAAACACGAGAACTCATATGATAATCTATTAATTTTATCATATAATACAATTTCCAAAGGAAAGCTTAAAAAATAGTTTTGCATTCCCCTAATGGTCAACTCAATGCGGCCAAAAAAAGGGGATGATTCAGACCACTATATTTATTTGGAGGGTTAATCAAAAAAATTTTAGAAGGTGTGGTAAAGTTGAACCATGGCAAACTTGGGAGGATATTCGTCATATTAATGATAGCGTTAATAGCTTATGGATCAGCATCGGCCCTGATATTCTTCACAGAAATTCCAAAAATCGAAGTACCACAAGTGATAAAGGCACAAGAAGAAAAGATGAACACCATAGGAAACCCTACATTTCAGCCTGTATGGGTAGAAAAACATGCTATCCCTGTAAAAAACAATACAACAACACAAAATGAGACCAATCGAACCAACATGTCTACTAACAAAATTAAACCCTGATCTTAATAAAAGGTTTATTGTAGGATGAGACTATATTTTATATGATGTCTACAATTTTTATAAACCCATTCTCACAAGAGGCAAAGGAACGTGTAAAAGCTATTGGAGATATTAACAGGATAATGGAAGATGATCCTCGCCTTTTTCGCATCATAGAGCATACAAGTGGTCAGAAACTTGATGATGATTCCAAGATACCGGGGAGTCTCTGGGAACTTTCCATAAAAAGGATTGAATGGTACTTGAAAAAAAGGGGCCGTGGAAAATACAACCCGGGATACTACAGGTTCCTTTTCAACCCTGAGTTAGCAGAATTTGATGTTGTGGCATTCTACATACTCGCACAGGCTATAGGGGCTAGATTCAACCCAAATTCTAGGGAAACCCGTATATTCATAGAATCAGAGGGCGAGCTTGTGAAAGAAAGACTTTCGACGATGGAAAATCATCTGAAAGAGAGGATATCAACCAGTATCCTGGAAGAATTATTAGATGGGGAAACACCACACTGGAGCCAACTAGAAAAACTCCTTGAAAACAGGAGAATAAAATTAACCGAACTCATACTCAAAAATGGTAAAGTCATCCTAGACAAGGAATCCCAACAGGGAAGAAACCGACACATAATCGAAGCTCTAAGAGAGAAGATCATACCATACCTTATAATCCAAGAAACCGAAAAATACATCAACAAGGTCCATAAGATGGCTGCGAAAATCGAACCACACCCCACACTATTAGAACTGGCAGATAAAATCCGCGAAAAGATAAGCCAACAATTCTTCATCCCTAAAAAAGCAGGTGCCGGGACAATAAGAGCCTCTAGACTGGATTTCGATGCATTTCCACCATGTATAAAAAATACAATGGCCGGCGTTAAGGCAGGTAACAGAAACGATGCCATAGTATTATTACTCACAGGATTCCTATCATATGCCCGCTTGTATCCAGCTGTCTTCAAAGACAGGAAACCCCATAAGGTTTCAGATTTCGACCCAAACCTCGATGTAACACTCAATGAAATATTACCATTAATATATGAGGCGGCTGATAACTGCGAACCACCCTTATTCCAGGACGACCCTCAAGAAAAATTTAATATCACAGCAAAGCTCGGATTCGGATTACATGAAACACCTAGCCTAGAACATGAAGGGGAAAGTAAATGGTACACGCCAATGAGCTGCGAAAAGATAAAAATACACCTACCAAGCCTATGCAAACCAGACAAGTTATGCGAAAAAATCCAAAACCCCCTCACATACTACAACAGGAAACGATGGGAAAAAAAGGGGAAAGGTGATAAGGATATTCCAAGAAGCAACACCAGAAGATAGAAGGAAATACTACACAAGAGAATGGAAAATAGAAAACATACCAGATTTCATAAGGGAAAACATCCACCTTAGAGAATTCGGATTCGACCATACAGGCCAAGGCCCAAATGACAGGTACAGGTTCTTTCATGATGAAAAACTTCTCATAAAATTTCTCAGATATAGAGCGCCATATGCTGCCTACTCCTCTGTAGCATTATATAAGAGGCCATGGAGACGTGAAGGTTGGATATCATCAGAGCTCGTGTTTGATGTTGACGCTAAGGACTTGCCAGTAAGACCCTGTAAATGTGATAATGTATGTGAAGAGTGCCTAGACCAGGCTAAGGAGGTAGTGGCGATGATCATAGACACGCTAAGGGATGATCTCGACCTTGATGATATCCATATAATATATTCTGGTCGAGGCTACCATATAAGGGTCTTGGATCCTCTTATCCTAGAATTGGGTTCTGAGGTTCGAGGCCAAATATTAAGGTATGTTGTGGGTGGAGATGTGCCAAAATTATCATATGTTGGCTTGGATGGTAGTATACGTAGTTTGGATCATTTTATGGTTGATATGGGTTATCCTAGGGTTTTCACTGAAAGGGGCCGTTATATTATTTTACATTTTAGTGGTGATGAGAAAATTGAGGATATAACACGTCAGACGATGAAGAAGATTTTAGAGTCTAGGGATCTTATAAGATCTGATGATTGGGGTGAATTTAAGGGTGTTATAGGACCTATTGTATATGAGAGGCTTATGAGGGGTGTTGCGAAGTTAAATCTTCAATTAGTAGATGCTAGGGTTACAATTGACCTTAAGAGGATATTACGGCTTCCTAGTTCATTGCATTCAAAGGTTAGCATGATCTGTACTCATGTTAAAAATCTTGAAACTTTCAATCCTTTGAGGGATGCGGTTCCAGGTTTTGTGAAGGAAAAATCTTAGGATCTGAAGAGGTGTTTTCCCGGGTTTAGGAATTCATCAAGGAATTCTAGGACTTCTGGGGGTTGTCTATTCTTCAGGTATTCATTTATGTCAAGGATTTTGTATTCCTTTTTGAGTTGTTTTTTTATGTGTTTTCCAAGTCCTAGCTGTTCTATTTTCTCCCCTAGTAAATTTTTAAGGTAGGAGTCTGGTTTGGTTGCTTTTCTCTTCTTTTCTACGAATAGGCGGTCGTCTTGTACCCAGATCTTGTCACCATACTTTTTATGGAATCTTTTTGCATGCTTCCTTGACCAGATCCTGGGGCCCATATGTTTCCTGTAGCGTGGTAGTTTCCATGTTTCGAATTCGAATATTATTAGGGCGTTTTTTTTCTCGTCGCTCCAATATGAGCTTCGGTTCGTTTTGAATCCTTCCCTTGAGAGGTGTGATACTAGTGTGTCCATGCTTTTTTTCAGTTGTGGATATAGGGTGTCTGGGGGCACTTTTGGCATTTTGAATTCTAGGATTAGGCATTTGCTTTCTCTTTCTTTGAATTTTTTTTGGATTTCTTTTTTGTCTTTTGAATATTCTATTTCTTGGAAGTATCCTGGTTTTGGGTTTTCTAGGAAGTTGCGCGTTGCTATTATGAATTCTGAAAGTTTTTGTTGTGTGAGTGGTGATGCGACGTTCCTGTTTTTGTCTGTTGGGTCTATGACAATTAGGGGGTCTTCGAAGTTTCTTCCGGTGCCATAACCTTCAATATCTATTATCTGACCTTTTTTCCATTGGGATGCTGCTTTTAGGACTCCTTGAAAGTTTCCGTATTCTATGATTAGTAGTTCGCATAGGTAGCCTGCGAATCCTCCTACTTTGAATTCTGATCCGTAGGCTTTTATGGCTTTCATGAATTTTTTAAGTAATAATACTTCTTTTATTTGTTCTTTTTTCAAGTTTTTTTTGATGTAGCGTGTGTGTAGTATTGTCCTGTCTACTGCTGATTTGAGTTGGGATGCGTCTTTTATGTCATAGCATGGTACGAAGTCTACTTTATATTCTTTTATGTGGCCGGTGACGTAGGGGTGTGAGGCGTATCTTTCTTCTGGCCGGCCTTTGAATTTTTTTATGCATTCGTAGCCGAGTTTTAGGCCTTCTTTTTTGAGTTTTTCTTGGGGTGTGTTTAGGGGGAATTTTAGGAATATGTCTATGTCGGCTTCTCCTGCAAGCCATGTGCCCTTTGCAATTGATCCTACGAGTGTGGCTTTTGCTTTTATATTTTTTTGTTTCGCTGTCTGGTTTATGGTTTTGATTAGTTTTTTGGCGAAGTCTGTGACTTTTTCTTTTTCTTTTTTTGTTGGTTTTATTCTTTTGAGTATTCTGGTATAGTCCATGTTTTATCCCAGTTTGAAGGTTTTGAGGTTGGTGTATTCTGGTCCTTCTGGTTTGAGTTCGCTTTTTTTAAGTTTTAATTTTTTTACTTGCATTTCCCCTATTTTGGTGTTGGCTAGCTCCTCTATCTTCTCCCGTAGTCTGTCCTTGTTTTTTCCACCTTTGACTCTCGCTATTGTGAGGTGTGGTATATAGCTTCTCTCTTTCCTGAATCCTAGCTTTTGGAATTCCTTGTCGAGTGTTTTTTGGATTTCTGAGAATTCTTCAGGGTTTTGGACTCCTAGCCATAAAACCCTCATATAATTCTTGTTCGGGAAAACCCCTAAACCCTCTATTTTGAGTTTGAATGGCTTGTATGGTTTTATTTTTTCTTTGATTATATTTGAAATTTCTTCTAGGATTTTTTGGTTTGTTTCGCCGAAGAATTTCAGGGTGAAATGCAGGTTTTCTGGTTCTACAAACTTTAACTGGGCCTCAGCTTCCCTCAAGGATCTTTGAACTTCTATTATTTTGTCTTTGAGGGAGTTGTCAATGTCAATAGCGAGGAAACTTCTTATCTTCTCCATGGTCTGGCCTCTATAGTATGTTTTTTATCCTGTCCAGGCTTTCCTGGGGTGTTTCAATGGTGTTAAGCAGGTAAACATCCATATCCTGGAATATCTCCTTGAAAAATTCTAATCTGAGCTTATATTTCCTCTCATCTCTTATAAGTTGGTGGGGGTTGCAGAAATCATTTTCTCTCATGTATTCTAGGGCTTCTCTGCTTTTAAGTTTCCTGAAGGGTTTATCAGCAGCATCCCTCTCAAGGAGTACTATGGCCTCAAGATTAGATGATTCTCTAATCCTGCCATTGAATAACCTGTTAACATCAGCTATTCCTCTCTTCCTTTCATCTAGGCTCACTTCTAATATTAGGTTTTTGTATTCGCTCCAGGATTCTGCTATATCATCGCGTATATAGGAGTTTTTCTCTGATGAGTATACCATTATACCATTCTCGAATATGCGCGTGAAAAACCAGTCATCAGAAACATAACTATACCTATCATCTAATAGAAGACCATATGTGAGTGTTGTTTTGCCTGTGCCGGGCGGTCCTATAATTGCAAGGGCTCGTCCATGACAATCTACAGCCGAACCATGAACAGAATATCTTCTATGCTCTGAATGGTAATCCTCGAAGAAGTCGGCGATTGTGGCAAGGGCTATGCTCTTAACCCAACCATAATAATCACAGTTTAAAACAATGCTAGTCTTTGATAAAGGCTCATAGAATATTCTGAGGGTTCCCCCATTTTCAACAGCAAATACTTTGGCATGGGGTCTGATGTCCTCATTCATGAATTTGAAGTTGTCCTCCCATTCCTCTTTGAAGCTTTTATTATCTGTTAAAAGTTTGACACAAGCGCCATGAATGTTAGCCTTCCTTTCAAAGTATACCTTATCTGCTAGTTCTTCGAGCTTTTCATCCTTTTCCTTAGGGCTTATGATCTCGACTCTATACGTAGATTCACCCCACCCTATTTTTCTATTATAGTCTCTTCTATTGCCATTCCAAAGTGTCTGGCAGCCTCCTCAACATATACTAGTATCTTGTCTCCTTCTTTTAAATCCGATACTGATACTGGTTCGCCTTTATCGTTAACTAGACGTATTGTCTCGGCATTCTGCAGTAATGTTCTAAGTTTCATCCCATTATATTCGGCTTCCACAAGTATTAGGGGCCGTTTCTCGATTTTAACCCTGCCAACTATGGCCGGTCTCGTCTTCCCATCCTTGTCAACAATTAACACTTCATCTCCTGCTTCAAGTTCTGAGAGATACTTGGTTTTATGGTTTGGTGTCATCACATATGCATGTACTGGGCCTGCGTTAACCCTGAATGGTCTTGATTCTACGTATTCGCTTTCTAGGGATTCGCTGTGAACAAGGAATAGGCCCTGTGAATATGAGCCTATGAGCATTCCTTCTCCGATTTCCATTATTGAGCAGGTGTCTACGCAGACTCTGTCACCTGATCCTAATGGTTCTAGTTTTGTTATGGTGGCTGGTTTGAGTTCGTAGTAGCCCATTTTTATATCTTCGATTAGTTTGGCTATCTTTTTTATCTGGGATGGGTTTTCTGGTTCTATTAGGACTCCGTCGGTTCCATGTTCCAGTGTTTCGAGGGCTGTTTTCGCTTCTTCTTCGTCTGCTACTGCTGCTATTAGTTTAACGTCTTCTCCTTGCAGGTCTGCTATTATATTTTCGAGGGGTATTATTTTCCAGTCTTTTCCTACTAGGATTAGATAGTCTACTATTCTGCCGAGTAGTCTTGCGAGTTCCTCATATCTTTTACCTTTTATTTCCACGTAGGCTGCTATTGGTTTGCCCTGTCTTTTAAGGCTTTTCGCGGCCATTAGATCTTTTGATTCTTCTAGGTTGCTGGGTAGTGGTAGTGTGCTGTCTCCTTCACCGTTGACTCCTACTAGTATGATGTCTGCGTCTTCATCGTCGGCTATAACTTTTATGTTTCCGAGTTTATGTATTTTTTCGATGTTTTCTCGGTCTAGTATGTGGTCTATGCCTGATTCGAGTGCTGTTGTTATGAGTGGTTTTTTCTCTTCCCATTCCATGTCTGGTGTTTTTATCCAGGCAAATTTCATATTTTTTGCATCTCCCGTTTATAGCATTTTGAGGGCTTCTTCAACGTCTATTTCTTTGTGTACTATGGCTGCTATGGCTTTTGTCATGTTAGCTGGTGATTCTGCCTGGAATATGTTCCTTCCGATGGCTACTCCAGCCCCTCCAGCTTCTACTGAGTCTTTGACCATTTGTAGGAGTTCTTCTTCTGTTTCGACTTTTGGGCCTCCTGCTATGACTACTGGTACTGGGCATCCTTCAACAACTTCTTTGAATGTGTCTGGGTCTCCTGTGTAGTTGGTTTTTATAATGTCTGCTCCGAGTTCTGCCCCTGCTCTTGAGGCGAGTTTAACGACTTCTGGGTCGTGTTCGTCTTCTATTTTTTCGCCTCTTGGGTACATCATTGCTATGAGTGGCATTCCCCATTCATCGCAGGTTTCTGCCACTGTCCCAAGTTTTACTAGCATTTCGGGTTCTGTTTCGGATCCTACGTTGACGTGTACTGATACTGCGTCTGCTCCGAGTTTCAGGGCTTTTTCTACTGAGGTTACGAGTACTTTATTGTTTGGGTCTGGTCCTAGGCTTGTGCTGGCTGAAAGGTGGACTATTAAGCCTATGTCTCTACCGTATCCTCTATGTCCTGTTGTAACTATCCCTTTGTGTATTAGGACTGCGTTAGCCCCTCCGCTGGCGACCTGGTCTATTATACTGGTCATGTCTAGTAGGCCTGGGACTGGGCCTATGGAGACTCCATGGTCCATTGGTACTATGACCGTTCGGCCTGTTTCGCGGTTTATTATTCTTTCCATTCTAATCATTTTACCTATCATGTTGTTTACCTCCCAATTTTATAATTTTTCAGACCAGAGCTTGAATTCTTTTAGTCTTGGAGGCACTCCCCCATGGCTGCTTGATTCTAGCCAGCCCATATTTGATGAGATGTCCTCTTCGATTTGTGAGGAGTTCGCGAAATCTAGGAGTCCCCTGTTCCTTATAATTGAGGTTCTGGGTTTTAGTGTTGATGACCATATAAAGTATACTTTGAATGTTGTGTCTGGATGATGGCCGCCCCCAAGATCTACTGCTAGAACGTCACAGGATCTTATATGATCGTGGACTTTTTTGAGGGTTTCTTGGAGTCTGACGTCTCCTTGGATGAACTTTAAGTTGGGGTATTCTATTTGAAGGTTTTTCAGGGCCTCATATGCCTGGGGGCTTTTGTCGACTGCTATAACCCTCCCTTTCCGGGTTTTTTCTGCTATTATCCTTGTTGATCTGCCTACATGGGATCCTATCTCCACTACAATATCATCTTCTTTTATAAGATCGTTGAGAGTCTTTCTGTAAATTCCAACATCATATACTATCTTTATCATATGAGGATTCCTACCATTATTCTACAAGGAAAGGGAAACTAACGGTTAATATATGGTTTGATTAATAATATATAATTTAAGTTTGGATTTGATTTCCCCCCCTATTGGATAAACCTGGCGCCTTTAGAATCTATTTTTGCTATGATGGGATTATCCAAGCTTGTATCAGGTTCCTTTGAAAGGGCGAATATTGTATCGCCGAGCATCGCCATTGAAGCCCCTATAACCTCTTCTTCGATTATTTCAAAGTGTTCTTTCACATTCCTTGTTAAAAGTTTTGTTTTCTCTGCGAACTCATAAGACAAACCCATAAAATTTTCTGGATTAGGATTAGAGACCAGCCTTTTCAGCATCCCAGACCCTATAAAATTTATCATATCCCTACTCTTAGGATCTTTAATTACTGTGGCTGTGTCAAGTTCCCCGAAGACCTTACAGACCACATATAATGGGTCATGGATTATCCTATCGGTTATTCCATGGCCTGGAGCGCCCTCTCTCAATCTTAGACAGATACCCCCATTCAATTCCGCGATAACATCACCCAAACCCGTTCCAAGCTCGACCTCGGCCCGATGAGCGATTGAAGCAGCACCATTAATAGTTAAAGGAAGTTTTAATAACCTTGATATTCCTAGTGAAGTTCCCAGGGCACAAGCTCCGGAAACGCCAAAACCGCAACCAATTGGAACTTCAAGTTCATGATAAACCTTTAAACTTGGCAATTCAAAACTCTCATTAAGAATTTCCAACACTTTCCAAGTTATAAAATCATTCACACCATCAACAATTACTCTTTGCTTGTCACTCCTTGAAAATTTGACTTTGGTCCGAACCCCCTTGTTTATAACTACACCAGCACCCCGAGAACCCATCTTAAGCGGGTTATCATCCTCAATTATCTGGAAAAATCCTGTTATATGAGCCGGTACAAATACCTCAACTTTCATACTACTAGAAAGATAAGTTTTTCTCCATAAAATATATATGCAGGAATATTTTATCGAGACATAGGGGGGATGAGTTGGATGAAATCTCTCTACATTATCGGGGTTTTGATTTTGATAGCGTCAATTTTAGGTTGCGCGACTTCTGGGCTTACCGAAGAAGACAAAGAGGATATAACGCAAGAAATCAATGATTACTTCGCAGAGAAAAACTCTAATATGACAAATTCAACTGAAATTACTGAAGGCTCCACTTTTTATGAATATACCACGTTTCTCACTCCTGAAGACTTGGAAATAATTTCTTCAAACCCAAACGAAGCAACAATAAGAGTCAACGTCACAAAAAATTTAAATGAGTGTATAAACATTGAATTCACAGAAACAGAAAACTTTACGGAATACACAGAAGAATTCAAGGTCATAGATTCCAATGTGGAAAGATGGGAGTTTAAGCTCAGAAAAGAAAATGGAGAATGGACCATCATATCTGCAACTTGTCTATCCACCTAAAAGCATCTCAAACTAAAAAGTCGACTGTCAAACTGTGGGAATACATCCTCTAAAAAAAACATGAAAAGTATATCCCTTGAAGATTTAATATACTTTAATATGATCAATGGTAGGATAGATTTACACACCCATAGTCTGTTGAGTGATGGTGAACTTTTACCATCAGAGATTGCTAGACGCGCCTGCGTACTCGGACATGAGGCAGTGGCCATAACAGACCATATAGACGCTTCCAACATAAACACTATAGAATATCTTATAGATGCTGTTTCTGATGTGAATGAAAACTGGGATATCCAAGTTATTCCAGGTGCGGAGATTACACACGCGCCTATTGAGATAGTAGATAAGTTGGCTGTGAAGGCCAGGCGCCTGGGAGCCGAGATTATAGTAGTCCATGGAGAAACAATAGTAGAACCAGTGTTAAAAGGAACTAATCGAGCGGCCCTAGAATCTTCTGAAGTTGACATATTAGCCCATCCTGGCCTTATAGGGTATGATGAGGCTGAGATGGCAAGAGAAAATGATATAGCGTTGGAGATAACTGCCAGGAGTGGGCATTGTCTTGCTAATGGGCATGTTGCATCTGTTGGGATGGAAGTGGGCGCTTCTCTAGTGATAAACACTGACACGCATCATCCAGCAGATCTTATAAGCTATAACGTGGCATATCAAATAGGTTTAGGTGCTGGAATACCAGAAAAGAAACTTAAAAAGGTCCTAAAGGATAACCCTAAGAGAATAC
This sequence comes from Methanothermobacter sp. MT-2, assembly GCA_003584625.1. NCBI lineage: Archaea > Methanobacteriati > Methanobacteriota > Methanobacteria > Methanobacteriales > Methanobacteriaceae > Methanothermobacter > Methanothermobacter sp. MT-2. The sequence continues at coordinate 802,592 of AP017647.1, read as the reverse complement.
TTAAGAGAAACGGGATAAAAATCTAAAACATTTTTTAGTTACAGAAAGTTATAAATACTAAAAATTCATAAATTCAACCTAACAAAAAAAAGAGGGAGGTAATGACCTAAAATGAGAGGCACATGGAAACTGAAACTTAGAATGTTTCTCGCCACAACATTCCTATTCCTGTTAATATACGCCATATTAATGTTGATAGGGTCAAAGATGGGATTCGGAGGCCCACTATTCTACATGCTACTAGGACTTGGCATCATACTATTACAGTATCTCATCTCGCCAAGTATAGTTGAAGCCACAATGCACGTGAAATATGTTTCACCAGAGGAAGCTCCAAGACTGCATGCAATGGTTGAAGAACTTGCAATGAAGGCCGGCATACCAAAACCAAGGGTTGGAATAGCTGATATAGATGTGCCAAATGCCTTTGCATTTGGTAGGACGAAATCTGATGGACGAGTATGTGTTACAAGGGGCATGCTAAGACTATTGGATGAGGATGAGCTTAGGGCTGTTCTAGGCCATGAAATATCCCACATAAGACATGATGATATGATAGTCATGACCTTTGTAAGTGCAATACCACTAATATGCTACTACATCTACATAAGCTCAATATTCAGCAGGAACAGGGACATGGGCCTTATAGGACTCTTAGCACTTGTAGCATATCTAATTGGACAATTGATAGTCTTGTTCATTTCAAGGGTTCGTGAATACTACGCAGATTATGGTAGTGTTGAGATAGGTGGACAACCACATAAACTGGCAAGCGCACTCTACAAGCTTGTCTATGGATCCGCGGCTTCGGATGAGGATGAGATAAAGGAAGTTGAAGGTTTGAAGGCGTTCTTTGTTAATGATGTTTCTCGTGCAGCTGCTGAGGTAGAGGATCTGCGCCAAGTAGATCTTGACATGAACGGGACTATAAGTGAAGGCGAACTGCAACAGATAAAATATAGGGGTGTTAAGATAAGTGCAGGTGCTAGGATAATGGAGCTGCTCTCAACCCACCCAAACATGTTAAAGAGGATACAAAGATTATCAGAACTTACTTGATCTCCTTCACCACACCTATAACAGCGGATTTAGGAAGCCAAGTGTTTAAGGGGACCAGTGTTACTATGGAGGTTCCAGTATAGACCTGCTCAATATTTTTATTGTCGCTCATAAGATAAACCCTGTCCCCTTCTATTTTCCCCACCCTTTTCACGATTAGACCATATTCTGGATGTTTAGCAACTACGATATCCCCAACTTTAACCTCTTTCGTTTTCAGGATTATTAACTCTTGGCCATCCTTTAGTGTTGGATACATTGAATCTCCTTTGACAACTGCAGTCATTGGCAGTTGGTCAACACCAAACTGCGATCTTAACTGGACATTAACCTTCTCATAACCATATTTTGAAGCTATAGATTTAACATCAGCTTTTATAGAATCTGCGGTGCTTTCAGGGTCGCCTATAACAGTTTTCACGTGATCTGCGATTTCTTCCTCCATCCCGGGTGGTGTTGAGGTGAAGAATAATGTTGAAGTTTTAACAGTGACGATATTACCATCAGTTTCTATGGTTATGTTAACAGTATGAGTGTTTTCATGGATATAAAATCCTGTTCCAATGGCAACAATTAAAAAGAGTAGTAGGAGATAGGATTTTCTCATCTTATCCTCCCTTCTGGTTTCAGTTCTTTGAGGATTTGGCGGGTTTTTTCAATGTCTAATTGTCCAGGTGCTGTGGATCTCCCACCACTTGCATATGTTATGGGGGATCCGAAGAGGGCTGCGATTATCCTTGTATATTTTCCTAGTTCACCCATTGATATCCCAATCAGTCTATCTTCCCTTGAAAGTAGTTCTAGTATGATGAGTGTGTCTTTTATGTTTTGTGGCATAACAGCTATCTTAGCTATATCCCCTAGTCTTTTTTCTTCTTTTATAATCTTTGATAATATTTTTAATGGTGGTGTTTCTTTAAAGTTATGATAGGATATGATTTTTTTCACTGGAAATTCTAGGATCCTTTGTAGTTCTTCTTTTTTTGTCTGTAATTCTATGTCAACATATTCTGCCTTTGGGGCGGCTGCGAGTAAAAGTTCTATCCTTTCCTTTTCCGAGCCTTTGAATGATCCGCCTTCTTTTGCCGATCTGTTGGTTGCTATGAATGGAAATTGGATGTCACTTGCAAGTTCCTTGATCTTGGCCTTTGATGGGTTTTTTATGGCGTCTATTCGAAGTTCTAGTATGTCAGCTCCCCTGGTAATGTATTTTCTGGCGATCCCAGGTATATTTTCAATGTTTTTTTCAAATATTGGTGCGCATATCATGGTCAATTTTCATCCTCCTATATGAGGAAAGGATAATATTATATTTTAATCTAAATTATTTAACAAGATTCTTATGGTGATCTTGTGAAGGTAATTTCAATTGGAGCTGATATATCAGCGAATGATACGAGTTGCAGCAGGGAATTAATAAGGAATCTAGAAACTGACATCCCAGTGCTTGTGGATCTTGGAGCCTATAAGGCGGCTTTAACTAATATAACAGGGGATGATGTTGTTATAAGCGCCTTTGTAGAGGATGGGATAATTGCAAAGATAAACAGGGCCATAATCCACATCCTAAGGGAGAATTCAGAGGAGATAGGAGACCTTGAGGGGATATCAGGCACCCCAGAAGGTGCTGGTGAAGGCATATCCTATGCAGAGGCTAAAATAAGACAAGACAGATACCCAGACGCGATCATACTATCCTTCGACACATATGGCGGCGAAGATTTCGTTTCAAATGTGGCTAACTCAGCTATCAAAGCCGCTAGGGGTATGGATGACGTTACAGATGTCAGTGAAGAAATAAAAAAAGGCACCCGTAAAATACCAGGGGTCGGCTACGTATCAGACAAAACAGACGACCCAGTAGTAATAGCCACAATAGAAAACATGGAAAGTATAGGAGTTGTCGCAGGGGCCATGCTAGGCGCCGTACTAGGCAACAAAAACGTATACCTTGTGCGAAGAGGATCACCATCACATGTAATACCAGGAAGCGTAATAGTATCGGCAACAGCCTTCCTAAACGGCAACATAATAGACCTGGCAGCACCATTTGAAGAAAGAACAAGAATACTAAAAGTATAGGGGTTATAACATGATAATCTTAGATGAAAATATAAAATGCCTCGTGCAAGGCATAACAGGAAAACAAGGGTCCTTCCACACCCGCCAAATGCTAGATTACGGGACGAAAATAGTCGCAGGTGTAACACCCGGAAAAGGCGGCCAAGAACTCCTAGGAGTGAAAATATACAACTCCATAGAAGAGGCTAAAGAAGAAACAGAAGTTAACGCCTCAATAATATTCGTACCAGCACCCTTTGCAAAAGACGCCGCCTACGAAGCCATAAAACACCTAGACCTCGTTGTCATAATAACAGAACACATACCAGTCCACGACTCCATGCAAATCATGGAATATGCCAAAAAAATGAACACAATCATCATCGGCCCAAACACGCCAGGCATAATAACACCAGGAGTCGGGAAACTTGGGATAATGCCAGGACACATATTCCAAGAAGGAGACATTGGCATAGTATCAAGAAGCGGCACACTAACCTACGAGTTCGCCCACCAAATCACAAACGCCGGCATGGGACAGAGCACATGTATAGGCATTGGAGGAGACCCAATAGTAGGCCTAAGCTTTGCCGACGTACTCGAAAGATTTGAAGAAGACAAGGACACCCGAGCAATACTCATGATAGGTGAAATAGGCGGGGATGCTGAAGAAAGAGCAGCAGAATATATAAAAGAGCATATATCAAAGCCTGTGATGGCATTCATAGCAGGAAGAACAGCACCCCCAGGCAAGAGGATGGGACACGCCGGCGCAATCATAGAAAGAGGTGCTGGGACAGCAGAAAGCAAAATAAAAGCCCTTGAAAGGGCAGACGTCCAAGTAGCCGAGAAACCATCAGACATACCCGAAATGCTAAAAAGACTATAAAACCTGGGATCCTATGATAGAAGAAGAAATAATACAAGCACTGAAAAGAGGAGATATAAAACTCCATGAAATCGAAAAATATACAAGATCAATAAAAGAAGCGACAAAAATAAGAAAACTATTCCTAGAAAAAATAACCGGAACAAAACTAGAACACATCTCCAAATATACAATCAACATGGAAGAAGCCCAAAAAAGAAACATAGAAAACCCCATAGGCACAATACAAATACCCCTAGGAATCGCAGGACCCCTCAAAATCCACGGAGAACATGCCAAAGGAGAATTCTACATTCCACTCGCAACATCAGAAGGGGCATTAGTAGCATCAGTAAACAGAGGATGCTCAACCATAACAAAAGCAGGAGGCGCCACAGTAAGAATAACCGGGGACAAAATGACAAGAGCACCAGTACTAAAAACAAAATCAATAAAAGAAGCATTAAAACTCAGAGAATGGATCCAAAAAAACTTTAAAAAGTTAAAAGAAGCGGCAGAATCAACAACACGCCACGGAAAACTGATAAAAATAGACCCAATACTCATAGTAGGCCCCTATATCTACCCAAGATTCGTTTACACCACAGGAGACAGCATGGGAATGAACATGGTAACAATAGCCACAGAAGAAGCCATGAAACTCCTAACACGAGAAACAGGAGCGCACCTTATCGCATTAAGCGGAAACGCATGCGTAGATAAAAAACCAGCAGCCCTAAACCTCATAGAAGGCAGAGGAAAAAGCATAACAGCCGAAGTGAAAATCCCCGCTGAAATAATAAAAAAGATGCTTAAAACAACACCAAAGGCAATACAAGAAGTCAACCTCGCAAAAAACTTCCTAGGATCGGCCATATCAGGGAGCATGGGATTCAACGCACACTATGCGAACATAATAGGCGCAATATTCCTCGCAACTGGACAAGACGAGGCACACATCACAGAAGGAAGCCTAGGCATAACAACAGCCGAAGAAACCAACGGAAACCTACACTTCTCAGTCACACTACCCGACGTCCCATTAGCCACCATAGGAGGAGGCACAAGACTAGAAACAGCCTCAGAATGCCTCCAGATAATGGGAGTCAAAGGATCGGGGAAAGTCCAGAAATTTGCAGAGATAGTCGCAGGGGCGGTGCTAGCAGGAGAACTATCACTAATGGGGGCTCTGGCAGCAGGACACCTTGCAAGAGCACATATAAGATTGGGTAGAGGATCCTAAAAATGGATCTTAGAGAATTCATCCACGAATATCTTACAATGAGCCGATACGTTGCACTAGGAACCCTTGACGGCATACTAGCAGTCATGGGCGTTACACTAACAGCTAGTGGAGTGGCAGGTATCGGCGGAGTTGAAATAGAAAACTATCTCATTGGCCTGACAGGATTAAGCGGCGGCATAGCCATCGCAATGTCCAACGCATTCGGTTCATTCATAGGTGAAAGAGCCGAGGAAACCCGTACAATGAGGGAACTTGAAAAGAAGATGATAATGGAAAAAGGCAGCCTCGACGACACCATAATACATCAACAGGCCAAGAGAAGGATCTATATGAGCATGTTCACCCATGGATTCTCAAGTTTCATCGGAGCATTCGTACCCACAATACCATTCTTTTTTATAAAAGATAGGATAACCGCGACGATAATCACAATATTATTGTCTATGATAGCATTAGCCATCCTTGGAATTTACCTTGGAAGAATATCAAGGGAAAACATTTTCAAAACAAGTATAGAAATCGTGGCGATTGGAATCATGATAAGTTTAATAAGCATATTCCTTGGCGGATCACACTAAAACCCATAAACTTTCATAAAATTATCTTCATGGATCTTATGGGCGTCCTCCAAGCTCATAAAACCCTTTTCAAGGAATTCTCTTGTACGTCTCGGGACAGTCTTCGGACCCAATACTGCTCCTGGCCTGCCCAGATCATCCAAGTAGTCTGTTTCCATGAGGAACCGGTTACCCCTCTCAAGGGCCTTTTTTATAACGTCACGTGAAGCTATCAGTGATGGTGTGAGCCCGTAATTCTCATCCTCACTAACATATGGACCTGAAAAATGCTTTATAACCTTGTATCTTTTCATATTAGCTTTATCAGCCATCTTTGAAAATTCTCTGAATTGTATTGGGGTTGAACTTTCAGTATGGAGTTGTACTGGGCAGTCAGCTTCCCTTGCAAGTTCCAGGGCATATAATAGTATTCTGTTGTGCGCTTCCCATTCTTTTTCTTCTACTGGATAGTGTGGTCTTCCAATTTCACCTATACCTATAGCTTCCCCTTTTATTACGAGTTTCTGGGCATATTCAAGCCCTCTTTTAACGAGTTCTTCGGCTTCTTGGATTGTTTTACCAGATTCTATAAGCCTTGAAAGTTCTGCTGGGTGTACTCCCACGATGGGGTAGGCTTTTACACTTGTCTTGGAATTTATCTTTTCAGCATATTTTATAACAAGGTCCATGGCTTCTTTGAAATTGAATGGTTTTTTCATGGTCCAGGTTGGCTTGTTGGGTATTATCATTCTTTTGCCGCCGGCATGATGGAATTTTTCAGCCACTTTGACAGGTCCTTCGCCGTTGATATGGTCTACGTGTATGTGGTTGTCTGTTATGGTGATGTCCATTTTTGATCAGCTCCGCATTGTAGGCGAGGCCTTTTAGGTTTTTGTATGCCCATTTTTTCCAGTACCATGGTAATATCTACTTTGGTTTTGTAGCAGCCGTCTTTGAGTAGGGGCACGCCTTGGGGTGTGAATTTGGATAGTTGCATCATGGCAAGGTTCAGGTCTTGGTAACAGGCTACTCCGAGCACTGATTTGAACCTGTTCTCTTTTGCTATTTTTTTGAGGAAGGTTGAACCTGGTATTATGAATACTCGGTAGCCTATGTCTTCTGCTTTTTCTTTTAGTATGCCGATGACGCATTTTTTACAATTTTTGCATTTTAGGCCGGAGGGTTCTAGGGGTGCTTCACATTTTGGGTGTCTTAGGCAGTGTGGTAGGATTAGGAGTTTGTCTTTTGCTGGTATGTTTTTGAATTTTTCCTCGTTAACCTTGTTTCTGACCTCTACTCCAATCTGATCCACTATACTCTCATTAAGCCCGAATATGGATGCGAAACGCTTAAAAGGACCATAGAATAAGTCTAATGTTAAGAGGAGTAGTCTGGGGAATATTACACGATTATTACTTAATAGTATTCTTCCAAGGAATAGACTAATCAAAAGTAGGGTTAGTAGGCTTACTATCCCAATGAATATGAGTTGGCCGAATAATTGATAAAAGTTTATCATAATAGAATGTTTGGTATTAGTGAATATAAGTTCTATGGGGGTTTGTGGAAATAGGGTGTGTGGAGAGGTTATAGTAGTTTTTCTATTTTTGTTTTTTTAGCTTCTCCTTCGATTATTATACCGTCTTTCGCTGCTTTTATGATCGTGCCTGATAGTTCGGGGGCTGAGCAGAGCAGATCTTGTTCTGGGTGCGTGCCAGGGGTTATATTGCAGTCTAATCTTATGGTTTCGCCAACTGACACAACCATTTTAAGGCGTTTGGAAGTTGGATGTCCCTCATCTAATACAATTAGGGGTGTTCCCACCTCTTTTAGGAGGTGTATCATGCATTTTATGGCCCTTTCTATCCTGGGGCTTGTTTCGAATGCCGAGACGGCTATGAGATCATCCTCATCCAATGATAACACAATCTCTTCTTTTGGCGTTCCCATGAATATGCTCATTGGCTGGGCTGATTTGGCCACGCCAATAATGCCATTGTCTCCTCTGATGAAGAGTATCTCATCTTTTTCTATTCTGAACATTCTACGTTGTCTGACTGACATGATGGACATCTGACTTTTTTGCCAACACCTTTGAACTCGTTACCACAATCAAGACACTTACATTTTCGACTCGTGACCTTTTTAAGGTCAAGGTCTACCATGGGCCCCCCTACACTACACATATAAGATCACCTATTCGGAGCATTCTATGTTATCTGATTGGCATGATGGGCATATGATCCTTTTACCAACACCTTTGAATTCGTTACCACAATCAAGGCATTTACAACGTTTGGTTTTGATCTTTCTCATTTTTATATCAGCCATGGGCCCCCCTACAGTACACAACTTAAATCACCTCATCCTATATTTTTTGGCGTTTATCATTAATAGTTTTTTTTATGGTCTTAAAAAATGGCTTTTGGGTATGATTAGGGCTGGGACTAATTTTATAAAGGGGATATTATCAAATATAAGATTATAAGAAAAGGGGATTATTTCTTCTTGTGGTGAGTATAGTGAAGAATTTGATTTTCCCATTCACGGCAATAGTAGGACAAGAAAAGGTTAAAAAGGCCCTAATATTAAATGCTATAAACCCATCCATAGGTGGGGTTTTGATAAGGGGCGATAAAGGCACGGGTAAGACAACAGCAGTCAGGGCCTTGGCAGATCTGCTACCATCCATAAAAACAGTGAAAGGGTGTCCATTCAATTGCAACCCTGAGGATGAGGATTCTCTCTGCCAACTATGCAGATCAAAGGACATAGAAGTTGAAGAGAAAAAGATGAGGGTGGTGGAACTACCACTAGGATCAACAGAAGACAGGGTTGTCGGATCACTAGACATAAAAAAAGCCCTGAAAGAGGGTATAAAAGCCCTTGAACCAGGAATACTCGCAGAAGCAAACAGAAACATACTCTATGTTGACGAAATAAACCTCCTAGACGACCACCTTGTAGACGTTCTACTTGACGCAGCAGCCTACGGCGTAAACTATGTTGAAAGAGAAGGAATCTCAATATCACACCCATCCAGGTTTATACTGGTTGGTACAATGAACCCGGCAGAGGGAGAACTAAGACCGCAACTAGCAGACCGCATAGGCCTACACATTAACGTGGAAACAATCCAGGACATCAAAGAAAGAGTAAAGATCATGGAACGCAGAGAAAAATTCGAAGAAAACCCAGAAAAGTTCAGGAAAGAATTCGAAAAAGAACAGGAACAGCTCCTAAAAAGGATAATAAAAGCAAGAAGAATACTACCAAAAGTCAAGATAGACAAGAAACTCCTAGAACTCATCGCAAGGATATGTGTTAACGTGGGCGTTGACGGTCACAGAGCAGACATAGCCATACTAAAAACTGCAAAGACACTAGCATCATACAATGGCAGGACACGGGTCATGCCAGAAGACCTTGAAGAAGCAGTTGAACTCGTACTAGGAGAAAGAATACCAGAAAAATCCTACGCCCGCCAAGACGTGAAAAGACAAATACAAAGGGCTAAAACGGAAATGGAACAAGAAGAAGCAGGGGAAGCCATCGAAGGCGAGGCAGTTGGGGGTGAGAACCCCCCGCCGGATGAAAAAGGTCCTGGGGAGAGCAGACAACCAAGCCTAGGCTCAGCGGACCTGAAAATGACATCCAACCCACAGGAGAGAACACCCCAAGAAGAAGAAGTTGAAATAGACTTGAAAAAACTCATGAAATTCAAAGGGAAAAAAAACAGGAGACTCTACGGTAGCAGAGTAGAATCAAAAACAGAAAAAGGAAAATATGTTAAAAGCAAAATGTTAAAAGGAAAATCAAAAGACATAGCCATAGACGCAACCCTAAGAGCAGCAGCCCTAAAATCAAAAAACACCATAAAAATAGAACCAGAAGACCTCCGCGAAAAAATAAGAAAACATGGTGCAAGAGCAGCCATAACACTAGTAGTAGACATAAGCGGATCCATGTTCACAGACCAAAAAGCAGCCAAGATAAGAAACATACTAAACAAGATAATACAAGATGCCCAACGCCACAAAGACAAAATAAGCATCATAGGATTCAAAGGAAGAAAAGCGGAAGTAATAATACCCACAACCAAAAGAGCCCAATCATTCCAACAAAAAGTAGACAACATCAAAGTAGGCGGCACAACACCCATGGCCCACGGAATAAAAAAAGGACTAGAAATACTTAAAGAAGAAAAGAAAAAAGAAGAATACGTGCCAGTAATGCTCATATTAAGTGATGGGATGCCCAACGTCGGCATGAAAGGCAGACCAATCCAAGACGTCATGGAACTCGGAAGAGAACTCAACAAAAACGAAATACACACCATAGTAATAAACTTCGAAAGGAAATTCCAACAAGGCCGCAACATAAACATGGAACTTGCAATGCTATCAGGCGGAAGATACTATGACCTCGACCAGCTAAACGACCCCTCACTTGCAATACCCCAAATAATGGACTATGAAAGAAACCAATTTTAAACATGAAGATTATCGTATATCATGCAGAAGAATGTGACAGGAAAAAATGTACAAGCCTAAAACTGGCTAGGATGGGAAAACTTAAAATAGTAACAAGTATCAAAAGAATACCAACAGGTAGCATAGTGCTCAACCCGTTCGCAGAAAAAGCACTATCACCAACAGACAAAGAACAGATACTAAAAAGGGGAGTGGCGGCCCTAGACTGCTCATGGAAGGAAGTTAGGAGATCTTCGTCAATATTCGCAGTGAAGAAATATCATAGGGCGCTACCATATCTTGTAGCCGCCAACCCAACTAATTATGGCAAACCCCTAATATTGTCCACTGCAGAAGCCCTCGCAGCAACCTTTTATATAATCGGATTAAAAGATATAGCAGTCAATATAATGTCCTCATTCAAATGGGGTCCGCACTTCCTAGACCTCAACAGAGAACTATTAGAGGCATACTCCAAAGCCAAAGACAGTCGAGAAGTTATAAAAATCCAAGAAGAATTCATAAGGTGATATTAATGGCAAAATTCGAAGTAGCAGAAGAGAGAATATTCAACGTCAAAATATGCTTCAAATGTAATGCTAGAAACCCGCCAAACGCTACAAGATGCAGAAAATGCGGCTATAAAGGTTTAAGGTTCAAAGCCAAGGATCCGAGAGGCTGAAAAATCTACTTTTTTTTGGGTCTGAGATGAAAGTCGAAGATTACTTTAATAAAATTCTCAAGGAGAGAAAAATCCACCTCACCCTAATCGACCCAGAGGAACAAACACCACAAGAAGCCCTGAAGATAGCTAAAGCCGCGGTCCAAGGAGGATCGGATGGTATAATGCTCGGAGGATCCACAACAGACGGTCTGGAACTAGAAGCCACGGCAAAAACGCTTAAAGAAAACCTTAAAGTTCCGATAATATTATTCCCTGGTAACATTTCAGGCGTCACAGGATACGCTGACGCCATATTCTTCATGAGCCTCCTGAACTCCACAAACCCATACTGGATAATAGGAGCCCAAGCACTAGCCGCACCCACCATAAAAAAAATGGACATAGAACCCCTACCAATGGGATACCTTGTAATAGAACCAGGAGGCACAGTAGGATGGGTTGGAGACGCCAAACTCATCCCAAGAAACAAACCAGACATAGCAGCAGCCTATGCAATGGCAGCAGAACTACTCGGCATGAGACTATTCTACCTAGAAGCAGGATCAGGAGCCGAAAAACCAGTCCCAGCAAAGATGATAAAAAGGGTGAAAAAATCCACAAACCTAACACTCATAGTAGGCGGCGGTATAAGAACAGAAAAAGACGCTAGAAGAGCAGCCAAAGCCGGAGCAGACATAATAGTAACAGGGACAATAGTAGAAGACGCCACGAACATCCAGGAAAAGATAACAGAAATAGTGAAAGCCATAAACCTTTAAACTTTTATTCTTCCCGATGTGGGACTATGAAAAACGCACTAGTCGCTAAAATCCTGAACAGGGTAGCTGACTTCCTAGAAATGGAAGAAGAAACATTCAAAGTTAAAGCCTACAGAAAAGCAGCCCACACAATCCAACTATTACCAATAGACATAAAAGAATACGCCAAAAAAAGAAAACTAACAGAACTGCCAGGAATAGGGGAAAACATAGCAGAAAAAATAGAAGAAATACTAAAAACAGGCAAACTATCCTACCTAGAAAAACTAGAAAAAGAATACCCCATAGACATGGACAGCCTACTCGCAATAGAAGGAATAGGCCCCAAAACAATAAAAACACTCTATGAAAAACTCAAAATCCAAAACCTAGAAGACCTAGAATACCACGCCAAAAAAGGCAACCTCCAAAAAATAAAAGGAATAGGAGAAAAAAAAGAAAAAAGAATACTCCAAAGCATCAAATTCGTCCAATCAACACTGGGAAGAAAACCAATAGCCTACATAGAACCCATAGCACAATACATAAAATCCATACTAGAAGAACACCCAAAAACAGAAAAAGTAGAAATAGCCGGATCCATAAGAAGAGGAAAAGAAACAATAGGAGACATAGACCTACTCACAATAACACAAAACCCAGAAAAAATCATAGAACACTTCACATCCCTAAAAATAGCCAATGAAACAATAGCCAAAGGCCCCAAGAAGGCCATAATACGTCTAGAAGATGGAGTTGAATGTGAACTACGCACCTTCAAGAAAGAAGAATTCGGCGCAGCCCTACTATACTTCACAGGATCAATGGAATTCAACATAGAACTTCGAAAACTAGCACAGTCAAAATCAATGAAACTAAACGAATACGGACTATACAAAAACAAGAAAAAAATAGCATCAAAAACAGAAAAAGAAATCTTCAAAACCCTAGGACTAGAATACATCCAACCAGAACTTCGAGAAAACAACGGAGAAATAGAAGCCGCAGCCCAGGGAAAACTCCCAAAACTCATAAAAGAAAACCAAATCAAAGGAGATCTCCACATCCACACCATATGGAGCGACGGCACCGAAACCATAAAAGACATTGCAAAAGCCGCCCAAAACCTACAATACGAATATATAGCAATCACAGACCACAGCAGCTCCCTAAAAATCACAGGAGGCCTCAACGAGGAAAAACTCCAAAGACAAATAGAAGAAATAGACAAACTAAACCTTAAAACACAGATCCTCAAGGGTATAGAAGCCAACATAAGATTAGACGGCCGCCTAGACATCCCAGATGACATACTAACAAAACTAGACATTGTAATAGCAAGCATACACTCACCCGGAAGGGAAGACATGACAGAAAGAATAATCGCAGCCATAGAAAACAAACATGTACATATCATAGGACACCCCACCGGAAGAAAACTATTCAAAAGAGACGAATACCCCCTAAACCTCGACAGAATATTCGAAGAAGCAGCCAAAACAGGCACAATACTCGAAATAAACGCCAACCCAATCCGCCTAGACATCAGAGACATTTACATAAAAAGGGCCATAGAATACGGATGCAAACTCGCAATAAACAGTGACGCTCACAGACTCACAGACCTACACAACATAAAATGGGGTGTTAAAACAGCAAGAAGAGGATGGGCCACACCCAAAGACATAATAAACACGAGGAACCTAAAGGAAATCAGAAAATTTCTAAAATAAGAAGAATATCCCCCCTTAATGTTATTTTTTCAGTTTCATTATAAGGTTTAGCATTGACCTTAGAAACCTTGCAAGAAACCTTCTCTCCCTCCTAGCCAATATAGCATCTTGTAATTGTCTTGCCAGCCTCTTCACATAAATGTCGGTTTGATGGGTTGCATGCCTAAGATATAATGGGATTCCAATAAAGGTTAAAATCAAACCCCAGATGATAGAATCAATAGAACAGTTAATCATAAGATAGACACAAATCAAAAATCCTAGGATAGCCTTAACAGAGATCCTACTTTTTTTAAGTAATGGTAATGAGATGCAAGTTAAAATATAACAGAATAGTAGGGTGAACACCGAAATACTTATAAGTTGTGTGGCGGTTCCAAGAAGTGCTGCTAGAAGAGCTGTTAAGTTCTGGAAAACCAAACTTACATAGGGCGTCTTATACCTTGGATGCACCGAGGCGAATATCCTTGGGAGAAGCCCATCAGAGGCCATAGCATACAATATCCTGGCAGTGGAGAGTATACCCGCCTCCTCAGAACCCGATATTGAGAATAGGGCTCCTAGGGTCATTATCATAGCCCCTGAGGATCCTAGTAGCATGTAACCTGCAAGTGCCAGTGGCGCGCTACTGTTTGCAAGCAGCTTTGATGGTACAACACCTAATATAACAAAATTCGTGATAAGATAAAATAACATGATAAATACCATCCCAAGGATTATAGCCTTTGGTATGGTCTTCTCAGGGTCTATAACCTCATCAGATGGTACTGTTACAAGTTCAAAACCTACATATGCCCAGAAAACAAGAACAACAACACTACCCAAACCCCCGAAACCATAGGGTGCGAATGGCACATAATTAGATACTAGGACGCCTGGTTCCATGAAAAAATAGATCAAACCCGCAATGGCAAAAATAAAAAGTGGGGCGAGCTTCAAAACAGTTAAAGCATCATTAACCTTACCAGCCAACTTCACACCCTTATAATTTATCATAGTTAAAGAAACTATGAAAACAACCTTAACAAAGCCTTGTATGATAGGATCCAAGGCAATAAAATGGAGCAAATATGAAACAAATGCAACTGGGAAAACCGCTATAGCCACCCAAGACGAAACCCAAAGAGACCAACCCACAACAAAACCTAAAAAATCCCCGAAAACATGTTTAGCATAAGCATAAGGACCCCCAACCCTAGGTAGTAAGGATGAGGCCTCTGCAAATACAAGTGCTATTATAATCGCCATGAACCCTGCTATAAGCCATGATAAAATGGATGCAGGTCCAAGGGTTCCGGCGCCGACAGCAGCCACTATATAAATATCGGCGCCGACTATAGTTCCAATGACAAGGTTCACAACATCAAATAATGTGAGAGCCCTTCGAAGCCTCATAGGATAACATTTCTAGCAAGATCTAATATTTAACCGTATCTTAAAGAAAAAATGATCTAATAATCTTTCTACAATGATTCTATACATAGATGCCATCATCCTAATCTCATTATAGGTGAACTAACATTACAATTAACTGTGTTCACACCCCCCGAAGAAGTTAAATAGTTTGAAAATCTACCTTTTGAAATGAGGGCATATTACCCCCAAGGTGGCATTATGAACTCCTTGGAATAAAACACCAGGAACCCCCATACCATAAAAAAAGGATATTAGGGGATGTGGAAGATCTTGGATGGCTCATTCTACTAATATCGGGGGTTTTTTAAGAATCTGATCGAGAGAAAATGTGGGGGTGGTTGATATGGTATCTACAGAAGAGATGAAAAGAAGATTGGAAGAAAAAAGAAGAAGAGGGGAGGTTGAACCTTCAACCCCTCCAAGACCGGGAACAGAGGCACCTACCAAATACTGTCCGACATGTGGCAGGGAATACGGGCCAGGAGCTAATTTCTGCGAGGAATGCGGCACAAAACTCGAAGAGAAGGTTGTGGAGGAGAAGATGGCGGCTCCAGAGGCTCCAATCGTATCTGGGGATTTTATTGTTGTAACCTCAAATTATATCCCTGGATATGATGTTGTTAAAACCATTGGCTTAGTTTATGGTCTTACAGTAAGAAGCAGAGGACTCGGAGGCCAGATAACCGCCAATTTAAGGTCTATTGGTGGGGGTGAGATCAAAGAATATGTTACCATGATGGAACATGCACGTCAAGAAGCCATTGATCGTATGATAAGTCATGCAAGGGAACTTGGAGCCAATGCTGTTATAAGTACAAGGTTCGACTCTGATTCCATTTCCAATATAATGCAGGAACTATTAGCATATGGGACTGCTGTTATCGCAGAGAAAAAAGAATAAAACCCACGGAGGATTTATAATATTGGGGGTCTTGGAAAGGATAATTAAAACCCTTGAAAAAGAGGTTAAAAAGGATATAGGCAGACCATACTTCCGATCCGGGGATTATAAGATTTACGATTTTAACAAGGCCTATTTCAAACCTCTTAGGGATGTTGAACCGCGTCTTATGGCCTTTGTCGACGGCGGGAATAACACCATATTAGAGGCTCCAAGATTCTCATTACAAGTAAACAGAGTATACTTCAACCTTTTTAAGGGCAGAGAACGCAGAAAACCATCTTCAAGGATACCTGAGAAGATAGAGTTCCTCTCTTATTTCAATGTCCATGAGTTGGAAGATGCACCGATAGGTAAAGTGAAGATATTCCCACTCTCAGAAGAGCATGCAAAATACCTTCCAAGAGAAGAAGATCTTACATTCACGCTCCCAGGACCCCCAGATTTCTATCAGCGGAGTAGAATGTTCTCTGTAGCCCGCAGATTTGCAGAATGGAGCTTCAGCACAAGCATAATAGAAGAAGAGCTTGATGATGGTGACATACTAGTAAGGGATGGTTCACTTAAAGCATCATTTGAAGGAGAAAACAAATACTTGCACAAAGTAATGGAAACCGCCCACAAAAAGGGTGTTAACCTCGCAGGCCTTTCAAAAACATCCACACTCCCCACCACCACAGGAAACTCCCTAATAGCCTCCATTAAAAAGTTTGCCAAAGACAATAAATATGATAGGTGGTGTCATCCCATAGTAGATAAAGGGGCGGATGGAAAGGAGCTTCCAGGCTTAAGAATCCTTGTTGTTAAATTACACAAACTCACAGAATATATTTTCCGCCTAGACCTCCTCAAGGGAGATGATGACGAAGTCGAGGTAATATCTGCCATTGGAGAAAACGCCATTGACCCAACATTCCCAGGCTACCCCTACGGTTTAATAGACGCCGACCTTAACGCAAGAGTGCGCATGGACGAAGTACAATTATATAAAACAAGGATACTCTCAGGACTATCAGAGGATATCCTAGAAGATTTGAAAGCACATATAAGGGCAGTTGACGCCCATGAAAAATTAAACATGATAGCAAATATAAGCAAAAATTAAAAATACACATTATAGGGGGGTTTGATGGATCCCATAGGACAAATCATAGGAGGAGAAACCTCAAAGATCTTCATAAGAGAAAAAAGCGGTTCAAAAATAGAATTAGGAGACCTGTTAGTCGCGGAAGAGGATGATAACAGCTACAGCATCCTACAAGTAAAAGATCTGGTTTATCATTCACAGATACCCCAGATCATGAGGGAACTCGCCTCAGGACTACAACTTGAAGGTCACGGCTCACACATGGAATTCCTAGATGAAAAACTTAGAAACTATATAATTGCAGAAGCCAAAACCATACTCCAAATACAAGACGATGAACCACAATTACCCAAAACCCTCCCAGGCTTCTTCAACCGCATAAGACGCATAAAAGACGACGACCTCAACTTCCTAATGAAAGAAAAAATAGAAAACCCACTCTACCTTGGTAATGTGAGAAGCGGCTCCAAAGAACTTAAAACAAAAATACACGTTGATGCCAAAGAAGCAATACCACACCATATCCTAATACCAGCAACAACAGGAAGAGGAAAAAGCAACCTAGTCAAGGTCATGCTCTGGGAAATCATGAACATAGAAAACATAGGCATGCTAGTCCTCGACCCACACGACGAATACTATGGCAGAAACGAAACAGGACTAAAGAACCATCCAAACCAAGAAAAACTTAGATATTATACTCCTGAGACTTCAAAGGTTGAAGGCATGGCATATTCCCTTAACATAAACCTTAAATCCATAAGACCAGAACATTTTGATGGTATAGTCGAATTTACAAGCGCACAAAAGGATGCAATAAAACTTTACCATAACAAGTTCGAAGAGAACTGGATACAAAAAATTATAATAGAAGAAAACGAGAACCAGGAAGGAACCAAGGAAAAGGTAAGTCCCAGCACGATCAGCGTCCTTCAGAGAAAATTCGATAACATACTCGGCATTTACAAAGAAGAAGACCGATTAGAATCTCGTGGAGGTGTGTTCACAACAGACGCTGGGGATTCAACCATCAAAGATATTATAAAATCCCTAGAAAATGGTGAAATCGTTATAATAGACACCTCACGGCTTATGGGCGAAGCAGAATTACTAGTAGGCAGCATAATCGTCGGAGCATTATTCAACAAATACCAGAAGTACAAAGCAGAAGGGAAATTAGAAGAGAAACCCATAATCGGTATAGTGATCGAAGAAGCCCCAAGAGTCCTCGGCAAAGAAGTCATAGAAAGACAAGGCCATAACATTTACAGTACAATAGCAAGAGAAGGCCGGAAATTCAACATTGGACTCGTGGCCATAACACAACTTGTAACTTTAATCCCCAGGACAATACTTGCGAATATGAACACAAAGATAATCCTGGGAAATGAGATGTCACAGGAAAGGGCCGAGATCATAGCAAGCGCATCACAAGACTTATCAGATGATAACCGGGCAATAGCAAGTCTTGACAGGGGAGAGGCTATAGTGACTAGCATATTCACAAAATTCGCAGTACCCGTCAAAATACCGCTCTTCGAAGAACATGTCAAAGACAAAATAAGCGAAACGAAGAAGAAACCTCCACTCCTATCTCCAGAGGACCTATAAGAGGTGCAGATTATGTATAGATTCGCTCATTTAGCAGACTGTCACCTTGGGGCGCATAGATACACAGAACTTAAAAGGCTAGAAATTGAAAGTTTTGAAAGGGCCATCAAGAGGTCCATCGATTCAAAGGTTGATTTTATCCTAATATCAGGGGATCTATTCCATTCTAACATACCCAATATGGAAGTTGTCAAGGAAGTCGCTAAAATATTAAAAGGTCTCAAAGAGGCTAAAATACCAGTATATGTATGTTATGGGAGTCATGATTACAGTCCAACCAGAACATCAATGATCGACGTGTTTGAAAGCGCGGGTTTACTAAAAAGGGTGGACAAGATCCGCCGAGAAGAAAAAGGGTATACTCTTGATTTTACCGCAGACCCGGTGACCGGGGCGAAACTTACAGGTATATCAGCCCGTAGAATGAGCATGGAAATAGAACAGTTCAGATACCTTGACAGGGGCCCATTAGAAGCCGAGGAAGGGTTTAAGATATTCCTTTTTCATAGTGCCATAACAGAATTTAAACCAGCACATCTTTCAGAGGTGGAATCCATCCCATTAAACCTTTTCCCCCAAGGCTTTGATTATTATGCAGGGGGTCACCTACATGAGAGGATAGAAAAATATGAAGAAGATTATGGTCTGATAGTCTATCCTGGGCCATTGTTTGGATCATATGCAACTGATCTTGAAGCAAATGCCAATGGCAAACAGCGGGGATTTTATATTATAGAATTTGATGATACTATCCAGAGTACGAATTTTATGCCATTGGATTTTGTTAAATATGCCTATTTTGAATATGATGTTACAGGTAAAGGTTCCCAGGAGGCTATGGATGATATAATTTCCAAGCTACAAGTTTATGATGTTGAGGATAAACTCGTTATGGTGAAGATTTTGGGGGAGCTTTCATCAGGTAAAACAGCCGATATAGACCCTTTAAGGATAAGGAATCTGCTCATGGAGATGGGAGCTTTACATGTTAACATAAACCGGCATGGCCTCAAGCGCCGTGAAAGACGTCGGATAAGGGTTAGGTTTGATCAGGATGCTTCAAAGATTGAAGAGAGTCTTTTCAAGGAGAACAGGGAAAACTTGGATGTTCTCAGAGAGTGTGATGTTGATGTTGCCAAGGAACTTTTGGATGTTTTGAAGCGGGATAAGGAACCTAATGAGCGCAGAATAGATTATGAGGATGGGATGTTTCGTGATGCTCTTCGTGTATTGTCACTTGATAAGTCCCTAGGTGATCTTTTATGATCATCAAATCTTTGGAACTTAAAAATATTCGAAGTTATAGGGAGGCGAGGATAGACTTTTCTACTGGTGTCACATTTATTAAGGGTGATATCGGCTCTGGTAAGACAACACTACTCTTAGCGGTTGAGTTCGCCCTTTTTGGTCTTGGCGGTCAACGAGGGGCTGGTCTGCTCCGTCTGGGTTCGAATAGGGGTTATGTGTCCTTAACATTCCAAGTGGATGGTGAAACCTACACTAGTTATAGGAGTCTTAGAAGGACTGATGGGAGTATAAGCCAGGATGAATGTTATATTGAGACAGAGAATGGTAGGATGAACTTGAGACCAACAGAGATGAAGGATGAGATACTTAAGAAATTAGAGTATAATGAGCCTTTGAATCCGCGTGCAAAAAGCCGCATTTACAGGTATGCTGTTTTCACCCCACAAGAGGAGATGAAAAATATAATAAACATGAACCCTGAAGATCGGCTTAAAACTATTAGAAAGGCTCTAAAATTGGAAGGTTATAAGATAGCCATAAATAACGCTAGTATGGTGGCGGCTAGGATTGTAAAAAGGGCTGATGAACTCAAGGAGAGAATACACGACCTGCAAAAATTAAAGGATAAGAAAGATGACAGTGAAGATGAAATGCAAAGGTATGAGCTTTTAATCGGAAAAATAGAAGATGAGAAGGAAAAACTAGAAGAGAAGAGAAAACTTGTAGAATACAACCTCAAAGAGCTAGAAATGAAATATGAAAAGGTCAAATATGCTGAAAACAAGAAAAAAAGTCTGATAGAGAAAATTGATATTATAGGGGAGCAGATAGAAGAAGCCAAGAAGAAAAATGAGAGGATAGAGGAAGAATACAGAAGACACATTCTAGAAAAAGAGGAAAAGGAAAAAGAAAAATCAAAACAAGAAAAGAGACTAAAAAGGGTAGAAGAATCCCTAGAAATTATAAAAAGGGGAATAGAGAACATACAAGAAGACTATGAGAGCATACTACTAGGCAAAAACCAATTAGACAACCTGAAAAAACAAAAGCAAGAGCACCTAGAAAGACTCCAAGAAATCCAAAAAGACAACGAAAGAATCAAAAAGGAACAATCCACGATCACCAAAAAAATCAAAAGCCTGGAAAGGATTAAAAAACCATCCGCTCAAAGCCTAACAGAAGTCGAAGAAATCATAGAAAAATACAGGGAAAAAATAGGGATAACAGAGAAAAAAATAGGGGAAATCAACGCTAAGATAAATGACTACTCCTCAATAAAAGAAGAAAAAACTTGTCCAACATGCGGAGCCCCAGTCAACCCATCCAAGATCAAAAAGAAACTCAAAGAAAAACAAGAGCAGAAAAAAGAACTTGAAAAGACAAAAAAAGAATACGAGAGAAAAATAAAAGAAAAAAAGAAGCTCAAAGAAGAAATAAGAGAATACGAAAACGCCAAAAGGGAACTAGAAAACCTCAAAGAAAAACTAGAAGACAAGGAACAAACCTGCCAAAAAAATAATAAAGCGATAGAAAAAATCCAAGAAAAAACAAAAAATATAAAAAGGATGATAAAAAGCCTAGAAGAGAGCATAAGAGCGAAATCAGGCATACAGGATGAGATGGAACGGCTTAAAACCGAAGAGGGTGGATTAGAGGGTAAGAGAGATAGATTGAAAGAGGAAATAGCCAACATAAAAGCCTCCATAAGATCACATCAAGAAATGATCAGGAAACTAAAACCAACCCAAAACATGGAATACCAGGAAAACAAAAAAATCATAAAGGAAAAAACAAACCAAATAGAATCCGCAAAGGAAAAAATCAAAAAACTAGACAAAATACTAGAGAAAAAAGATAAAATAAAAGAAAAAAGAGACCAAACCCAGAACAAACTAGACCAAATCATGGAAAGGATAAGAGAATGTGAAAATGAACGCCAAAGAAACCTTGGAGCGCTCAAACGGATAAAAAAAGAAATCAGAGAATTGGAAGAACAGATAAAAGAAAAAGAAAAGATAAAAAGATCCATAAAAAGACTAAAAGAGTATGTTAAATGGCTCAAAGAATACTTCATACCAACACTATATGATATCGAAACCCATGTAATGCTACAAATGAACCAGGAATTCAACAGCCACTTCCAACGCTGGTTCCAAAAACTCGTAGAAGACAATGAAAAAACAGTGAGAATAGACGAAAACTTCACACCCATCATAGAACAGGGAGGCTACGAACAAGACATAGAGCACCTCAGTGGAGGAGAAAAAACAAGCGTAGCACTAGCATACAGACTAGCACTAAACACCATCATTCAAAGACACTCCTCAATAAAATCAGACATACTCATACTAGACGAGCCAACAGACGGATTTAGCAAAGAACAACTCCTAAAATTCAGAGAAATATTAGATGAATTAGAATGCTCACAGATAATAATAGTATCCCATGAAGAAGAACTAGAAAACCTCGCAGACCACACATTCACAGTAGAAAAAAATGGCGGAATCTCAACAATCCAAACAGGATAAAAAAAAATCTTCTTGATTGTAACCCTTATTCTGGTGTCCCATTATGAAATTCGCAGTGATAGGATTAGGCGTAGAAGGCAGAAAAGCCGTTAAATCACTTAGAAGGCGTGGATACGAAGTATACGCCACTGACATCAACACCAACCTAAATTTGGAGGGCCTAGAAAATATTGAAGTAGACTTGGGCTTCCATGACATGGGAAAAATAAGAGCATGCGACGCTGTCATGCTAAGCCCAAGCCTCTACAACACACCAATCAAAGAAAAAGTAAAAAACAAACTACTCTGCAACATCATAGAAGACCACAAAAAAATATACACTATAGGCATCACAGGAACCAATGGCAAAACCACAACAACCCTAATGCTGGCAAAAATACTCAAAAAATGGGGTAAACGCGTACTAGTAGGAGGTAACGCCGGCGGCGGCTTTGAAGGTTACACAGAACTCATACTCCAAGCCAAAGAAAACAAATACGACATCATAATCGTTGAAATATGCGACATGACACTAGAATTCGCAGACCAATGCCTCAAACCAAACCTAGTAATCCTAACCAACATAGGCCGAGACCACATGAACCACCACAAAACCATCAAAAATTATAAAAAAAGCCTTGAAAAATTCATAAAAAATAAAACGGTTCTACTCAACCAAAAAGACCCACTATCACTCCAACTAAAAACACCAAAAACAATACTATACAAGTCATACAATGGCAAACTAAGATTATTCGGGGAATTCAACAGATTGAATGCGGGAGCCGCTGCAAAAGCAGCTAAGATACTAGGAGCGCCAAAAAAGATAATAGATTCTGCCCTAGAAGATTTCAAACCCCCAAGGGGACGTGTGCAAAAATATAAATTTAACAATACTAATATAATCATAGGGAAAGCTGATAATCCCTCAGCCATGAAAAGCATACTAAAAGAAACTGATTTTGAGATTATCTTCCTGGGCACGCCAAGAAAAGATGAAAAATGGAGATTCGAAACAATACAAGAAATAGCCGAAAAACCCCCAGAGACCCTCATACTATTCCCGGGCCTTGAGGACACGACCGATATAGCCCTAGAATATGCGAAAAATCTGCCATCAAAGATACTCATAGCAAAAGACACAGATGAGATCCTAAAATTGCTAGAAAGGTTTATTGGAGAATATCATAGGATATTTATAGGTGGTAATGGGCAGGATAAGATCATAGAAATTCAGGATAAAATAGAAGGGTGGAGAGAATGAAGAAGATTCTAGTGGTTGGAGCAGGGAACGCGGGAAGACCAGCCGCAAAACTACTACACTATCTTGGCAACGAAGTCCTAGTTACAGAAATCAAAAATTTCCAGGAGTTGCCCCTAAAGGCCAGGGAAAGGATAAAAAAGATGCGAGAGAATGGTGTGAAATTCAAGTTTGGCGGGCACGAGTTAGAGGATGTGATCTGGGCAGATTCTATTTTTGTATCGCCAAACGTCCCAAGAGATTCAATAATATACAAGTTAATAGAGAAAGCAGGTAAAAAGGATTTTATAACACCTTCAATGATTGGGAGGATGCTAAACTCTTTCATTAAGATTCCGATGGTTGGGGTGGCGGGTACCGATGGTAAAACAACAACTACAAATATGATAAAGCATATCATAGAGGGAAGGCATCCAACGATTTCGTTCTCCTCATTACAGGATTCTCTTGTAATTGAAGGTTTAGTAGACTTGCTAATAGAGAATAGGATAGAGGGTGGTGAGTTCGCAGTCTTTGAACTGCCACATGGAACCATAAGGATGACGCAAGGCCTTGAATTATGTGCTGGTGTCATAACAACTTTAACCCCGGATCATCTTGACGAATTCAAAGACTATGATGATTATATACAACGCAACTTTTTGATTAAGGATCTTATCAATGAAAAGGGGATACTTATAGTTAATGGTGATGATCCTATAATAAACAATCTTTTAGATGGGCTTGAATCGACTCACATCATCTACAGTTTAGGTAAGGGGAGAGAAATAGAATTCCAGGGGAAAAAATATACTACAAGATCTTTGAAAGTTGATGTTAGAGCTGAAAATATTAGATTGGATGGTCTTAGTGGGTCAGAGTTCACCTTGAAGGTTGGGAGTATACCCACGCTGGTCTGTGAAAATTGTGGAAGTCTAGGATGCACATGCAAAGACTTTAAACGAAGATGCATAGGACCATTCACTAGTAAGATCAGGCTCAATGTCCCTGGTATATTTAATGTTGAAAATGCCCTTGCAGCGATTACAACAGGACTCATATTAGGTTTTGACATGGATTATCTAAGGGGGCGGATAGGTGAATTTAGGGGTATAAGGGGGCGTTTCGAGGTTATAGATGAGATAGATGGGGTTAAAGTTTACATGGACGCCGCCCACAACCCAGAGAGCATGGAAAAACTTTTTGAGGGTCTTGAATTTAATGGGAGGCTTATAATAAGCCTTGACAACCCGGACACCCTAACAGTCCGTGACAAATTCAAGATTGGAAGGACACTTGCAAAGGTGGCTGATCTGCTCATTGTAAGCGCGAAAAACGAAACAATAGAAGAAATAGACTGGAAAGCGGCAGAGGAAGTTGCAAAAGGGGCTGAAAGCACAGAAACCATAATAACTGGCAGCGTATATGAATCCATCAAAACAGGCTTGTATAATGCAAAAAAAGGAGACATGATAATACACATGGGACCAGGTGTCGTTAACGCCTACAAAAACGTTAAAAAAGACATGAAAAAAGCGATAAAAGAATACAAGGAGAAGCTAGAATGGAGAACATAGTTGTTCTTGGCGGATGCGGGACAGTAGGAAGCCTAATGGCCAGAATACTTGCAAAAAAAGCCAAAGTAACAATATCGGACACTTGTAATGAAACACCCCTAAGTAAGGTTTTTGAGGCCGAGAACATTAAACTAGACCTTGGAAGCCATAATTTCAAGCTAATAAGAGAAGCTGACAGCATAGCAGTAGCACCAAGCCTACTAGAAAATGAGGAAATCTTAAAGCTTATAAAAGGCAAGAAGATCATAACAGTTGAAGATATCTTAGCATCTTTTAGGGTTGGGAAGCCTGTTGTAGGTGTCACAGGAACCAATGGCAAAACCACAACAACAAACATCCTAAAAAACATCCTAAAGGTTGCAGGATACAAGGTCCCTGAACATTATCTTAACATCCAAGGAAACACAGAATTTATACCAGCCCTACAAGCCAGATTAGAAGGGGACATAGCAGTAGTTGAAATAGGAACCTTCGGAAGACCCGGGGAGATAAAAAGGGCTGCGGAAGACAGTGAAGTTAAAATAGCCATTATAACGAACATTTCAAGGGATCATCTGCCACCAAGAGAATTCCCAAACTACATAGAATGCAAAAAGGAAATCCTAGATGTTGCCCAGCATATCATATTAAATGCAGACGACCCCATAGTCGCAAGTTTCGCAGAAAACCTGCCAAGGGAAAAAATAACATTCTATGGCATAGAAACCCTAGAATCCAACTTCGAAATTTTCCCAGAGGAAAGAGAATGTCCATACTGCAACAGACCATTAAAATACAAGAAAAGGTTCCTCGGACACCTTGGAGACTACCATTGCACATGCGGATACAAAAGACCAAAACCAGACATCAAAGCCATCCATGTTAAAGAAAACAGCTACACAATAAAAATAGGATCAAAAAAAGCTAAAATAAACCCCAAAATCAAAGGCCTATTCAATGTATATAATAGTCTTGCAGCAGCAAGCGCAGCCACGATACTAGGCATAAAACCAGAACATATCATAAAAGGCATAGAATCATTCCAAGGCACTGAAGGAAGATATGAGATAATAAAAGAAAAACCAAGGATAATCATAGATTATGCCCACAACCCTGCTGGTGTCAAAGCAATACTACAACTCGTGAAAAAAGATACAAAGGGCAAAATCATCATAATAAACACCATATCATCCGAAAGCGGGATGGAAGGCGACAAGGAAATAGCAGAGATACTCTCAAACGCAGACCTCATAATACCAGCATCATACCAGGCAAGAAAAGCATCAAAACATATAAAATCAGAAACCATACATATAAAATCAAGCAAAGAAAAAATAAAACAAGGAACCCTAGGAGCCAGCCAAAAACAAGTGAAAGAAGCCATCCAAAAAGGCCTAGAACACGCCGATAAAAATGACACGCTCCTAATAATAGGGGAAGGAGGCTACAGATATGCCAAAAAAATATTTACATAGGATAATAATCCCACTAATACTCATAATAATTATAATGGCTCCAATAGACTACTACATCTCATCTAATACTCCAACACAAAATCCGGCAGAAATAAGTAGCATGCCAATAGGAAGCACAGTAATGGCAGAAACACAAGTAGTAGACCTCACCAAAGTAAGAAAAGAACCCCTGATCACACACCCAGACTACCTTATAGAAAACCTCCAAGAAGGACAGATCATCCCAGCAATCTATGGACTACTCACCGGAACCATAATGACACCAATCAAAGACATAACAGAAGGCATAGAAGCAGATGGACGAGCCCAAAAATTCGAAGGCCCAGGGATGATAACAACAAAAGAAAATAAACTAGTTGTACAACCACCAGCAAACTTCATATGGGCCTACAAGACACCTTACACCTATGCAGTTAAAACAAAGGATGGTATTGCCATCATAGAAAATAACAAAACCATAAAAACCTTGAAACCAGACCAGATAAACAACATATCAGAGTATGTTAACGCAACAAAAATCAAAGAATGGTACAAAGAAGCCAAGATAGGAGACAAGATACCCATAGACTTCTCACTATCCAATTTCAGCGACGGCAGAAGAGAAGTGCCACCAGAAGATATAGTGAAATTTTTCGGTGAACAAACAAAAAAATACATGATGGAATATCCCTCAGGTTCACCAATCATGGCCTATATGCACAATTATAAAATGGAGGAGGTTGCAACAGCCACAAGCCAACTCGAGTCATACCCAGAATATGGGGATATAAGCAGAGAATATAATGCAAGAGAGTTCGTAAGGGCTTGGAATGGGACGATAGTACCGCCAGGGGCGATTTCGCCGGGAAAGGAGACTGTGCAGTTCACGTCATCAGGGGATCCTGAGGCTCCTGGTGGATATGCTTCACATGGTACTTGTCCTCCAGCAAGAGCACTTAGAGATGCTGTGGCAGAAGCAGGATTGCCAACACCTTCAGGCATAACCTGGGGATACTTCGCCCTAATGTATGGCTATGACCCGGCAACAGACGTTAAAGTATACAATGATGGTAACTATCCCATAATGATAATCATGTGGACTGAAGGTTCAGGACCTGGTATGATAATACATGCTAAGATCTACAGATTGGTGCCGGCGTGAAAATGGTATGATTTCAGGGATTATAACAGCGGCTGGTAAAGGGGAAAGGATGAAAGCTGATATGAGAAGGAGGGGTTTTAGACCAGTCCATAAACTCTTGCTCAGGTTAAATGATGAGACTGTTATTGAAAAAACTATAAATAATGTTCTTAAAGCTGGTGTGGATGAGTGCATAGTCGTTGTGGGCTGTCAAAAGGATGAGATAATCCCGAAAATCTCAGATATGGATGTTAAGATCGTGGAAAACCCAAACTTTAGGATTCCCTTGACTGGTTCCCTCCTAAATGGAATAAAAAATGCTAAAGGCGGGATTTGTCTTTGCGTTGCCGGGGATCAGCCCACAGTAACCCCAAAAACCTACAAAAAAATCATAGGAAACCTGAAAGGTTATAAAACCATCTCTATTATGGGTAGAGGCGTTTTCGGCCGCTTAGATAATCCTAAAGGCCTTGGAATGCCATTCGCAGCCCATAAAAAACTACTACTAGAATATCTGCCATCATACAAGGGTAATATTAACCCACTACTTTGGAAGATGCTAAAAAATAACATAAAATTATATGCAGTAAAACCGGAAAATGAAATAGAGCTGGTAAATTTAAATACCTATGATCATTATCTAAAAATAAAATCTGGGAACTAGAATTTCTTACCTTCTAGCTCCTCCTCAAGCAAATCAACCCTATCCTGTAATTCCTCAACGATCTCGGCCAACTTTTCCATTGAAAGTAGGACATCATAGACCCAACAGGCTATAATCTCGCCTTTAGCCTCGCTCCTATACTTTTTTATCTTCTCGGCCAAGTCACGTGCTTCATCTAATACTTCAGTTATTTCGGCCATGTCTATTTTCACCCTTTATGCCATTTCTTCTAGTGCTTCTATTATGCAGTCTATGTTTTCGGCTGTTAGACCTATTATGAGTTCGTCTTCTTTTATGTCGGAGTATTGTCTTGATCCGCTGCAGGCTAGGGTTATGTTGGCTTCGCCTCTCATGTATGGTCCTGCGACTGCATCTGCACAGATTGATTGTATACCTGCAAAGTCTCCTTTGACTCTACCACCCTTGGTATAGACTAGGGCTTGGACTATCCTTAGGGCTTGGGCTGGGTTACAGACCACTATTATAACATCTGGGTCGTATTCTATTTTTTCTAGTGGCGCGTATACTACGGCATAGAATCTTAGGTCTATTTTCGGGATTAGGTCTAGTGTTCTTTTTGCGGCTGGGAAACTTGAAAATCGGCCCAGTTCATAGTAGAATTCTCCGGTTTTAACTTTTTCCGGTATTTCCTCGGCTCCGATGGCACCGGCTCCGCCTTTACATTTCTGATCTTCTGCAAGGGCGTAGAAGATTTCGCCTCTACTCGCCCTCATCACCATTTCACAATGCCTTGCAGGTTCACTTATCCTTTCAATGCCTTCTGGCAGGTCTTCTTCGCGGAGTACGAGTTTAACAGCTACTGGAGACCTTTCAAGTCCCAGTTTTTCTTTCATTTTTTTTGAGATGTTTTTATATTCGGTTTTCATACCATGCCCCCATATTCCATTTTTTAGTCTATTATACTGGTGGGTCTGCCATATTGTCTCTTTTCTATATGTCCACAATCCTTACACTTATAGGTTATCGTGATAAAACCTCCCTCTGGGTAACTTTCCTCAATTTCAACTGCAACACCGCCACAAACTGAACATTTAACGGTATCAGGCACATCTAACCTATAATGTATCAAGGCTAAGCAACCCCCCAAAAGATTTTGATAAGATATATATTATATTTTCACCCTTTATATTATTGTATGACTAAAAAATTTAAGACAGCATTCATAGCACATGTCCCAGACGCCAAACCCCAAAGGGACAGGTGCAAGATCGAAACAGGCTTATATGAGCTTACAAGCATCCTAATAAAAGATGATGACCAGGCAATAAAAGTGTGCGAGGAACTAGCCGAGGAGGGGGTCCATTCAATAATATTATGCCCAGGATTCACACACAAGACAATAGCAAGGATAATAGATGCTATCGGAGAAAACATCGGGATAAGCGTGGCAAGAGGCGATGACACAAGCACCAAAATAGCCTTAAAAGCCATGGAAGAAGCAGGCTGGTTCAAAAAAGGATAAAACTTGGAAAATCCCCCAAAAAAAAGCCACCCATAGCTAGTTTTACTCTCATTCCAAGAGATAATCAAATAATATTTTATGGGGCTAATCTTATAGGATAATAATCCCCATGGCCTGGTAAGATTAACAAGCCCCTATCAGTTTTCTCATCGATTTTCTTCGCCACTTCTTCTAGTTTTCGCATCTCTTCATGGAATAACATTGAATTTGCATTTGTACTTGTCATAAGAAACCTTTGAATATTCAAGAATCTTCTCTCATCACCTTCTAGACTAGGCACATAAAGCAGATAATCTGCAGTAAACAAAAGCCCGGCATCTTCTGATAAAAAGAAAACCTGCCCTGGTATATGACCCCCAAGACTTTCAAGAACTTTAAAGTGAAGATCTCCCACCTTGAAATCGTCAATTATTGGGAACTCTCCAATTTCGCCTTCCTTTTTTGTCTTGTAGGCTTGCCAGGTTTCTGGGAACTTACATTCCGTGAAATGGTTCACGAGGACTGTGAAATAATGGTTAAGTTCAAGAAGTGGAGTTTTTGAACCCGCCGCACGATTATCCTCCATTATAATATTCTTGGCGCTTGGATGCATGAAAACCTTTGAACCATACTCTCCTTGGAAGTATCCGCTAAGACCAGCATGATCAGCATCAGCATGCGAAATATAAATCCTATCCACCCTTGAAGGATCCAAACCATTCTCATCCAACATAACTTTCACATTATCATAGTATATGCCATAGGAGCCGTCAATCATCACAAGATCCCCATCACATTCCAAAAGATAAATGTTACCCCCTGTAGGAGGCCTGAAAGCATGTAAAAGCACATCACCCACGGGTAGACTAGGCAATCTCCTATACTGGAATGCCCCTCCCATTTTCGTCCTGGAAGATATTGCAAGTGCTAATATGTTCCCGAATACCTGGCCGGCTTCAAGGTTCCGACCAGCCTCCCTATTAAACCTTAAAAGGGTATCCGAAAGCCTTTTTGAAGTGTTAACAAGCTCTTTTATCTTATCAACTTCCTTATCATCTAATATTTCTCTAAGTTTGAAATAGAACATTTCAACAAGGTTTAAACCGATTATCCTATCAGATTCTTCATCAGCCCCACTATACTCCAAATTGTAATGATAACCCAGATCATTCAATTCCCTGGCAAGTTCACTAATCTCCCGCGGATCCTCAACATAAAATGCTATCTCAGCCCTATTCTCTGATATCATCTCATTATAGACCATGTAGGTGACATTCGCATCATAACCTTTGAGTATACTCGCAAAATCCGCAAGTGTCCCTGGTTTGTTTTCAAGATAAGCAGAAACTTTAAGGATGTTATCAGGGGTTGTGATCTGAAGATCCTCCTGGAACAATTCCCTAAAAAATCCCTCCCCTAAAAGATCCTGATAAAGTGACCTGAATATATTATCCCCGGATTTCCCCTCAACCAGAACACGATTAGGATGCTCAGACCTATTATAATAAAAATAAGAAATATTTATATTATAATCTGCAAAATAACCCGCAATCTTCGCCAAAGAACCAGGCCTATCAGGCACATAAACCCTCACCTTACAAAGGAACAAGCCATCATCCAAGGACCTCCAAACCTCCAAGACCATAACAACCACCAAAACCTATAAAACAATATCAGACCACAACCAATAAATAATCTACCCTACACAAGGAGAAATTCAAAGAACAAATCTAATAAGTAATATACCAACCATACAATAATAATATTATTTATAAAAGGAAAAATATACATATCATAAGAAAAATCATAAAATGGAGTTGATAACTGATGGAAACAACCCTAATATCAACAGTATATTCCATAGAACCAGTCATGATCTGCATAACACAATTCTCACCCAGAAAAGTCGTCCTAATAATGGAAGAAGAACCACCAAGAGAAAAAGAACAAGTACAAAAAATCATAGAAGACACACTAGGAAACTTCATCAAAGTACAAATAAAAGAAACAAGCCTATACGACGTAGTCCAAATAGCAAAAGACACAGTAGACACAATAGACGAAGAAAGAGCAAAAGGAAGAAAAATAGTAGTAAACATAAGCGGAGGAAGAAAAACCCAAGCCCTAGGAGTACTATTCGGATGCTACGCCAGAAACAACGACGTCCAAAGAATAGCCTACGTAACAGAAGAAGAAGGAGAAATAATAGACCTACCCATACTAAGCTTCGGAATATCCAAGACAAAAAAGAAACTACTAGAAGAACTCAAAAAAGGAGAAACCTCAGTAAAAAACCTCGCCATAAAACTCGGAATAAGCCGAGGCATGACATACAACCACATAAGAGAACTAAGAAACATGGGATTCATAGACCCCGAAAAACTCGAAATAACATCAGCAGGAGAAATCGCAACACTATAAAAAAAAATGCGGCGCCCGGGATTTGAACCCGGGTCACTGGCTTGGGGGGCCAGTGTCTTAACCAGACTGGACCAACGCCGCAAAATGCTCCGACCGGGATTTGAACCCGGGTCCTCGGCTCGAGAGGCCGAGATGATTGGCCGGACTACACTATCGGAGCATAATTATTCTAAGTAGTATAAAGTTTATAAAATTTTCGGAGACCAAACCAATGTATGATACAATAATAATAGGAGCAGGACCAGCCGGACTAACAGCAGCAATATACGCCGGAAGACAAGGAAGCAAAACACTCATACTCGAAAAAGGAATAGCCGGAGGAAAAGGACTAGAAGTACCACTCATGGAAAACTACCCAGGATACGAAAAAATAGAAGGCCAAAAACTCATACAAAAAATGAAAAAACAAGCAACAAAACATGCAAAACTCAAAGAACTAGAAGAAGTCACAAAAATCGAAAAAAACTCTAAAAACCTTAAAATAGAAACAAAAAAAGACACCTACACAACCAAAACAATAATACTAGCCACAGGCACACGCCACCGAAAACTAAAAATCCCAGGAGAAAAAGAATTCCTAGGCCGGGGAGTATCATACTGTGCAACATGCGACGGACCACTATACAAAAACAAAAAAGTACTAGTAATCGGAGGAGGAAACAGCGCACTACAAGAAGCAATATTCCTACACAAAATAGGATCCAAACCAACAATAATACACAGAAGAAACCAACTAAGGGCGCAAAAATACCTACAAAACCAAACAAAAAAACAAAAAATCCCCATAATCTGGAACACCACACTAAAAGAAATCAAAGGCAAAAACAAAGTCCAAGAGGCCATAATAGAAAACAAGAAAACAGGAAAAACCAGCACAATAAAAACCGACGGAATATTCATAGCAATAGGAGAAGAACCCATAAACAAACTAGCAAAAAACCTGGGAATAAAACTAGACAAGGCCGGTTACATAATAACCGACAAACAACAAAGAACCAACATCAAAAGAGTCTACGCGGCTGGGGACATAACAGGCGGCTTAAACCAATGGGTTACAGCATGCGCAGAAGGAGCAATAGCTGCAACCACAGCATACAAGGACATCTCAGAAAGAATCTAGGAGATCCAATCCGAGGATACCCATCCACAAAAAGTTCTATTCTCATTGAAGTCTCATTGAAGTTTTGGCGTCTTATTTTTTTCTTTTCAGTTTCAAAAAAAGCACATAATTATAACTTCCATGTGCATAAAACTGCAAAAGTTTTTACAATTCTTTTTCGAATATGAGTTTGTATATTCTTTCAGCGGATTTGTCATCTTTATACTTGTTTACGGGGTCGTCTATGATCTTTCTTTCTCTTTGATAATAGTTTGGATTTTCTATGCTTTTTTCCAGTTCTTTTGGGAATTCCTCAAAGTTTTTGACTTTGGGTCCGGGTGTCCAAAATTCGAAGGGTTCTAGGATGAAAACTCTCTTTTTTTGTAGTTTTTGAGGTAAATTTTAGGATAGAATTGTTAGAGGCTTTGTGTGAGATGTGTGGGGGGTGTAGTTTAATTGGGTACATTAGACTTTCGCTCTATTGGGGGGGGATCGTAGGTTAAAATTAGTTTATGGGAGTTGTATGGGGGATGTGTTGGTGGGTTTATGTCTTCTTGGCGTTTTTTTAAGGTTTGTATGTGTGAATTACCTCGACTTGATGGATGGGATGGGTTTCTTGCTTCATTGAGAGACCCCCTTCAATCTGGGGGTAATGGTTCTTTTCATGGGTGTTCTGGGGGGCGGTTCCATGTCATTTCTGCTCCTACCAGCTCTCTCAGCCTTGTAAGTTACATGTATATCTCTGATATGAAGGTTGATCCTCCATCCTTCTGTTCTATTCCCTTTCTTGTGTGAGCTTAGTAGCGGTTAAAAATGATGTGGGTTAATGTCTTTGAGGCCTATCATAAGAGGTTTTTTTTTGCGTTTGTAGAATTGAGAATCCAAGAGATGTAGGGTGTGAAGTGATCTAGTTATATTGGTAATTGTTCATTGGGCTGTGAACAGGCTATTGGAGGCCTAAAATGTTTGGATATAAGATTTATATATTATGTTTATCTAAGATGTTTGTTGATGGATAGGCTCCCTAAAACATTTAAGGATATAGTAGACAGGCAAAAGGATTTGAAAGTTCTCTCTTTTTTCCTAGTTTATATAAATAAGAGAATGGGGGAATTACAAGCTGAAATAAAAGAGGAAAAGAGTATGATCCCGGTGAAGGTGAGGAAGAGGCTTGGAATTAAAGAAAACATGAAAATAGATGGTTTAACGATCACGAAAGAAAAGGTCAATTGTGGAAAACCCAACTGCAAACGATGCCCACATGGCCCATACTATTATGCATACAAACAAGTGAACGGAAAATTAAAAAGGTTATATATTGGCAGAAAACTTCCAGAAGCACTCAAACCATACTACCGAGAAAAAGGCTGATCACATCACAGTTATGAATCCCCCCCATCCAATAGGATCCCTTTTTGACAATCCCCAATGATCTTTTCATTGGCTGCGCGGCCACTACCCTTATTTTTTTTGTGTGGTTTCTCTGGGTCTCTGCTTTTACAAAATGTTTTCCCAAACCCAAATGGTGGTGGGGTCTTAGCGAAAAAAAAAACACTCTATATTTTCTTTTGTGATTCATAGTATTCGATAGTGTGGGGGGTCTTAGCAGATGGACAATGGGTAACTTTTTTGGTGTTCTTGTCAGTTTGTATTCACATTTTGTGTTTATCCAATTTTTTTGGTTGTGGTTTTTTTCATTAATTTTATATGTTATTGGAATAAGAGATATTGGTATAGTATCATGGAGGTTTTTTTGTGAAGAGGTTTTTGCCGATTTTTATATTAGCTATTGTGGCTTTTGGATTTGGTTGCACGGGAACACAGGAAAAGACGTTTTCTGGGGATGGTATAACATTTAATTATCCCCAGGGTTGGGAGAATTTATCTGCGAGTGATTTGGAGGCTTCTCTTCCCACATCAGAGTTCGGTTCAATAAGTATTATAACATATCTTGGGAATGAGACTGAAGAATTTGCAGTGGCGAAATTAAAAGCATCTGGTGCTGGTTATGTGAGATCACCAAGTGAATGGCTCCAGGAAATGAGATCATCATACAACGAATCAGAGATCGTGTCAACAGATGAAAGCATGAAAGTAGATGGATATGATGCCGCGCTATTCCAATATACCATTGGAGGCAACTATGTCACCATAGTACATATAAGAATAGATGAAAGTCAGGGATACGAAATATTTTATTGGAGTCAAAACAGTGACCTGACCACATTCAAAAAAATAATAGAAACTTTCAAAATATCCTAAGAAATCACAAGAGATCAGCGCACAAACCTTATCCCTATTTTATTTTTTTCTGTTGAGTTTTCTTCTGGAAGGTGATA
The DNA here is from genome assembly GCA_003584625.1 of Methanothermobacter sp. MT-2. NCBI lineage: Archaea > Methanobacteriati > Methanobacteriota > Methanobacteria > Methanobacteriales > Methanobacteriaceae > Methanothermobacter > Methanothermobacter sp. MT-2. Next base: position 767,028 of record AP017647.1, on the reverse strand, counting down.
GAGCAGGGAACCTTATAGGTCAAGAATCTAAGGGTTGAAAAAGAGCTGTTAGATGGGGATGATGAAAGTAGAATTGAATAACTTGTGTAAATTGTGTTCATGAAAAGAACTCTCCCTTAGAATTTTAGATAGTTCTTATTTGCTTGTCTAGAATGTCCCTGTGAGGTGTATGATGTCTCTTCAAATCTAATAGTATGGGCCTTGAATGCTTGCAGAGGGGATCCTCCTTTAGAGGTTGGAGATAGATTTTTTTTATGGAGAAGGGAGCCAATGCTGCAACTGTCAATTACCTGGACACTGTCAAGTTCACTTTAACTGTTACAAACAATGGACCGGATGCTGGAGTGAATGTTAGGGTAACTGACTTGTTACCAGCCGGATTACAATTTGTGAGTGTAAACAGTACAGATTATAATAGTACGAGTGGTATTTGGACCATTGGCGAGTTAGCAAAGGGTGCTGTGGCAACCTTGGAGATCATAGCCAAGGTTGTGGCAAGCAACACCAGCATAACTAATGTGGCGAATGTTTCAAGCGACATATACGATCCAGACATGAGCAACAATAGAGATAATGTGACGATACTTGTGCCTCCTGCAGCAGATCTTGCCATCACTAAAGCTGCTAACCAAACGAGTATCAATTATTGGGATATTGTTAAGTTTACTTTAGTGGTTAGGAATGCTGGGCCGGATCCTGCTGTAGGTGTGTTGGTGACTGATGAGTTGCCTAGTGGTTTAGAATTTTTAAGTGCCATAGCATCGCATGGAACTTATGATCCGGTTGTTGGTCTGTGGAGTGTTGGATATCTTTCAGTTGGTGATTTGGCTACGCTTGAGATCATAACTAGGGTTATTGGGTCTAATGAGACGATAGATAATATGGCTAATGTGTCAAGCAGTATCTATGATCCTCACTTGAATAACACTAGGGCTAATATTACATTTAATGTGCCTCCAGCGGCTGATCTTGCGATCATTAAGGTTGTGAATGCAACGAAGGTAAGATATGGGGATACTGTAAGGTTTATTATAGGGGTTATAAACTTTGGACCTGATACTGCAGTGAATGTTAGGGTTACTGATTTGTTACCGGCGGGCTTGCGGTTTGTGAGTGCGAGCAGTCCAAGTTATGATCCGGTATCTGGAGTTTGGATTATTGGGAACTTATCAAAGGGTTCGATTGCAACTCTTAGTATCATAGCAAGGGTCGTAACATCTAATAAGAATATTACTAATGTGGCTACGGTGACAAGTGATATATATGATCCTGATATGGGTAATAACAAGGCTTCTGTTACTATAGAAGTAGGAGGTAGACCACCTAAGCCACCAAGTCCATGGGAGGTTCCAATGCAGCCAACGGGAGTTCCATTAGTTTTAATGGTGTTCGCAGTATTGTCGATTATCGTGGGTTTCAGTGTTTCCAGGAGATATTAAAAACCTTCTTATTTTTTTGTGGGAAAGCATGTTTTATTATTTAAGAAGGTTTTGAATTTTTCAGGCCATAGATTTGACTATTTTCTTTTTATGTTGGGGGGTGCGCTGGGATTTTGTTGCTGGGAAGTTTCCCTGTTGGTAGTTGTGGATGGGGTTGTTAAAGGTCCTCTTTTTTTTTAGATGAGTTTTATGTTGATTGGGTTGGATGTTATTTGATGTTCGCCTTTTATGTCATGATATATCACTGTGTATCCTCCAATGTAGAATGGGTTTGAAAGGGTTGCGTTTGGACCGAAATCTTTCTTAACTTCCTCTAGGGTTGGAATGTACACGCTAATATTAAATTTCACTTTTTCTCCAGGGTTTATTTTTTCTATCCTTTTTTCAAAAACTTGAGAAGTTACAATAATATTCTCAGCCGGTTCTGATCCCACGTTTTTTATTTCACAAGTTATTGTCACATTTGTTCCTGGATGTGCTGTTTCAGGGCCTTCTTGGGTTGCTACGAGTTTGGCGGCTCCTGTGCTTGTTACATTGGATTCTGTTTTCTGGGTTGTGTTTGACAATGTGGGTGTGCCAGGTTCCTTTGTTAGCAGATATGCGGCTGCAACTACTGCTAAAAGGCCTACTATCAATATTGTTAATGTTCCAATTTTCAAAGGGCTTTCCTCCAAACAAATTCTCTCGATATCATATCTGTGTGTGTGGGGGGTTCTAACAGCTAATATGTCTACACATTCTATTATATACCTTTTTGTAAAAACTTATCCTTATTTTTCGAGGATTCAGCCCCCATAGGAAAAAGGTTTTTTATGTGTGGGGTGTCCTTTCTATTGTAGGTTAATAGCCAAAAAAAGGTTGGTGAAGCTTTCTAAATTTTATATAATTTTTGGGATGTTTTACCATGGGGGTTTCTTGGGAGGATCCTTTCTTTGGTTATTTGTATGCTTCACAAAAAAATGTTGGATTTGCAAACTCATACCCTCTCATTTCACTTTAATGTTTTTATCTTTCTGTTTGCTTGTCAAACCCCCACACATACTCGAGGGGGGTGATACATTTGGATAACTTTAAATATTTTGAATGTTAAGGAAACCTTAAGGGTGATATTCCACATCAAGTTGCCTTAAGAGACAGCAGAGCACAGCCCACACCTAATAAGCTGTAGGATGTGGGGGGAGCTGTGAACTTCCCCAAGTGAAGTCCCCCCCTTGAAGTAAAAGTCAATAGGAAAAGAGAGAAACCCCCATTGCTTACCTGGGGGTAATTCACATATAGAATCCAATGGGGGAGCAGATTGGTGGGGGGTGATTGAGATGAACTATGGAAATGAAAAGAGAAATTTGTGTTTATTCTTTATCATGGCCTTTGCTTGGTCTTGGCTGCTTTGGCTGCCTGAGGTTCTATGGGATTTAAGATTGTATCTTGCACCTTTTGGCCCTACAGTAGCTGCTTTTATCCTTACATATATGAGTGAAGGTTTAGATGGGATAAAAAGGTTGCTTGGTAGGGGTTTGGATTTTAGGTTCGGGAAGGTTTGGCTTATACCAATATTTTTACTGATGCCGGCTATCGTAGGCTTCTCACTCCTTTTAGCAATCCTCAGCGGCGAACCAGCACCTGAAATAGCTGTTTTGTCTCAGCCATGGGTTATTATCCCGGCATTTTTCTATATTCTTTTCCTTGGCGGGCCGGTGGAAGAAGAGTTTGGTTGGAGAGGATATGCCCTTGACAGGTTACAAATATATTACAATGCCCTCATTTCGAGTATAATAATTGGGATAATATGGGGATTATGGCATCTCCCTCTATTTTTCATGCCCAGACAGGAAATGTATTATAATGTGCCGATCTGGGGCTTTATCCTGGGAACAGTCCTTTTTTCAATAATATTTACATGGGTATACAACAATACAGGTAAAAGCATCCTAGCAGTACTTCTTCTCCACACAACAGGCAACCTTTCACACTTCATATTCCCACTTAACACAACCAAACTAGGAGGACTATACTCACTCATACTAAACATAATCGTGGTGATAATCATCCTAATAATATGGGGACCTGAAAAAATGACCCGCACACAAAAAAAGCGCTTAAAAATCGAGGATTCCGCCTAATGTGTGTGGGTCATAAAAACAAATAGGACGTAAAAAAAATGAGCGAAGAGAAAAAATATGGAAGTTTAGCCTTTGTAGGTTGCATACTAATATGCATGGGTATAGGATTAGCAGTTAACAGGCCAGATATAGGTGCAATAATCGGAGTCGGACTCGGATTTCTCTTAATGGCCATTATCAACGCCAAAACCCAAAAATAGACTTTAATTGCTTTGCCAGATAAGGTTAGAGGCTACCAACCCATAGTTGTGATCCCTATTCCAGGATTATCCCCAACAATTTTTTTGACATTAACCACCCTAAAATAGGGGAAAAATCCCATTCAGTGAACTACCCTTCCCTTACGGGCGGACTTCATTTTGGAGTTCTGAGGGATTCATGGCTCCCACATATCATGCCTTTCGTTAAGGCATGGGCTACATGAAGTGTGGAAAGCAGTATTTAAGCTTTGCAATTCATACCTCTACCTCTTGGAAGGGGCGGTGTTCTTGCAGAAGTTTAGATAAGCTTGTCATACATGGGATCCTATGAACATGTTAAAAAAGGCTCTTGACAAGATAAAAGCAACCAGAAGTTTTTGATAGGGTATTTTATGGGGTTAGCAGTACATGAGAGAATGCATAGTAGCTCTGATATAGATCTTTGCATGTTCAGAGTTGAAGTGCTTGTGGGGAAGGTAATCTACTGTGAGAATGAAAGATTCCTTCATGATATTGCTTGGGAGGCTATGAATTTGAGGCATTCAAACAGAGATCCTATGATTGGAGAAAAACCAATATGAATAAGGTGAGGTGATGTTAAGGCAAGCCATTATAAGGACGAAGCTTAAGGAAATAAAAGAAGGCACAAAACTAATGGAAGAGAATATTCTGAAATTGTAAGAGACGGGATCTATAAAAGATTTAGAATATCTGATATACGTTCAATCCTATTCCGATCTAAAACTTGGAGTTCTAAGTGAAGATGAGGACGTATTCGAAAACCTTCTGCAGGATAATATCATCAGCAAAGAGATAGGTGAAAAACTCAGAGCCATGAAAGCCTTCAAAAAATATCCTAGTTCATTTTTATGAGAAAATCGATGATGAAATAGCCTTTCAGTGTCTTTAAATGAACCCCCGAACTTTTATAATTTCATGGGAAATTGAAGAACTGCTCGAAAAAATTTAGTTCGAAGAATCCTCCACTCTTATTTTTTTAGATGGAATTATCCCAGACTTAAAAATTTAGCATTTAAAGGAAGCATTATATTCATGTGACTCCTTAAATATATTTTCCTAATTAGTTTCGTGTTTGGCTTGTAAACCAAGTTTTCCAGTTTTTCATTTGATGATATTTGATATTAGATTATTTATTGTATCAATTATTCTCTTATTTTTCTGCAATCCTAAAGTACATCCTTTATTTCGAAATTAGATTGGAATATTTAGATTTTATCTGGGAAGTTCCTCTAATCTTTTAAACCCGTATATTTATAGTAGATTGTGAACTATATGTTTTAAGATGTAATTTAAATCTTATGTAACCTGTGTAGGGTGTTATTAAGTTAATTTTTGTTCATGTTCCTTGTTTCTGCTGTGGCCGCGCAGGTTGTCATTTTATTCAATATGTTTCTTAGGTCTTCTTTTACTCCTTCGTGGTCTTTTCTGTTGAAATCCCTTATAAGTTCCCTGGCCAGTTTTGACGCATCTTCAAAGTAATCTTGTGCCCAGTTTATATTGGAGCAGACGGTTTTTCCAAGTGTCAGTTCCCTTTCACATCCCTTGAATATTTCTAACATAAGTTTTTCCAGCTCTTCTGAATCCTCCAATCCCTCATAGTATTCAAATAGTCTGAATACTTCTATTATGAATGCTTTCGCCCGGTCAGCATAATGGAACACAAGCATTTCATCATCTAACAAAAAGACACCCTCCCACAAAACATTATATTTTTCTTCACATAATATCTTATGGAGGTTTGATGTTTTTGATTGTTAAAAGTGTCAAGGATTGTAGGTATAATAGAGTGTTAGATGCTACCCTGCTCTGTGAACTTTTACACCCACATAAAGAAGATTTAGGAATAGAATTCAGCTTAGCCCATGCCATCCTCAAATCAGGGGAATCTTCACTACCACATTATCTAAAAGAGTCTGTAGAAGTTTATTATATTCTAGAGGGCGATGCTAGGATGCACATTGAAAAAGAAACAAAGAAGGTCGCAGCAGGCGACGCTATTTTCATACCAGCAAGGGGCAGTGCAATATATTGAGAATATTGGAGATTCAATTCTTTCATTCCTCTGCATAGTCTCACCTCCATGGCAAAGAAAAAAAGAAAAACTAATAAAATAAAGATTTTTTCGAATGCTTAAATCACTTTATATTGTCGATTTACAATGGCGAAAATTATGGTAAAAATACCATAATGTTATGGTCAAAATGCCATGATACTATAAAGTTCAAGATATTGTCAACTACCCCGCCTCTTAATCGAGGGGGCTGCAGACTATTTTGTATTTGCATAAGATCCCTCCTGGGACTGGTTGACAGGAATTCAAACTTGCCCAGCATCTAATTAAGGTTAAGAGGAGGTGATATAATCAGCGTCACCTTGGTAGCCGTATCTAATACATTTGAAAAAAGATTGGCTCCGCTTGTCGATGGTTCCGCATTTTGGACATCTCTGAGAAGTATAAGGGTTCAACATAGACTATTGGGATTCCATTCTCCAAGCATTTGTATTCAACCATATTCTACAATCTCTTGAAAGCCCGGCCATGGAAAGTAGCCCTACAATTTCTTTCTATGTTTAGCCTTTCCTTTATCCTGGTCAGTCTTTCTATACTCACACAATCTCCCTCATTCAAGGACCTGGCTTGATGGAGGATGACTTCAGCCCATTTACCCCCCCTGGAGAGTTGTTTAAGTCTCCTACTAGTCAGGAAGGTGTCTTTATCTTGGAAAGAAACTCAGGGAGTGTCGCTTTTTCTCTCCGATAGGTTTCCATTAAAACTATTAAAGGCTGCCAAGAACTTGTCAAATCCTACTGGATTATTTTTTTTCCAAAGGTTTTGGAAACTTTTATTTTGGACGCTGATGTGAATGTAAAACTTTTCTTTCTTATACAGGATCTTAGCATCTATTATTAGATTTTTGGGCACTCGCCTCTGGTAGTCTCTGATGGCAAGTTTTGACTTGACCTTCACATAAACTGTACTAGTGGGAGGCCCTTTCTTGGTTTCTAGCGAGGGTGTACAACCGTTTGTCCAAGTCCATGGACAAGTCCATGAACTTATGTTTTTTCCTTTCAGTTTTATAGGATTTGGCGACTATCATTCACTCAACAAAATATCCTCTCTTTGGGTTATAGTTTCCTCATACCATGCAATGTATTATATAGCCAATGCAGTACTCTACAAATTCGGATACAAAATCGGGCATGAGATTTCCCATAAAGTAACAGGTGATGCTTTAATTGTATTTGTTAGAAACAAATTAAAAGAAAGATTCTTGGAAGATTTTGAGAGGCAAAAAATTAAGCTCTAGAATTTACTCAAGCTAAAGCCGAGGAAAATCATAGAAACTCTTGAACTTAGAAAGAACAAAAAAGTCAAAATTCCAATATAGGATGAGTGAAACCGTTAAAATGTCTAAAGCCAGAACATCACTCAAGGGCTAAGAATTTTGTCTTTGAATTAGAAAACTTTTAATAGAATAATTCATGAAGAAGTGTGCGAAGTAGACCATATAAGGAGTGAACCATGATGATACCTTATCATGAACTTGCAAATCGCATGAAACGCTTCAAAAAGAAACTAGATGAGACAGATCCAAACTGGGAGATGGCAGTAATCTTCACCAAGATAAACCAATACTATTTTACTGGTACGATGCAAGATGGCATGCTAATCATACCAAGGGATGATGATCCAATATTCTGGGTAAGGCGCAGCTACCAACGCGCCCTTGAAGAATCCAAATTCAAGGATATAAGGCGCATGTATAGTTTCCGCGACGCCAGCCAAGCCCTCGAAAAAACCCCAAATATCATATACCTTGAAACAGAAAGCCTACCCCTAAGATTCTATGAAAGATTCAAGAAATACTTCCCAATCAAAGAATATAAGAGGGCAGATCCTATCATAGGATGGGTGAGAGCCATAAAAAGTGAATACGAACTTAAACTAATGAGAAAATCTGGTAAAAAACACCAACACATACTCGAAAACATCGTACCCAATCTGCTTTATGAGGGTATGAGTGAAGCCGAACTCGGTGCAAAACTCTTCCAGATAATGATAGAAGAAGGATACCATGGTGTCACGCGATTTGGAATGTTCGATACTGAAATGCTACTTGGACATATAGGATTTGGCGAAACCCCACTTTACCCATCATACTTCAATGGAGCCAGCGGAAACCGCGGATTGTCACCAGCAGCACCACTACTCGGAAGCCATCACCGAAAACTAAAAAAAGGCGACCTAGTCTATGTCGATATCGGCTTTGGCATAGAAGGCTATCAAACAGACAAAACCATGACCTACATCTTCAAAGGGAAAATCCCAGAAAAAGCCAGAAAAGCCCACCAAGAATGTCTCAAAATACAATACAAGATCAAGAGGATGCTGAAACCTGGTATAAGCCCCTCGAAAATCTATAAGAGGATAATGGACGGAATCGATGAGGACTTCAGAAAAAACTTCATGGGCTTCAAAGAAAATCAAGTTAAATTCCTAGGTCACGGCATAGGTCTATTAATAGATGAGGTGCCGGTGATCGCCGAAAAATTCAAAGAACCGCTTGAAGAAAACATGACATTAGCCATCGAACCCAAAAAGGGTATCAAGGGCGTGGGGATGGTTGGAATTGAGAACACATTCATAGTAACACGTACTGGGGGAGAATGCATTACCGGGGACAATCCAGGTCTCATCCCAATCCCATAATCCTCTCCTTTTTTTGGGGGACCATCCGGATGCCCCCTATATCAAGTTTATTCTGAGTGGGTTAGAGTTGATTTCATGTTTGCCTTTTATGTCATAATATATTACTGTGTATCCTCCAATGTAGAAGGGGTTTGAGAGTGTTGCGTTTGGACCGAAGGATTCTTCAACCTCTTCAGGGGTTGGGATGTATACTTCAACTGTGAATTCCACTTCCTCATTGGGGTTTATCTTGTCTATGTGCTTTTCAAATACCTGCGAGGTTACTGTGATGTTTTCAGCTGGTTCAGATCCTATGTTTTTTATTTTGCAAGTTATCGTCACGTTTGTACCAGGTTGCGCTGTTTTAGGACCCTCTTGTACTGCTACAAGTTCTGCAGCTCCCCGGGCAGGTGTTACATTATATGGTGTTTTCTGGGTAACATTAGTCACTATAGGTTTGGTTTCCTCACCTTGTAATAAATATGCTGCTCCTATTATCCCTATAAGGCCTGCTATTATTAATATTATTATTAATGTGCTGGTTTTCAAGGAATTCCCCCCCAAGAGGATTTGGGAAGTCTAATATTATCCTTTTTTTTGGGGCACAAAATTTTGCCACTAAATTTTCTATTAAGATTCTCTCCATTTATATTCTTTTTGAAAAAGAGGAGTTCCCCTAGGGGGATGCTCAACCCCCCCAATATTATAAAGCTGGATTATAATATTGTTATACAAAATGGTCGATTAGAAGAAAAGTTTTAGATCATTGCTTGGGTGTAACCTTTGCAAATTACAAATAAATCCGAAAAAAAGCTTGTATATATTCTTTCTAATAGCGTTTGTCTGGTCTTGGCTACTTTGGCTGCCTGAAGTTCTTTGGAGCCTTAGATTATATCGCCCCATTCAGCCCCACAATAGCAGCTTTTATCCTCACGTACACGAGTGAAGGGTTTAGATGGGGTGAAAAGAGAGGTATAGATTTCAGCTTTGGGAAACTCTGGCTCATACCCCATATTCTTATTAATGCCAATTATTGGATTGTCACTCCTTTTAGCAATTCTGTGGTGAACCAGCCCCTAAAATGTGGGGGGGGTCTTGTCTCAGCTATCGGTTATTATCCCAGCATATTCTTTTCCTTGGCGGGCCGGTGGCTGAGGAATTTGGTTGGGAGAGGATACGCCATCGACAGATTACAAGCCAAGTATAATGATTGGGATGTGGATTATGGCATCTGCTCTTGTTCTTTATGAAAGGACAGGAAATATATCAGGAATGCGCCGATTTTAGAATATCATTTGGCGCCATACTTTGCGCATTAGCAGCTATATTTTCTGCTCTTCGTGGAGAAACCTATATACATGAAATCAATTCAAAAAAAAAAGAAGATTAGGCAGCTCAAATGGTTTTTCAAAGAGAACTCCTCCTTTTACCGATACTTTTGAAGGTATGAAGAGAATGGGATTCTGGATATTTCAGTCAATAATCCTCTCCATTTTTGTTGAAGCAGGGGATGCAGACTATTTGACCATCTTTTATCCTTGCACGATGTTCAGAGACTGGCTCGCCACATTCACTGCACTTAACGGACCTATATATCTTAGCCTTTGCAGGGGGCTTCGCTGATATCCTTTTAACCTCGAATAGGTCGTATGGGCTCATCTCAAGTATCCTCTGTGTCATTTCAACCCTATCTTTAACGCCCAGTTCATCCATAAACTCTTCTAAAGACTTTTTGAAGGATATCCTCACCCCCTCGCCGGTCCTTCTGTCAATGAATGTGTAGACGTGCTTCCCATGATCTTTGAATATTAGGTTGCCTTTGCCAAATGTGCATCCAGTCATAAACTGGACAGCATCGACACTGCAACTATCATTCTCAACAATTGCAACTATCTCCTCATCCTCTGATCTTCCAAAAATCTCAGCTACAATCTCGCCAACCTTATATCCAATCGCCGTTCCTGCACAGGAATGGCCATGAAATCTTACTATATCACTATAATCCATTATTCATCACCCTCTAAAGTTGAAAACTTTTATCGTACAAAAATAACCTTTGGAGAGCACAATATTTGAACTCCACTCCTTCTCAAATTGTTAGATATTAAGCTTGTTGTTGCAATTTTCATCAAAGGGATGCTTATATTATCCTAATTTTGTATGAGACTATGATAAGTATTCCTCCTTTTTCTGAAATGGGGATTTTTTCAACTAAGAGAACTTTTATGCCCTGCTCTTCTAAATTCTTCTTTAACTCTTCACGGTATTCGTTCCTCATCCTACTTAATGGTATTGGAGTGAAAGTTCCTGTATCTTCGTTTACTCCGATGAAGTAAGTGCATATTTTATTATTCTTCTTTTCAAAGTTTTCTTTTAGTTTCTTTGAAAACTTTTTAGCAGAGTTCTCGAAGAAGCCTTTTGCTTTAAATTCTATGCAGAGCTTGTCTATTTCTCTTAACTCTATACTTTCATTCAATCTGGAGAGATGTTCCTTTAAGTTTTCTTCAACGGCTCTCTGCATCTTGTTTTTGAATCCCTCTGATTTTAGAAATTGGCATGATGTCAATAATCCAATGTAGCACACTAATTTCGCTAATTTTGAGTATTCTTTTGTTTCTGATATTATTTTATTGAAACAGCTTTCAACTTCTTTTATCTTGGCATTTGATTTTATCTTCCCGAATATTTCAAAATTTCCTATTTTAATGGTCTCATATTCGCTATTAAAATCATTTAGTTCTACAAATCCAAGATTAAACACGTTTTTCATTTCATTTTTCATGGTTTCTATTAGCTCTTCACCTTCTCTGTTAGATCCAAGGATAAAAAATGTTTCTTCTTTTCCATTTAATCTTTCCTCGGGCTTTCGGATCTCATTCACCCGTTCTTTTGATTCTTCTATTTTGCCTCTTTCGGGTTGGTGTTTATATTCAGCCATGAATTTTCCTATGCCAAGCCTTTCATATTTTATTTTTTTAGGCACATCTCTTGGATCTAGTTTTTTTCCATAGATGATTACTTCGGCTATTTTTGCGTCTGAAATTTGAATGTCAGCTTTTTTGTCTTCCCATCTGAATTTTATAGAATCTTTGATATTTTCCAGATCATCTACATAGGTTTCCACGACAACATCCGTTTTTCCACTCCTGTTTATCCGAACTTTCACATTTCCTTTCGCCTCATACTCTGGTTCCAAGCCTAGAAGCTTTTTCCAACCCTTTGTATTGTATTTATCATATATCTTGAAATATCCATCAACGCTTCTATAGATAAATTTAAGCAAGTTGGGACTATCCAGATACTTCATAAATTTCCTAATACGATTTTCTTCAAAAGATATTGCTTCTTCTAATTTAAAATGGTAAATAAAAGAATATTTCTTTGTTACTATCAAAGCTAGATACTTTTGGGGTTCTCTCGCTCTCCCATACAAATGTTTGGATATAAATTCAAAGAATTTTTTTACATCCTCACGATCAACTTTTAAATTTTTTTTCATGAAATCTATAAATTTCTTTTCGACAATATTATTCTCGGGGAAACTTTTTTCCGTTTTTTCATGGATAATGTGTTCAACAGAACTATCTACAATTTCCAGGTCATCCTCTACTCTCATTTCTTCTATTTTTTCGGGATTTTTAACAGGCGAATAAAAAACTTTTGCACTTAATTGTTTCATCATGACCGCCGCAAGTAAAATATATTTTTACAAGATCCGGAAGCCCTTAGATAATTTTTAACTTCTTGTTTTATAAAAATTGTCATGTAAGTAATCACAATCAGCATATATGTGGGAAAATAGATGAATCTACATAGAGGTCGAAAGATTTCCCTTTTATGGAAGGAAGTCAGGAATTGATAAGGGCTGATTCAATGAAAAGGGGGAATGATGGGGGGATAGTTAGAGAATTCAGTGGTGGATGCTATTTTTCCTATTTTTTGATATTACTCATGGATGGTTCTGGAAGGAAATTCTTTGCTTAAAATGGTTAAGTTTTGTTTTGGATTGTAAGGTCTTTAGTTAGTCATGGAGGAGCTTTTCATTATAATTGTAAAATAGGTAAGTGGTAAAGGTTCTATTTTATGGATTAAGCGCCCAATTGTAAGTTTTTTTGGTTTTGGAGTTTGGAATGGCCTTAATTTATGCTTTGCTTTTTGAGTGTAAGGTAGAGTAAACTTTATATAATTAAAATTTACTTGATATTTTATAAAGTAAATTTTAAATGGTGGTAGAGATGAAAAAACAAATAATATTACTACTCCTGCCTATCATCATATTCTGTATGATAGGGACATCATCTGCAGAAAATACAACAACTCAGAACACCCCCGAAATCCTTATAATAAGCTCCAGCCCAAACGAAGTAGCTCTCATCAACAAAGTAGCAGAAGACCCTTCAATCAAAAACCAAATAAAACTCAGAGGAGAACCTGGCAGGACAGACACCAACCTCACATACGAGGTGAAAGGAGATCTTATAATCTTCGGGACAAGAAGCGGCCTTTCAGCGCCAGTCTGGGAAACCTTAAAAGACAAGGTCAAAGCAGCCAAAAACAATGGATCTTATGTAATGATTTGCGTAGAACCATCAGCACGCCAAAATTACGCTCCAATCCTAGAATTGCAAAACATTGACACCAACGACACTCGCTACATTCAGACACTCAAATATTTAAACTACACAAGCTATGAAAATTTGAAACGCCTCACCATATTCTTAGCAGTTTCCTTCTTCAATTACACAGCCACTATAGAACCGCCAATAGAAAGACCGCTCTGGGGAATATACCATCCAGACGCCCCCGAAATATTCAATAACCTCACCAGTTACCTACAATGGTACAATAACACTGGCAAGTACAATGAAAGTTCCCCGACCATCGGTATACTCACCACAGAATATACTGACATGGCAAGGGACGGTCCACTATTAGACGCGCTCATAAGAGCCCTCGAGGCAAAAAATGCCAATGTAATAGTGGCAACATACACATACAGAGACCCTAAATCAATAGAATACCTCCTATTGAATGGTAAACCAGCGATAGATGCTGCAATAGTAATTTCAAGGGGTGGCTTACTCAACTCCCAAAATTGGACACAAGGCATCAAAGACCTCCAGAAGCTTAATGTAACAGTCCTAAATGGCATACGCTTATTTTCACCTAACATGACAGTACAAGACTGGGAAAACAGCATACAAGGAGTTCCATCAAGTGAACTTTATCAACTTGCATTCGCAGAAATGGATGGGATAATAGAACCAATCGTGATAAGTGCGAAGGAAACAGACCCCCAAACAGGAATCATCTACAATAAACCCATACCATACCAGATAGAATGGCTAGTAAACCGTACACTATCATGGGCAAAACTCAAAAGACTTCCAAATAGCCTCAAGAAAATAGTGATAACATACTATAGTGAAGGGGGTGGTAAAGCGAATGTCGGCGCTGACATCGACTATTACTTGAATGCCCAAGCAAGCATAAAAAGGCTACTAGAAGCCATGAAAGAGAGAGGATATTACCTTGGCAAAAAGCCATTGCTCTCAGAAGATGAACTAGCAAAGTTAATGGCAGAAATAGGCAGCAACATCGGCACATGGGCCCCAGGAGAACTAGAAAAAAGAGTTAAAGAAGGTCAGGTTATACTGATAAGTGAAGGAGAATACCTCAGATGGTTCAACGAACTTCCAGAAGATAAGAAAAAAGAAGTGATAGATGCGTGGGGGCCTCCACCTGGGAAGATCATGGTCTATAGTAACAGTACGGGAAAGTATATTGTTATACCAATGTTAGAGTTTGGTAACATATTATTGGCCCCTGAACCGGTATGGGGATAGTTACAGGACAACACTACCCTTTATAATACTGGTAAATTGCCGCCAACGCATCAAATACTCGCATTTTGCTGGCGGATCAATAAAGTGTATGGGGCAGATGCAATACTTTCAATATTTTAGTATAATGCGAGGGAAACAAGCAGGACTCTCAGCAAAGGACTGGGGTGCAATACATCACGACACTCACATGTTTTGCCAATGGACGCGCCAGCCATCTTCGATAAAAGAAGAGCTAACATGCTAATCATAAACTTCATGACACCCAATACTCTTACCAACAAGCCTCTACGGCAACCTAACAACCTTATATGATATCAAACTCTACCGAGAACAGACCCCACACTGAAAGAAGCATACAAAAATGAGATAATTAACCAACAGATCTAGGATTAGAATACAACCCAAAAATAGGCTTTGAAGAGTTTATTGACGAAATCACAGGATACCTAGAAGATATCAAAGCCAGTTACATGCCATATGGTTCCCATACACTTGGTGTTGTCCTTGAAGGCGAGCAACTAATACAGCTACTACAAGCCATGTTACCAGACAAGATTGACAAAGAAACATCAAAACTTCTACTCAAAGAAGTAATACTCAATAATCTCACAGCCGAAGAAGCCCAATTCAAAATATTTGGCAATACAACACCAGAAATCACGGAATACTTGGAATTGGCAGTAGACTACAACCAGAGAATCATAGAGTCTAAGAATGAAATAACGAGCATACTTAACGCCCTCGAGGGCGCATACATAACCCCAGGCCCTAGAGGCGACCCTATAAAGAACCCAGAAGCCCTACCCACCAGGAGAAACCCTTACACCTTCGACCCAAGAACCATACCAACAAAGGTTGGATGGGAAACCGGAAAAAAACTCGTAGACAAATTCCTTGAAGAATACCTAGAAAAATATGGAGAATACCCAGAAAATCGCATATGTATTATGGGCTTGTGAAACAATGCGACACCAAGGAGTTATGGAATCAGAAATACTATACCTTCTAGGTGTAAAGCCAGTATGGGACACGAAGGGTAGAGTAAAAGATGTTGAACTCATAACAAACCCTTGGAAGGCCACGCATCGATGTTACAATCATAACCTCTGGCCTCTACAGGGACCTTCACATGGACCTTATTAATCTCCTTGACAAGGCAATTAAACTTGCTGCGGGAGCAAATGACACCAGCAATTATGTTAAAATCAACTCCGAGAAAATCTATGAAAAACTCAAAGCTGAAGGTTACAATGAAACAGAGGCCATGAAATCACCACTTAGGATATTTTCAGAAGAACCGGGAGCTTATTCACCAGGACTCCAAGAGGCCATACCAGCAAGTAACACATGGGAAGAAAGAATGCAACTTGCAGAATTTTACATTAAAAGAACGTCAGCCGCCTACAGCACCGATACTTGGGGTGTGAAAATCCCGCGTGTTTTTGAAGAAAAATCTTAGGGAAGTAAATGTTTCAATGTTTAGTAAAAGTTCACCTTTACGGCGTATTAGAACATCCAATGGTGGCAGCATACCTAGGAGGTCTCAGCCTAGCAATAGAAAAGGTTTCAGGCGCGCAACCATCAATAAGTAATCTCAGGTGGAGGCAAAGATCGAAACATTCACTCAATTCTTCAACAGAGACATTCTAAGCCGCTACTTCAACCCAGTTTGGATAAAGGGTATGATGGAAAATGGCTATGACGGCGCCAGGTACATGGACTCTTTCATAGAAAACCTTTGGATGTGGCAGGTCACAAACCCCAGCCTCGTGAAAGAATCAACATGGAACCAAGTAACCAACATATACATAAATGAAGTGGAATTAATCAATGATCTTTATGTTTATAGCCTTAATTAATATAAGAACTTCAGCTCCTCTTTTTATTCCCATCTCATGAAGGGAGTTTATCGTGATAACACAATTAAGAAGGAGCTCTCCAAGTTTAAATGTGATGTAAGCTATTTTTGATAATTCCACTATATCCTCCACACTTGCTGTGAACTTATTCTGTGCTGAGGATATGAAGGGAGAATTTCTATCCGCCACGACAATGTTTTCAGGCCTTATTGATAAAGTGACACGACCTTCCCCCTCATCAACTGTTTTAAATATATATGAGCCCACTCTTACATAAGTGAGGCCATCTTTATAACCTTCAACCACCCCTTCTAGGATATTAATTCCAAAGAAATCTGCAACAACCTTTGCTGGTTGATTAATAACCTCTTCCTTAGTACCTATCTGGAGGATTTTACCTTTATCCATTACAGCAACCTTCGAGGACAGCCACCATATATCGTCAAGATCGTGGGAAACATGGATGATTGTCATATTAAACTGCTCTCTCAGATCCCTTATAATCTTTCTTATGGAGGCTTTTGTCTTCTGATCTAGTGAACTAAAGGGTTCATCCATCAACAGTACTTTTGGTTTTACAATAATCGCCCTTGCTATCGAAACTCTCTGCAATTCGCCCCCACTCAATGTTATAGGATCTCTATAGAGTAAATGATCTATTTTTAACATCTTGGAAACTTTCACAACTTCTTCTTTGATGTGATCTTCTGATATTTCTGTTCTTTTCTTCAACCCATAGACTATGTTTTCAAAAACATTCATATGTGGGAAAAGGCAATGATCTTGATAGATTATACTTATATTGCGTTCCTCAACCGGCTTAGTTGTTATCTCCTCATCATTTATATAGATACTCCCTGCATCTGGAGTATAAAAACCCATTATTGTTTCAAGAAAAATTGACTTGCCACTACCGCTAGGTCCGATGATAATAAGATGTTCGCCTTTTTTCAAATGGAGTTCATTGATGTGCATCTCAAATTCACCAAGATCCATTCTTAGATTTTCCACTTTCACGAATGACATCATTAACCCCCATTTTTTCGATTGCGAATATCGTTAAGAAAGCTATTATCATGAGGAATATTCCCGAAGCAGCGCTCATGTCAATATTGCCATAGGATAGATTGAGATAAAGTGAAACTGGGAGAGTGTCCGTTCGTTGATAAGTTCCCCCTCCCAGTATCAGTACAGCCCCAAAACAACCTATACACCTAGAAAATGTTACAATGATTGCTGCAAGAATCCCATCCTTTGATAAGGGGAGTGTTATGTTCCTAAATGTTTCAAATTCACCGTATCCAAGGGAGCGTGACACAAATTTAAGGCGAGTATCTACCTTGGAAAAAGCTGAATAGCACATCTTAACGGCATATGGAAGCGCGACAAAAAATTGAGCACATACTATTCCAGTTACTGTAAAAGGAACCTGGATGCCAATATGAAATAAGATGTCACGCAATGGAGTGTTACCAAAAAGCATCAGAAGTAAAATTCCTATTAAAAGTTCCGGAAAAGCAATTGGGAGGTCAAGTATTGTCCTAGCAACAGACATCCCTCTAAATGAATCATCAGAAAGTGTATATCCTATCATAATTGAAGAAGGTACTACAAGTAGTGTTGCTACAGATGCTGTAATAATGGAAAGTTTAAATGAATGAATCATATCTCCGCTTATAAGTGAAGTTAAAATAGAATGCGGATCTGAAATGATCCATAGAGTAAAACAAGAAGCAAAAAATATTAAAACAAAAGTCACTGTAATGAATCTGCAGATCATGGAGAATACGTTCACTCTGCCAATGGACAAAATCTTTCCACCCCTTTAAGTGCTGCAATCCCGGCGATTGTGGTACCATAAAATATTAACCTTTTATTCGCACCCATCTCCATGATTTCATCGAAAGTACCATTCGCTATTGTAGAACCTGTCACAAGGATTATATCTGCTTTTTCCATGACTCTTTCATTGTATTTTCTTCCATCGAGGATTTTCACGCCATACTTCGTTTTATTGACATTCTCGGGATTTAAATCTGTGCATATGATATCTCCATCAAATGTTTCTTTAAGACTTTTTATGAAGGCTGGTTGAAAGCCTATTAAACCAATCTTTTCAGGCTCTATTATTCGAAGATAATCACAGAGCAATCTAGAGCACTCTCTGGGTTTATCTCCGGTACAGTGGATCGTTTTCTCTATAAGTCCTCTGTGTCTCATAATTGCATTAAGGACTGCGATCAGGGAAGGAAGTGTACCAATTTCAAGAAGATCTTCTAAGGCACCCTCAAAGTTCATAGGTTTGTCTGTGAAACATTCCCCCATCGTACCATCAGCAAGAGTTGCACGTAGAAGCATTTCACGGCCTTTGATCAACGGATAATCTTCAATTTCATCTGTGGATAACGATGGATTTTTCACTGAAAGATGTACCTCCATTGACCCCATCCCAAAAAGTGATAAGATTCTGTCAAGTTTCCTTCTGATGAACTCATCCAAGATAAACTCCTCCAGTTTCACCCTTATAGTAGTTTAAATCCCCATTTCTCCCATATTTTTCTTGATTCATCACTTTTAAGATATTCAATGAACTTTTCAGCTGTTTTGGGGTCTTCTGATACCGTTGTAACAGCGGCAGGTATTGTTTGGTTTTTTGCGCCAGGAATCTCTATGGCTTCAAGCTTTGCTTTACTGTTATTCCATGTTAACATATCTTCCCATATTATAACTGCGTCTACTTGTCCTGTAAGAATGTATGTAAGAAGCTGGTTAACTGTTGGAGTTTTTGCCACGATATTTTTGTCCACATCAAGGTTCTGCTCCTTGAACATCTCCTGAGCCACCTTACCGATAGCACATGCCTTAGGATCCCCAATAGCAACCTTTATATCGTTCCGTGCTAGATCCCTAAGTGATGTTATGTTCTTTGGATTTCCTTTTCTGACGGCGATAACTGGCTTGTGGGATGTGATATTAATTACTGTGTCATTTAGAATGTAGCCTTTCTCAGCGGCCTTTTCTAGGGAGGTGTATTCCCCACTAACAAGTACGTCTCCCTTTTTTGATGTCATTAGGGTCCCAAGAAGCTCACCTGTCCCACCATACTGTACATTAACTTTTGCACCTGTTTCTTTTTCAAAATTTTTTACTATTTCGTTCATAGGCTTCATGAGTCCTGCTCCACATAGAACAGTTATTTCATGACCTTTCAAATTTTTTGGCGTGTTTGAATAAATATAAACTCCAACCACGCTTACTATGATGATTAAACATACTATACTGCTTAATATTTTCCTATTCATATTAGGCCTCCTATTTTTCCTCCCACTCGAGATGCAGAAGATTTCATTTCGATACCACTATTATCCCTAGTCAATATAAATAATTTTCCTTTTGAAATTAAAGAAAATGTAAATATTTTACAGAGTCTTTGGAAATTGCTTGCCCTACTTCTTGACACATTCACTGCAGAACTAATCTACTACAACCTTTACAACTTCATCACACTATCTTCACAACGTTGGCCACACGTTCTTTTGCGAACATGAAAACACATACAATCGATATAAACATTTTTCTCCAACTTAGTATGCAGTCTTAGCAATAATACCTCCAGATTATTCATCAACTAGTATTCAAAGAATTTGTCTATTCTGACGTCAGTATGAACCTAAAAAGTCTGCTATATATTCAAGTGATATGATAACGCCCACATTGAAGATTGCCTGCGTCATTTTGAATATTTCCTCCAATGAGGAGTTCATCTCCACCCAAGACGTTGCAGAAGAAGCGCCCGAGGACTATGATCTCTCAAAATCATCTGTAAATCAGTGCCGATGGCATTGCAAGGCCATCTCATAGAACTTTCTTACCATCTAGATCTGACCAATTCAACGTTAATTGACTAACAAGTCGATTCTTCGCTCCTTAAGCCATCTGGAATGTATTAAATCCGCAGAAAACGTAATAGCAATAAGATAAAGACAAAAAAACTTGAAAAATGATAAAAAGATAATCAATAATAAACCATTTATCAAGGCATCCTGTTTCCGTGAAATGGTCAATATTTCCTCATAACTAAGAATTCAATAACATCTTCAAACTGCTTTACTCGACCTCCGCCTTCTGTAATTTTCCTCATCATGCGCTTATTATCCAATACTTTTATCCCCGCAAGCATATCCACACCATACTCAAACAAAATAGGAGACATTGGCGTGCTTGGCCCGGCAAGGATAGTGAAGCCTTCACTTAATTCTAATAAGCGTTCAATTGATTTGTTTATTATAGCTGAACTTGTTATTAGAACTATATCAGCTTCAGGAAGGAAGTATTCCGCGGCGGTGTCTGGTAAGTCCCCTTTTTTTGGTTCTTTTTCGATAATCCATAATTTTTCAGCCCTTTTTCGGATTTTGAATTCATCTGCTTTTGGAAAATGGCCAATCATCGCTATTTTTTTTTCTTTGGCGTTCTCAATTAGAAAATCAAAAACGTTTAATTTTTCACCTGTTGGTTCGATTAATGAATTAATGGCAGCGAGGCCTAAACCTGCTTCGATCATATTCCATGATTTTGCATATTCTGCAAGTTCAAGTGCGGTTTTTTTTGTCAATTCCCCTAATCCTCTTATGTTTTGATCATGCGACGTCCCATAATTTTTTGCAACTCCACAATTTCTACTTAAAACACCAATCCATGTGTAACCAACATGCAAATCCTTTATCGGAGCATCCACGTTAAGAGACGCGATCAGGTCTTCAATAAGTTTCATTCTAGTCAACTCATCACCTCCTCTCTATGACGGTATAATATAGTTGCTTGCACATCCCTCGCATAATGTTTTCTTTGTTTATCAGATAACTTCTTTTCTGTCGAGTACATGTCTCCACATCCACTACATATAACTATAGATCTGAGTTCGCCCGGCATGTCTAATCTAGATAATTTTACTTTTTGTATTCATTACTTTGGTACGGTATAAATTGCTTGACGTTTAATGCAGAATCAATGCGCTCGCTCTGAGAATAGAAAATAGAGCCAAGAACCTTATCTATAACACCTATTCTAATCTATTTCCCACCCCCTCTTCTTTCCCTTTTTTCTTTGTTTTATCATTTGCTCAGAGATATATATATTTTCATTTTTTTTAGAGTAAAATATAAATAATTGACAATACAATTTGATGTGAGAAAACAATGAAAGCAAAAAATACAATCTTAACTAAAAAGCAAATAGAAGTATTGAAACTTAGAAGTGAAGGATATACACAACAAGAAATCGCAGACAAACTAGGGACAACAAGGCAAAACGTTTCTGCAATCGAAAGAGCTGCCCGAAAAAACATAAAAAAAGCCGAAAATACACTTAAGTTCGTCAGATTACTTGAAGTTCCAATCTGTTTCACTGTAAAAAAAGGCATGGACCTTGATGAGATTATGGAAAAGATATTTTCAGAAGCCAATAGAAAAAATATACACATAGTTTATGATGGAATCTTTTTAGCTATGAAAATCCGTGACGAAGCAGCGCATAGAATGAGACATAGACTCGTAGTGGAAAAATTTAATGTCGGAATAACAAAGGATGGGGAAATAATTGTGGTTTAGTCCCGTCGAATCCACAATTTGTAGAACTTGCCAAAATGTAGGCAATAACTCCCCAATAGGTCTTAATCTTGCTTTTTCAGCATCTTTACTTTTTCAAAAATCTGATTCAGAGTATCCTCATTGCTCTCTGTGAAGGTGAACGGTGATTCTGTGAAGGCTCTATGGTGTATTGGAACGTTATCAAATCTGTAAAACGTGCCACTTGATTCCATCGCATCTATAACTCCCGGTAAAAGAACATTAGAAACAAGAGTTGTAGGACATGGAGCTATATCTATACAGATAACAGGTATTTCTTTCATGTACTCAACACACTCTTTAGGTAAATGAGCAGCTAAATCGGCACATATCACTAAGAGAGCATCAACTTCTCTCCTCCGGAGCAAATCCACTATTGTTGTTTCACCAGGATTGTAACGAGGATATTCCCTTGTGAAATCTAGTCCATATGGATAACCATATTGCCATGAAGCAACTTGGTTGAAACCTGCCACGTTGCAATGTCCTCTTAAAGCCCCGATCACAAACTTTGTATGTTCATTAAGGGCTGCGACAAGTTTAAGAACCATCTCAAGGTTTCTGTGTTTTCCCTGGGAAGATGCTAATCCAAGACCTCCATATATCACGCCAAATTGGGATGTCTTCATGAGCTGGACAAGTTCTTTTATTTTTTCTATTTCAATACCGCTTACTTCTTCGATACTCTTATGCGGCTCCTTTCCTCTTAAGACAGTCAATAGTGCTGAAAACAATTCATAGTCGGAATTAGGTTTTAATTGTAAAAACATGTCTGCTGCCTTAGCAGTGGCCGTTTCTCGTGGATCAACGACTACAATTGTGCGATCACTACGCCCCCGCTCTCTGAAAAATCCCCTCATGAAGGTCGTATAACGTGACAAATGGCGGGGCATGGAATCCATGGGATTCGAACCCCAATATATAATGAGATCAGCTCTATTTCTCACTTCACCTGCGGTTGCTCCACTCAACCCTGCTTCTTGCATTCCCATAATTGTAGGGCCATGACAAATAGTTGCATTGGAATCTACCACTCCTCTAATGTATTCTCCTAGTTCAAGGCCAACGCTCATGGCTTCTATTGAAATTTCACTTCCCAGAAATATCCCAGGCTTTTTAGCATCAACGAGGATTTTAGCTGCTCTTTCTACTGCTTCGTCCCATTCTACTTCCCTAAACGATCCATTCTCATTGATTTGAGGGTTCTTTATCCTATGAGGGCTTACTAGTTCTTCAAATTTTGCATTTCCCATACGGCAAGCATTTTTAGTCTTTATATTGCTGCCGTCATAATGGACTTCTATATCATCACATGAAGCTCCGCAGACTGGACAAGTTATATTCCTATAGACGTTCATTTTGGTCACCTCATTTTTTCGATTATCTCTTCTGCAGACAATATTTTGGCACTTGGAGGAGCAGGCTTCACATCCACTTCCACTCCTTTATACATGGGTGAACCTGTAGTTTCGGTAGCTGCAGGAGTTATAGCATTTGCCCAGATGCCTCGAGGTATAAATATGTTTCCACGTTGTACTCCATCATCTTTCACTGCTCTCAGGACTATTTCATTATTTCCACACGATATTACTACTTTTGAGGGTTTTCCCATGGATTCATAATCTGCTGGGTTAATGTGGCATGTTGCACATTCTTTCATGTATTCTTCCGTGAGCTTTTTGCCCCCTTTAATTATCCTGCCTTGCGTTATAGTACTTCCACTATTATAAATCGCCTTAAAGCCACTTTCATCCACGTTATCCTCCTCTTTAGTAATAACATCCATAATAAGGTTTTTATTTTCATTATAGGACACATAGAGTTTCCCATTGGGATTTATTTCTGAATAATCTCCTTTAAACCCTAAGAATAATTGACCTTTCATGCTCATGGTTTCAGAATATTCAAAACCCGGTAGGAATTTAGATATTTTACCGAAAACCATTATTTTTCCACCGGTCATTTCCGCTCCAACGGCCCTCCCAGTGCCACCCCTTACGATTATTTCTCCACCTTTCATGTTTACACCACAAAAATCCCCAACATTTCCCTGGATTCTTATAGTGCCATCTATCATTGCTCCTCCAATATTATCGCCTGCTGATCCATCTATGGTTATTTCACCTCCCCTCATTCCTCTCCATTCTCCTCTATAAGCACATCCTACATAGTCTCCAGCATTACCTTTAACATGAATACTCCCATTTTCCATTCCCATTCCAAGCCAAGACAATACATCCCCATTAACAATGATCATGCCACCTTTCATTTCACTCCCTAATTGTAAACCGGCATTGCCATTGATCACAATCTCACCAAAGGACATTTCTTTACCAATGTAGTTCACCCTTTCAACATCTCCATCTATAACTATCCGAGAGGTGGCTGACGGGGATATTGACACATCAAAAAAATCTTTAAGGGGTTTTTCAACATTTCCTTCCAACACCGTTAAATCTTCTATTTCCTTGATACTTTTATCTACAAAGTTGTCTGGAGAAATGACATCTGCTTCTAAAGGTATTTGAAATTCACTCTTAGGTTTTAATAGGATTTCCATATAACCTCACCTTCTACATGAAATACACGTCTTTTCATTTTTATTTTGTAAAAAGGCTTCTCCACATATTTTACAAATTTTAACCCTTTTTTCTGCCTTTTCTGGGACTCTTAAGTTGACTTTTTTCCATGAATATACATCTTCACCAGCGTTCATGATCTCGTCGTTGATTTCTTCTGGAGGGAATTTCTTAGAGTTCATGTACCATGCATGGAGTCTTGGATAACGGGTTGTTTTTTGAGGATCAAGGATGATTCTCATGCCTTCGATAATTTTACCTTCATCACCGGCTTTGCTAATTGTCATTGCCATTTTGCCTCTGTCTTTTATTCTTAATCTTCCATTTCCTACTGTACTTTTTCCGAGGACTTGAACAGCATCAATCATGCAATTATAGCCTTCGCATACTGCAAAGATTTTATCATTTTCATCCACCTTTAAAACCTTTTTCGCAATGTTAAACATGTGGGCTCCTATTAGTGCACCAGGTGACAGAAAACCTCTAAATTCTTCTATTTTTTTAAGTTCGTTGTGCTTCACACATTTTATATTATCACCACCTCGAAATGAAATGTTTTACATGTCATACTGTTTTTTATTTAATTAGATAAATAAACTTTCTTATATTCTTTTTTGTAAAATGAAAATATTTGACTATTGGCATGTTATTTACAGGTATGTAATTTAAAAACTTCCAGCAAAATTATTGAAATTAAAATTCTCAATTTCATGCCAATAGTTTAAGAGGTCAAGGCAAAGTTATATCTCCAGGAGCAGAGAACTCTAATAATAATAAGTCCAGTAGAATAATTAATATATCTAAAACAATTCCAGCAAGTTTTAAAACATTGAAATGATTAGGAACATTTTTAAAAAAGTTCACTTACTCTCAGCGCATATTTCATAAGACCTGTCATGTTTTTACTCAGAACTTTCCAAATATTTTTAAAGCGATCTCTGTGCCTGTTATTCCCAGCTTCCAATTCCAAGAGTTGCAATTGATGCTAGTTTATTAAAAGAACCTACAGACATATCTCTATTTTTCATCTATTCCCACGCCAACGTCAAGTAACCATTTGATGGTTTAACCGCCCCCATGTTATCCAAGTTATATACCAAGATAGCAAGGAAAATTGTAATATCTCGTTGAGTATCGTCTAGGTCCCTGAAAAAATCCTGCATCGAATTCCAGTTCCCCCCATACCCCCAGAGGTTCCTCCAGGTGAAAGATGCCCGATTCCATGTGAGAATTTTTAAGTTCCATTAAATCACCTTATTGGACATTTTGATCATCCTAACTTAAAGCACGCCGAAAGATATATAGAAAAATGTAATATATTACCTAAATATGTAATATATTACCGGACGGTTTTTGAGAAGATGAAAATAAATAAAATATACACACTAACAGATCTCATAGCACTTATAGGGCTTATTACAACATTATCAGACCTTTTTGAACCGGAGAACGTGCCTTAAGGACTCTTTATCAGCCGCCGCACAGATGGGCCAGAACCTTGTAACACTTACCATAGGCATGCCCTTTATAATTATCTCAGCATACCTCAGCTAAAGCCGGCTGCTCTAGAGGGGAAATGTTCTACTTCACCTATAACTATGCCCCCATGGCCATCCTAGCATCTCTAACAGCAGTTCCTCCTATGTAGGCATGCTAACTTTATTACTGTACAGACTATGGGGAACTATTCACAACGACTGCCAGGGTTAAGGTTGATGACAGCAAATCATGGGCCACAGCACTCTACCTGACTTTCAACGGCCTGATGCTTGGAAGCACGTGAATTAAGATGATTATAGATTCCCTAATAACAGGCATGCACCTGGGACCTTAGAGGGGTACACAACCCTCGTCATACAGGCACTCCACCTTGGCGTGGTGGTCCCAGTGGCCATCCTAACATCATATCTCCTGCTGAAAAGAAAAGGTGAGACTACATCTCGCACATGTATTCCTTGTTAAGGTATCGCTACTGGGAACAGCCATAATCTTAATGGTGGCCTTCATGGCCATGAAGGGGGTCTCCTTTAGCTCGGGGCAGACCTCTTTCTTTTAGTCCTCACTGTCACAGGCATAGGTGTCACATGGAGTTTCTACGGTGGAACGACAATAGGAGTTGAGAGCTGATGAAGGATATGCAAGAACTAAGAGATGAACACAGAGAAACAGGAGATTCCTTGAGAGGTACATACTTGTAGCTCACTTCCTCATCGAGCAGCGCTGGAGCTATAGTGAGCCGCGAGTTCCTTGAAGATGACATAACAGCAAAGCAGTGGTTTTTCTGGTGATCCTTGGGAACGTGTTTAAAAGGCCACCCTCAATGAATAAAATGGCCAATGCCATGATCACCACGAGAACGTCAAGCAGCTAGTAGTTAGCCTCGAGGATGCGAGACTCATAAAAATAAAACATGGTCCTGAAAACAGAAGGATCCTGCGCTTAGAGCCGGCAGAGAGTCTATGAATTCCGGGATGGCAGAGATGAGAGTGACGCTCTCATAGTTAAATCTCTCTTCGATTCACTTGATGATGAAGAGGTTAAAAACCTGTTTAACATATTTCCAAGCTTGAAGAAGCTCAAAGAAGCACTATATGGAATACCATAGGAAAAGATGATACTATGCTAAGAAAAAAAGATTTAAAATGGAAGTTGAAGAAGAACTCAAAAACAATCTATCCCTACATGAAAGGGAACTGCCTGATGCAATCAAAAGACACATTGCCCTCTGCAGCCTCCACTGCAAGCCTGAAACCACCGAGGAACTCGAAGTTATGGTCCACGTCCACAACGCCATAGAAATTTGTTGACCTTGAGTGGTAGACACCCTCAACGTCACGTAGCCTCATTGTTAGAACCTCTTCAAGGTCCACTCCCCAGCCATTCTCGCTCAGCGCATACTTCATGCTATCGATGTAGAGTTTTCCAAGGTCCAGTCTCTCATCCCATGTCCAGTCCTGCTGAACAGCCTCAGGGAGTCTGGTGCCATAGTTACCAAGGGATGGTCCAAATAGCCTGGATATTGCGGCGATTCCAGCGTCCTCGGGTTTCATTCCAAGTTTAATGAGCGCCTTAACGTCTGAGAGCCAGTGAACTGCAATGGGGTTCTTATCAAGTGGGTCGCTGCCAGGAATGAAGAGTCCGGCTTTCTGGATGCTTGAAACCGAAGCGTTGAGTGCGGCGAGGAGTTTTGTCCTGTTATCTGCTGTTTTCTGATTTATAGCTGCCATCAGTGTGTTGAAGGATGCTGCAAGTGCCACCCTCGATGCGCGGTCCAGGAGCACGCCCAGAAGCGGAAAGATCTCCCTGAATAATAGTATCTTCGATGTATGGGAGCCACTCAGGGTGCTCAATGAGGATACAAGCGACTACTGCAACTACCAAGCCTAAACCTAGTGTTTCTGGGGCTGAAAGCACACCCAATTCAAGTGCAGCTGCTTCGGCCGTTGAAACACCAGCGAACCCAATGAACTTCCACCAACTGCTCCTATTCAGTAGTTCTTTTGCGAGGTTGGCTGCCCATTCTGTCTGGAGGTGGCTGAAACAGTAAGCCCCATAGATACTATTAAAGACTCTGACATTCCTTAATATTCCTGTTGCCGAGTCAATGACTAGATAGTCATTATCATAGCCTATTATGGTGTAGTTCCCAGCTTTTGTAATATTTAGTTTTTTCTCCGTTCAGGAGCCTGTATGCTATGCTTGTGATCGCAGCACCTTCCATGATATCCCCTATATTGTCGAGGCTTCCATTGTATGGGAATAGGCGTTGCATTGAACTCTGAGGGGTTTGATGTCCCGACAATAATTAAATAGCCCTGTTATACCCCTGGAGATGCAATTAAACCCACTATAAGGAGCATTACCATCATCCATCTTATTTCATACTCTTTTTCCTTCAACTCGTAGTAGAGCCAGCATAAAAGGAGAAGAGTGAACAAGCCTAAAGGGGCTGCTATTAGGGACAAAACATCACAATGATACTTAAGCGCAAGAATACATAGGAACATAACTATGCAGATAAGAGGATAAGCCCTCTTATACCAAGATTCATAATCCAATAAGATCCCCTCCACTTTAGATATATACTGCTTCATCCCACCTCAAACTACCATCAGGATTCTTCGGTATTTCAATATAGTGTATACAATGATCCTCACCAACATAACATCTCAACTCATAACCATAAGCCCAGCTACGATGAATCGAAATATACTTCCAGTACTCTTTTGGAAGATAATGATCTCTAAATCTCAATATGTTCTCACCTATCCACATACAAGACCCAATTGGCACTAATATTACACTAGCACCTCCTTTTGACACGTATCCAAAAACAATAAGTAAAATATCTATAATGTCTCTTGGAATGTATGTTTGGTGTTCTATGATGAATTTTTTGATATCGTCTGTGATGAGTTGTGATATTTTTTTATAGGTTTAATATTTTTTCTTTAAGATTTTCCAGTTTTTTTGGGCGTGGGGGGCTGGAGATTCTTTTATTCCCGTATATTAAGGTTACTATGAGTGTTAATGCTGCTAGTATCTTGAAGGGTTCTGACATATAATAAATAAGGATGACGCATGAAATTAAAGTTAGTATGTATATAATGGCTTCTAATCTTTTCTTTTTATCAGGGTATTTTCCAGCCGCCTCACAACCTAAATAATCAGCCACCCCTACCAATATTAGCCATGGAAACGCCAGATTAAAACCTAAAACAATATAACAAGCAATGAAAAGGGAACATAAAATTCCTTCGATGATAAATAACGACCATTTCATATCTTCACTCATGCTTTCAGCCTCAAGGCATCATCATATTTATAGCCTTCACTCTTGTACCATTGCTCATATTCTCTCAGTCCATTAACCAATAAATCCAAACCACCACCCAAACTTGACAAACGAGAGAACCATCCTCCACTTTCCAATCCTCCTAGTATTGTTACAGCACCCAAGAATATCAGTTTTGCATGTTCAATCCTCTCTTTGACAATTTCCCATCCATCAAACCTGTACACCATCCTCCAATTGCATGTTAAATTTTCTAGAACTCCTCTAAGCGGTTCTATAGAACCTAAATAATAATATATGATGCTGGAGCAACAAACAATATACATTTCACCTGGGAAAACAGCCGCCAACAAAGGCCCAAAAGGCAAATCCATAAACCTCTCAACCTCCATAACAATCAGACCAAGTTCTTTGGCCCATTCTGTTTGTTGGTGGTAGTAGCAGTATGCTCCCATGAAAGCATAGATCATGTCCCTTACTATCCCTGTTGCATGGTCTATGATGAGGTATCTTCCCTGCCCGTCACTGATAAGCGCATACTTCGTTTTCTAGGATGTTTAGTGACCTGCCGTTGAGGAGTGTTAGGCCTATTCCTGTTGTGCGGAGGTTTTGATCCTGGGATTTGGGTTTATGGTTGATTTTTTTGGATGGTGAGTTCTTTCAGGGCTTTTTTGGCTTTTTTGTATTCTGGATCTATTTCCAGGGATTTTCGTAGCATTTTAGTGCTTCTTTGTGTTTGCCGAGTTTTTGTAGTGCTGCTCCTTGCATGTACCATAGTGTTTTGTTTTGCGGGTCTAGTTTGAGGGCTTTCTTGTAGCATTTCAGGGCTTCCTCTGCTTCTTTGAGGTCTTCTAGGATTATGCCTTTCCATTTCCATGCATCAGCGAATTCTGAGTTTATTTCAAGGGCTTTTTGAAAGCATTCCAGTGCATCCTCATATTTTCCAAGTTTCCTGAGGAGTACTCCCTTATTAGCCCATGTTCCATCATCTTCTGGATCTATTTCCAAGGCTTTTTCATAGCATTTTAGTGCTTCTTTGTGTTTGCCGAGTTTTTGTAGTGCTGCTCCTTGCATGTACCATAGTGTTTTGTTTTGCGGGTCTAGTTTGAGGGTTTTCTTGTAGCATTTCAGGGCTTCCTCTGCTTCTTTGAGGTCTTCTAGGATTATGCCTTTCCATTTCCATGCATCAGCGAATTCTGGGTTTATTTCAAGGGCTTTTTGAAAGCATTCCAGTGCATCCTCATATTTTCCAAGTTTCCTGAGGAGTACTCCCTTATTAGCCCATGTTCCATCATCTTCTGGATCTATTTCCAAGGCTTTTTCATAGCATTCTAGTGCCTCATCATATCTCTCAAGTTCTTCAAGGACTACTCCTTTGTTGTTCCATGCTTCTGCTAGTTTTGGATTGTTTTTGAGGATTTTTTCATAGCATTCTAAGGCTTTCTCTGGTTTTTTGAGTTTTAGTAGTGTTATTGCATTGTAGTGGAGGATTTCCGGGTCGTTTGGTCTTGCTTTGAGGGCTTCCTGAATTCTTTGAGGGCTTCTTTGTAGTCTCCACGTTCTAGGCTTGATCGGCCCCCAGCAAGGTGCCATCCAGCCTTTCCCTCGGCTATCCAATCCTTTATCTTCTTAAGGGGGGTCATGCTCCAGCCTCTCTCAACTTCTTTTTCATGTAATCGTTGGGTCCTAGTATGCAAGTTTTTATCGTCTCATGATTCTGATAGGCTTCCTATGCTTGCAGCGGAACCTATTAGGGTTGATTCTTTATTTATCTGTTAGTATAGGTTTACATGAGGTTTTTTCATGTCTTAAGGATTCTAATCGTAAGAATTGCGAGCATCATTAGCCCAAAAATTCTGATTGCCTCTTGATGGCGAATTATCCAATCTTCTTTTTTTCTGAAAAAATACAATAAAACGAAAAGGAGCCCCACGACTAACCAGTCAGTCAACTCAACCTTTTGGCTGTTTAAATATAACAGTTCAAGGAAAAAGATTATGAAAGTAACCATAAAAAGTATATCAAATTTTCTTTCACCTTTTTCAGACCTTTCAATCATACAACCCCTCTATTTACCTAAATGTATATTGTTTCATTCTCTCTTAGCGTATCATCTGGATTTTTAGGAATCTCCTTGTAGTGTATACAATTATCCGCACCAATGTATGCTTCCAGTTTGTATCCATATATCGGGCCACGATGAAGGGATATATACTTCCAGTATTCCCTAGGTAGGTAATGATCCCTTATATTAAGAATCAAATCCCCTTCTGCAATAATACAAAAAACAAGGCTACAGTTGCCACAAAAGATCCTCCTTCTAACATAAAATAACAGCCACCAACCACACCTACTGCATCTAGAATATCCTTTGGGATGTATGTTTGATGTTCCACGATAAATTCTTTGATGCTACCTGTAATGTTGTTGAGTTTGGAGTCTATGTAGGCTATTGTTGTTGCGTATGCTGCCATGTTAACTCTTATGAGGCCCTGACCCACCAGGCCATAACTGATGATTTCCAAAGGTCATGGGATTGTGTGGGGCGGGTTGTATTGGGCTAATAAGGCCTCTTGAAGGCTTTTCTCGCGTTGTCCTTTAAGCCTTCAAAGGTTTGCTGTGCTGTTATCCTAAGAGTGACTTTAGCCTTTCATTTGGAGTTCTTTCAGGGCTTTTTTGGCTTTTTTGTATTCTGGGTCTATTTTCAGGGCTTTTTTGTAGGATTTTTTGGCTTTTTGGTGTTTTCCAAGTTTTTGTAGTGTTTTTCCTTGCATGTACCATAGTGTTTTGTCTTGGGGGTTTAGTTTGAGGGCTTTCTCGTAGCATTTCAGGGCTTCCTCTGGTTTTTTGAGGTCTTCCAGGATTATACCTTTCCATTCCCATGCATCGGCGAATTCTGGGTTTATTTCAAGGGCTTTTTCAAAACATTCCAGCGCCTCCTCATATTTTCCAAGTTTCCTGAGGAGTACTCCCTTGTTAGCCCATGTTTCGTCGTTTTCTAGGTTTATTTCTAAGGCTTTTTCATAGCATTCCAATGCCTCATCATATCTCTTAAGTTCTTCAAGGACTACTCCTTTGTTGTTCCATGCTTTTGCATTTTTTTGGTTTATTTCTAAGGCTTTTTCATAGCATTCTATTGCTTTTTCAGGTTTACCGATTGTGTCAAGGAGCGCTCCTTTGTTGTTCCATGTTCCATCGTCTTGTGGATCTATTTGTAGTGCCCTTCCATAGCATTCCAATGCCTCATCATATCTCTTAAGTTCTTCAAAAATTAGTGCTTTGTTGTACCATGCCTCTACGAATTCTGCGTTTATCTGTAATGCTTTTTCATAGCATTCCAATGCCTCCTCATATTTTCCGAGACTGCGTAATCCGTTACCTTTATTATACCATGCTTTTGCATTTTTTTGGTTTATTTCTAAGGCTTTTTCATAGCATTCTATTGCTTTTTCAGGTTTACCGATTGTGTCAAGGAGCGCTCCTTTGTTGTTCCATGTTCCATCGTCTTGTGGATCTATTTGTAGTGCCCTTTCATAGCATTCCAATGCCTCATCATATCTCTTAAGTTCTTTAAGGACTACTCCTTTGTTGTTCCATGCTTCTGCTAGTTTTGGATTGTTTTTGAGGATTTTTTCATAACATTTTAAGGCTTTCTCTGGTCTTTTGAGTTTTAGTAGTGTCATTGCATTATAGTGCAAGATTTCCGGGTCGTTTGGACTCGCCTTGAGGGCTTTCCTGAATTCTTTAAGAGCTTCTTTGTATTTTCCCTGTTTTAGGCTTGATCGGCCCCCGCTGAGGTGCCATCCAGCCTTTCCCCTGGCTATCCAATCCTTTATCTTCTTAAGGGGATTCATGCTCCAGCCTCTCTCAACTTCTTTTCCAGGTAGTTTTTGAATCCTAGTATGCATGCCTCTATCGCCTCGCGATTCTCATATGTTAACAGGGCCACAACGCCCATTCCGGTGCCTATTATAGTGCCTCCATGTTTTATGGCGCCCACAACATCCCCATCCTTTAAAGCCTCCTTGAACAGCTCCCATTCATCCCTCATGAATTTACCTAAATTATTTATAGCCCTTTCTATATCGTCGGGATCGCCACCAACACTACCACTGCTAACCGCCCTTAGAGTATCTACGGCTTCTCTATACTCATTTACCATTCTACGGGTCCATCCGTCTGACTGTCTTGATAGTATTTCAAGATAGTTTTGTATTGGTTCTGTGTCTCCTGTTAGTAATGTGTAGGTGATGAATGTTGGCAGACCACCTGGTGTTAGTAGTAGTGTCATTATTGCGGCGTCTTTGATGTATGGTAGCCATTCAGGATGCTCCATGATAATATATGTGGCCAGGGTAACAGCCAAACTCAAACCAAGGGTTTCTGGGGCTGAAAGCACACCCAGTTCAAGCACAGCAGCCTCGGCTGTTGAAACACCAGCAACACCAATAAATTTCCACCAACCACTCCCATTCAAAATTTCATTCCCAAGTTTTTTGGCTAGTTCTGTTTGCTGGTGGTAGTAGCAGTATGCTCCCATGAAAGCATAGATCATGTCCCTTACTATCCCTGTTGCATGGTCTATTATGATGTATCTTCCCTGCCCGTCACTGATAAGCGTGTAATTCCCGCTTTCGAGAATGTTTAGTGACCCGCCGTTGAGGAGTGTTAGGCCTATTCCTGTTGTGGGCGCGCTTGTGGGGTCTGATCCTGGGAAGAGGGCCTCCATCACATAGTATTCTATTGGATTTATAGCTGATGTTCTCGCATAATTGAATGCTTTTATGTTTTCGGGTGTGCCTTCTGCTTTCACGGCCATGTTGTGGTTGCATTCGAGGCTTATCCATGTCCCTGGGCTGTGGTCTCCTGCTGAGACCATCACTGGCATGGTCCTGGTCCATGTTACATTATAGCGCGTGGCTGCTTCTTCTGCGATGAGATCGTGGAGGTATATTACTTCAAGGCCTGTTAGGAATGTTCCGTGGGCTGCCTTTAATGGTCCGGGCTCGTATGTCCTGTTTAGCCACTTTTGTAATGTCTGGTTTGTTATCTTCCCTGTGGCGAGGGTGTAGGTTATGATGGCGTCGTAGTTGCTAGCCTCCCAGATGAGAGTGTCGTTTATTATGATATTGGGTCCTGTTTCTCCTGGCGGGTGTATGTAGTAGCCGTTTGTGTAGAGTAGTAGGAGCGTCCTTGTTGATCGGTTCCCTGGGAATGTTATATTGGCTATTGTCACGCTTTCCTCGCCGGGATACTCCACACTGACCTGTAAAGGGTCTATGCACTTGTTATAGTTTGTGAGTATGAATGTCTTTTCTGCCTGGGTTAAATTGAAGTTGTTGAGATATTCATTCACTTGAGGTTCTGCTCCGAGCTTTGTGTAAATTTCTATGAGTCTGTTCAGGCCAGCTATGACTTGCCAGACTATTTCTCTTTGGCTCTGGCTGTTAGCCTGGTAGAATGGGTTAGTGACCTCGGCTAGTTTGTATGCTGTGCCATCCTCCACAAGGAATATTGTTTCATTGAATAGGCCCGAAGCTATAGCCCCTATACTAATCCATTTAACCGTGTCATTGAGCGGAATTTTAAATGTTAAATTTAGAGGCTTCCCAGAGGATGTTGCCGTGGAATTAACATGGACCGTTGCAAGCATAACCTCCAATGTCATAGTCTTCGTGTCTGTTATGCCATAGCCTTGGACTGTTAGGGTTGCTTTGTAGGTTCCTGGTTTGTAGGCGTGTACTGGATTCTTCTGGGTGCTTGTGCTTTGGTCTCCGAAGTCCCATTTGTAGTATTGTATTGTCCCTGTACTTTTATCCTGGAATTGGACATTATAGCCTTGTATTGTGTAGGTGTAGTCTGCCCTTCGCCTTGTCAGGGTTCCGGCCTTACCTGTAACATATTCTACTGTTACATGGTTTGGTAGTCTTCCTGTGCTGTTGTAGAAGTTTATTATCCTTGCATTGGCATATATTAGGCTTTCTGGGCGGATTTGTCCAATGGCTGTGCTGGCATAATTCGGCGACCTCCCATAGGATTCCATGAAAGCCTTAACGTTCTTTGCCACCTGCAGGTATCCTGCTTTTTGGAGTGTTCCTGTTCCTGTTCCACTTGGACTGGGCGGGGAGGCCATACTATTGAATGACAAGCCAACTCTCCTACCCTGATCAAGGTTTATGATGGTTGTGGATGAGGCGTAGAGGTAGTCGTCTGCCGACACATTCTTACCGTTAATCACAACCTGTGATGGTATTTTCCCATTTTGTGCAGTGTAGTTTCCGATCAGCTTTGAAACGTCACAAATCTCATCATAGGATAAACTCACAGCTGAAGAACTGCCCAAAAGACAGAAACAAGAGAGGATTGCCAGAAGAAACAATAACCTCCTCATAACAAACCACCACAAAAATATGATAATACATTATAGTATAAAAAGATTACTATCTCTTTTAGGGGCGAAAAATATGAAGGGAGAACATGATCATGCAACATTACAAATAAAACAATCCCCCCAAATCCTCATATTTATTTTTTTCTAGTGTTCCTTAACATAATTGCCTCTGCTAATCTGTACGTTGTTGTTCCATTTTCATTTGTTCCAGCGAGAATCATTAGATCCTGTTCTGTTGCATTGATTCCAAGGTTACTTAGGAGTGTTGCAAGGGCTGTAGGTCCACAATGACCTTTAAGTTACTAATGAAGTGGAATTAATCAATGATCTTTATGTTTATAGCCTTAATTAATATAAGAACTTCAGCTCCTCTTTTTATTCCCATCTCATGAAGGGAGTTTATCGTGATAACACAATTAAGAAGGAGCTCTCCAAGTTTAAATGTGATGTAAGCTATTTTTGATAATTCCACTATATCCTCCACACTTGCTGTGAACTTATTCTGTGCTGAGGATATGAAGGGAGAATTTCTATCCGCCACGACAATGTTTTCAGGCCTTATTGATAAAGTGACACGACCTTCCCCCTCATCAACTGTTTTAAATATATATGAGCCCACTCTTACATAAGTGAGGCCATCTTTATAACCTTCAACCACCCCTTCTAGGATATTAATTCCAAAGAAATCTGCAACAACCTTTGCTGGTTGATTAATAACCTCTTCCTTAGTACCTATCTGGAGGATTTTACCTTTATCCATTACAGCAACCTTCGAGGACAGCCACCATATATCGTCAAGATCGTGGGAAACATGGATGATTGTCATATTAAACTGCTCTCTCAGATCCCTTATAATCTTTCTTATGGAGGCTTTTGTCTTCTGATCTAGTGAACTAAAGGGTTCATCCATCAACAGTACTTTTGGTTTTACAATAATCGCCCTTGCTATCGAAACTCTCTGCAATTCGCCCCCACTCAATGTTATAGGATCTCTATAGAGTAAATGATCTATTTTTAACATCTTGGAAACTTTCACAACTTCTTCTTTGATGTGATCTTCTGATATTTCTGTTCTTTTCTTCAACCCATAGACTATGTTTTCAAAAACATTCATATGTGGGAAAAGGCAATGATCTTGATAGATTATACTTATATTGCGTTCCTCAACCGGCTTAGTTGTTATCTCCTCATCATTTATATAGATACTCCCTGCATCTGGAGTATAAAAACCCATTATTGTTTCAAGAAAAATTGACTTGCCACTACCGCTAGGTCCGATGATAATAAGATGTTCGCCTTTTTTCAAATGGAGTTCATTGATGTGCATCTCAAATTCACCAAGATCCATTCTTAGATTTTCCACTTTCACGAATGACATCATTAACCCCCATTTTTTCGATTGCGAATATCGTTAAGAAAGCTATTATCATGAGGAATATTCCCGAAGCAGCGCTCATGTCAATATTGCCATAGGATAGATTGAGATAAAGTGAAACTGGGAGAGTGTCCGTTCGTTGATAAGTTCCCCCTCCCAGTATCAGTACAGCCCCAAAACAACCTATACACCTAGAAAATGTTACAATAATCGCTGCAAGAATCCCATTCCTTGATAAAGGGAGTATTATGTTCTTGAAGGTTTCAAATTCACTGTATCCAAGTGAACGTGACACAAATTTGAGGCGATTGTCTATTCCAACAAAGGTTGAGTAACACATTTTAACAGCATATGGAAGGGCAACAAAGAACTGAGCACATATAATCCCACTGATAGTGAAGGATAAAATACCACTCACAGGTGTATTACTGAAGAACATAAGGAGTAAGATTCCAATTAGAAGTTCAGGAACAGCAAATGGGAGGTCAAGTATTGCCTTAACAATGGAGATTCCCCCGAATGTATCATCAGAAAGTGTATATGCTATCATGATTGAAGAAGGTATCACAAGTAGTGTTGCTATGGATGATGTGATAATAGAAAGTTTAAGTGAATGGATCATGTCCTCACTTATAAGTGAGGTTAAAATAGAATTGAGGTCTGAGACAGTCCATAGATTAATACAGAGGGTAAAAAACATTAAAACAAAAGCCAGTGCAACGAATCTGCAGGCAAGGGGGAATAGGTTCAGTCTGCTAGTGGACAAAATCTTTCCACCCCCATGAGTGCTGCGATTCCTGCAATGGTAGTTCCATAGAATATCAGCCTTTTATCCGCGCCCATGTCCATGATTTCCTTGAAGGTACCGTTTGCTATCGTAGAACCTGTCACAACGATTATGTCCGATCTCCTGATGACTGTTTTGTTATGTTTTCTCCCATCAAGGATTTCCACGCCATACTTTGTTTTATTGATATTTTCAGGATTTAGATCTGTGCACATGACATTTTCACCGAATGTCTCCTTGAGACCTTTTAGGAAGCTGGTTGAAATCCTATTAAACCGACCTTTTCAGCTTCTATGATCTGGAGATAATTGCAAAGCAACCTGGAACACTTTCTAGGAGTGTCTCCAATGCAATGAATCGTCTTCTCTATAAGTTTTTCATGTTTCATAAGTGCATTGAGGGCTGCGATAAGGGAGGGAAGTTCACCGATTTCAAGAAGTTCTTCTAATGTCCCCTTGAAGTTCATAGGCTTGTCTGTGAAACATTCCCCTGACGCACCATTGGGAAGTGTTGCGCGTAGAAGCACTTCACGACCTTTGACCAATGGATAATCTTTAATTTCATCTGTAGATAGTTTAGCACATTAATGGGGTTGCGTGTAGATAACCCATCAAGAGCCTGTTTACTCTAATTGGTTTTGTGTTTCTGACTTTGAAGCTAGCCCTTTCAAGTTTTTCTTTAAGATCCTTGTAGCCATAATGATACTCCATTATTATCTCCTGGAAAGATTTCAGAATCTTTTTTGGCGTTTTAAGTATAGTGTATTCGCAACCTTCACAATCCATTTTCAATACAGCATCCTTTAAATTGAATCTTTTCACAATCCCTTCTAAGGTTGTTAATTTTACTTGCTTTCCTTGGTGGAAATCCTTTAATTGTGAAGTGGCCAGGCCTTCATAATCTTCCTTTATCCTTATTTTCCCTATGTTCTTGCTGAGGCCCTCGTTGAATGCTATTATTTTCTTGTCTAAGCTATTAACTTTAATGTTTTTTAGGAGCAATGAATATGAGCTTGGATAGGGTTCGAAGGCATATACTCGCTCCGCCCCCTTTAGTATGAAGTATATTGGTGAATCTCCGATATATGAGCCTATATCAACCACAATTTTCCCTTTAACGTTTAATTGTTTGTAGACTCTCATGCCAAAGGTCTCGTTTAACACTTTGAGGGAGTCTAGTAGCACTCTTTTACTTGAATAGAATCTAAGGTTTCGGTTTTTGAATTTGAATTTTATGATGGAACCCCAAATCTTAGCATCCTCTAGCATGTGAGAATACAAGATATGATAATAGTCCCATAGATTTTTTATTTCTACTCTTTCTCCATTGCTAAGCTCCCCTACAAATCTGTTCAAGACGCCAAATCTGAAT
The DNA here is from genome assembly GCA_003584625.1 of Methanothermobacter sp. MT-2. NCBI lineage: Archaea > Methanobacteriati > Methanobacteriota > Methanobacteria > Methanobacteriales > Methanobacteriaceae > Methanothermobacter > Methanothermobacter sp. MT-2. The sequence goes on along the minus strand of AP017647.1, from coordinate 727,931 downwards.
AGTATGGCCTTTAACCAATTCTTGAAAACCTTTCTAGCATTTAAAAACTCTTCATGATAAAACAAGAGTTTAGAGGAGAATATGGCGCTCATATAATCTGTGAAGGTTACATTTAACATAGTCTGTAGCCTCCCATATGGGAGGTTATTGTATCTGGTTTTTTTGTGGTAACATGGAATGGTTCTAGGGAAGATTTTATCTTTTGTTTGAGATGAGGGAGCCGTCTCCCGGAATAAAATGGAAGCTCTTTGACGTAAATTCAAGTGGAACGGGAGAAGTCTTGTCTCTCGGCGGGGTGGTTCACCTTGATCTTAAAATTTGGATTTTCACCCCCCATTGTTTAATCTCTTTTTAGTTAAGCTTTTTTTGTTTCCTACACACTTTAACCATTTAGTAATGCCTATTTTGGGGGGGGGCACTTTCATCTCAGCAACACTTTTTTTACATGGGGGCTTGTTGCTTTAACCTTTGCATTTTGACTACCGTTATAAAATGGAAACTACACAATATTTTTGAAATCTAGGGTGAATTTTATGTCTGTCATCAAATATGAGAATATTATTGTAATCTATTACAGAAGGTGAGGTTCCAAAAAAAGAATATGGTTGACGTGCTTAGAGAAATATTTGGTGATACTAAATTGGTTAGAGGATTGTCCATGATGAAAAAGGCCATAATTTCTGTAAAAACCTGATTAAAAAAATAAAAGGATATTTTATGATCTAATATAGGGTCTATCTTTTTTTTGATCTTCTTTTTTGTGCTTTTTCTTTTGCTATTTTCATAGCCTCTTTTAGTTTTTTGGTATCTATACTTTTTTTGGAGTGTTTTTGGTAGTTTTGGATGAACTTTTTAATTATTTTTTCCTTGGTTTTTCTTTTTAGGGTTGAAGTGCTGTCGATTATGAAGAAGCATATCTCTCCCAGGTCATGGATGGGGTCTCCATAAAATGTATTTTCAAAGTCGATCCCGTATACTCCTTTTTTTGTGAATATGAAATTTTTCAGGTTGCAATCTCCTTTTAAGATAGTGGTTTCATTGTGTTTTATATTATGGAGCTTTGCTAGCCACTTTGCAAGGTCTTCAACCCAATCTGCACTTTTATGGATTGCTTCTCCTATTGTTTTGCCCTCTATAAATTCTGTTATTAAGATGTTTTTATGGGAGTTGACTACTTTGGGCACGTTTAATCCGTGTTTGTTTAATCTTTTAAGAGTTTTTTCTTCCATGACTCTGGAATCTTTATTCTTGTAGATTTTCACTACGAACTGCTTATTTTTATATTTTATAGCGTAGACGTCATTTCTTTTGCTTTCAAGCTTTTTTAAAACGGGGCGTATCAAAGTGTTCTTTCTCCTTCAAGATTTTTTTGTGTCAATGTTAAGTTTTTAGAGACCACCATATTTTATATATAAATTTTTCTGTTCAGGATTGTTTCGTTAATTTTATTAGATGTTTCACCTTCATTATACACGAAGTGCATTTTATTGCATTTCGACTAGGGAGGTGAAGAAAATTAAAGAAAAAATAATACACTTTCTAATAATATCAGCAATAGTCATCGCACTCAGTGGACATGCCTCAGCATCCGACCTTACAAACATTACAAAAAATATGGCAACAGACGCACAAAACACACTAAACTTACAAGATCCACACAACACATTATTAATAACCACGGCAGGACCCGCGAAATATGAAAATTCAACAACAGAAGACGCTCTACAAACCGTAAAAGACGAAATCCCCTTACAATATTCGAACATACTCCAACTAAACAAACCCAACGATCCAGTGACATTCACATTCATCAAAAAAGAAAACAACAACGCTTATGCAATAAAAACAACAACGCTTATGCAATAAAATACACAATCCTCGAATCAGGATGGGAAAAAACACAAAAAATTAACATAGGACCGCAGATGACAGAAACACAATTCACAACCGCCAGCAAAGAACTAGGATACGACATTTTAGCTATTGCAAGCGCTTGGATAGCAGGAGCGCCATTAGACATGCTAAAGATAGCAGCATGGACTGGGACAATCAACGACGGCCTTATAGCCGCATATGCAGCATGCAAACAATTCATGCAAAATTATCCTCTTGAATCAAATACAAACTCATACCATGTAATAACATCTGTAGGCGGTGACGACGACGTCCCCATGTTCTTCATGGATTCCACACCACTCAAATGGAACGGCAACTACTACAACTTCAGATCAACATATACAAAGGATCCGAACGAAAACATCTACATATGGTGGGACGCAAACTCAAAAACGGGTAAACTGCTTTATTGGACAATAAACGATAATGTAAAATACAATGGTCCTACAGGAACGCTCACAGAACTAAAACATGACCTAGAATTGCTCACACTACTTTCAACAAACCCAGCCTCTCTCTACAAAATCCTGAAACTAGCCACAATCAATGATGAACAATTCTCACACCTATGGGCCACAGGAATAGACAAAGAATATATAAACAGTTTGCCACGACCCCAAGAAACTATGAACACAAACATTCCAGTTTTACCAATAAACAATTACAATAACCTTTACGAAAACGGTAAAAAAGCAGTGGAAGCAGCAAACCAAGCATTCACAGAAGCTGGACTATCACCACTTACCAAGGAAGATCTTCTCATAACATCAGCCGGCTACTCACAAACCCTCGGACTAACCTATGCAGCCATCGATGGTGTGATAGATTCCACAGGGATGCTGTTAAAGAACATTTATTCCCTTAAAAGAGGCGCCCAAACACCACTCTGGTACGTCTTCGTGAAAAAACCGACAATTGCAGACGGACCTTTATATGCAGTTTTCATCGATTCTGAAGGAAAGATAAAACCAGTAGTCTACAATGGTGTAAGCTATAATGTCTTCGATATCAGCGCTAAAAACCTTGAAGGAAACAAGGGGACAGAAGGTTATGCAAAATCTCTCGCAGTCTATGAAACATACACGTATGATATACCAGCATATGCTCAGCAAGATTATTATATAGTTAGCCTTGCAAACCAATGGGCAGTTGGAATGCCATACGACTTCATGTTAGCGGCCATTGGAGGCGGCTGTCCAGGTTCAGGGCTGACACAGGGATATGTAATAGCAGATCTCATAAAATCATGGCTACCATTAACAGGAACACAATATTATGTATACATTGGAGTACCAGCCCATTGTAAAGAACAAGCTATAATGCAAGTTCTCGGACTTTCAGCTTCTCAAGGAACATACTACACCACAGGGGTTAGAAATACACAAGCCTTATCCTCATCACAGGGTATAGCGATAAGATGGGATCCGTCAAAAAATACAGGCAAAGCAATCCTCATAGACTATGACAAGAAAATTCTAACTAGTATACAACCTAATAACAACAATTACTACAGGACAATGTACTGGGCCCTCTGGTACATTACAAGCGCATTCCCAGGAAAAGAGCTTTATAGCCAATTACAGGAAGCATACAGCATCAAAAAGGAAGTTACACTCACAAAAACGGAATATTATCAGCTATTAGCGGCTGGAGACTCTGTTGAATACCTATTAAACTTCCAGGATGTCACGCCACCAGAAATTACGGTAACAGTAAAAGATTCAACAGTTTACATGGACATCAACGAAGAAGGCACCATATATTATTCAACAGACGGTTCAACATGGCAACAATACACAAATCCAATAAAACTTGAAAAAACAGCTACAATATACTATTATGGCGTTGATGCCAGTGGAAACAGAGCAGAAACTCAAGAGATAACAGTACCAGTTAAAACTGAGGAAACTCAACCAACAACTCCAGTCACTCCAACGCCGGGAACGCAGTCAAATGTGATAGTATTGCCTAGAATTTCAAGCATTTCAATGGTAGAGGGGCGGGCAAGTGTAAGTCATTATGCAATGCCGGCTCCTACAACGCCTCAACCAGTCAAGAAGGCTTCACATCCAAGCCCCCATAAACTCGCCACAGGAACTTCATACTTAGCCTTAGCTTTGATTGCAATACTCATAGTAGCAGGGCTAGCTTACATCAAAAGAGGCAGCATCCTCCATGCAATCAACAATGTTAAAAGCACGCCAAAAAGCAAATAATTTTTCCCCTTTTTAATTTTTTTGAAAACTGATTTTTTGAGACAACCCAAATTTTCACCTATAAACTCAATTTAGTCTTCATTTTAAATGAGAATTTACTTAAAAAGTGGGATGGTAATAGAAAACCATTTATAGTATTACATATACAAATAGGGTAAGGTGATATTATGGTAAGTGTTACAAGCAAGTATCAAGTAACGATTCCTAGGGAAGTGCGTGAAGACCTTAAAATCCGAGCAAAAGACAAAGTAGTCTTCATAAAAGACAAAAAAGGGGAATGGAAGCTCATGAAACTTGAACAACTAGCAGAGAAGATAATAGAATCATCAAAAGATATAGAGGAAACAGTAAAAGAATCAAGAGAAGGTTTTAAAAGGGGTATAACAAGGAACCTCAAATCCCTAAAATAGTATAGGTGATCATGGTGAAGATAATCTTAGATACTAATGTTTTTAACGATAAAATATTTTGTAACTGGCTTTTGAACTCAAAAAAACAAAAATATTTGCCATCAATTGCTTACATGGAATTTCTATACCATCAAATGAAAAAAGGGAATACGGAGTCCATGGTAAACACCTTCCTAAAAGAAGCAAATATTAAAATTGTGCCATTCGGAGAAAAAGAAGCAAAAAAAGCCGTTGCAAGCGCCCTCGACAATTGGGATTTCAGCGAAAATGCTAGAGATTATGCCATAGGCGGCACAGCACTCTCATTAAATGCAAAATTAATCACAAACAACAAAAAACATTTTAAATGGATGAATGCTATAACACCCAAGGAATTCCTCAACCAAACAAAATAAAAGTCTCAAAATTTGGTTAACAGACAAACCCATCTCCTCTAATTGTTCCCCCATGATCGTAGGTTCTAAAGTTTGTAAAGAGTAGAGGGGTTAAACACCCAAAAAAACTTCACAATACACCAAACAAAAAAGAGAGAGGAAAGAGAACCCCACTTATATCCAAAGAAAAATAGCTTTCCTAGCGAAAAAAATTCCCCTTTAATATAATTCTTGGCAAACTTCTGAAAAAAAATAAGCTTCCCACGCTAAAATTAAACTTCCTAGCAGAATGTTAATGAGATCCAAACTCCAACATAATGTGCTATGATTATAACCACCAACGCTATAACCACATGCTCCACCACTATCCTCCAAGGATCCCTCTTCTGTTCCCGGGCAATCTGAAAACTGAAAATTCCCAAAAGAAACAAACCCCAAAAGATATTCACCACAACTGCAACTGATAAACTCAACAATAAAAATGGGATGACAAAAGTTAAAGCAAAAACAAACTTAGACAAGAAAGTGGCCAAGGTAGACTCCCATATCTCCCTTGTAGTATGTCTATCTTCTGCTTCTTCAGAAACATGGATACCCAGCGCATCAGAAAGAGCGTCAGCAACCGCTATCGTTAATATACCACCAATAACCACAAACTTCGAATGTGTCCCGGAATTCAAACCCACCATCAAACCCAAGGTTGTGATTACCGCGGAAGTCAAACCAAAACTAAACCCAGTCCTAAATGAATGCCTCATCATAACAAAGAAAACATATCTCACTCCAGGTTTATAAAAATTCAACATTTGACTACAAAAAAATTTCAAGATAAAAAAAATGGATACTAACTATTATTTTATCCAGAGAATTATATAATCAAAATAGGTGCTGGTATGTCCACTGTTAAGATAATTTCATGGAATGTTAATGGTCTGAGGGCTGTTTATCGTAAAGGTTTCCTGGACTGGTTCCTCACAGAAAAACCTGACATATTATGTCTACAGGAGATAAAAGCAAACCACAGACAAATCCCGAGAAAATTAAGGCACGTTGAAGGTTACAGCACATTCTTCACACCAGCCCAGAGAAAAGGCTACAGTGGAGTTGCCATGTACACCAAAATCAAACCCAAAAGCCTGAGAGAAGGATTCGGAATAAAAAAATTCGACATCGAAGGCCGAATCCAAATAGCAGATTTCAATGATTTCCTACTCTACAACATATACTTTCCCAATGGTAAAATGTCCGAAGAACGCCTCAAATACAAACTAGACTTCTATGATGCATTCCTCAAGGATGTGAACCGCGAAAGAGATTCAGGACATAACATAATAGTCTGCGGCGATTTCAACACCGCCCATAAAGAAATAGACCTCGCAAGGCCAAGGGAAAACAGTAACATCTCAGGGTTCTTACCGGTTGAGAGGGCATGGATTGACACTTTCATCGAAAACGGTTACATCGACACATTCAGGGCATTCAACAAGGAACCGGGACAATACACATGGTGGAGTTACAGGACAAGAGCCCGTGAAAGGAATGTTGGATGGAGACTAGATTACTTCTTCGTTAACAAGGAATTTATGGGTAATGTTAAAAAATCATGGATATTATCAGATGTTATGGGATCAGACCACTGCCCCATAGGACTCGAAATCAAAATATAAACTTTACACTCTAGAGAAACATATTTTAAAGTTTACAAAATATTAATTATGTTGGTGTTGTTAGCGGGACTTTGGGGATTCTTCGCTGGTTCAGCCCTTCTAATCGGCGCCATAATCGGATACTTTTTCAGGATGCCCAAGCGTCTTGTTGCTTCTATCATGGCATTCGGGGCTGGTGTGCTCATATCAGCCATAGCATTCGAACTAATGGATGAAGCCTATAAACTTAGAGGCTTTCTACACGTTACCCTCGGCTTTATAAGTGGAGCTGTCATCTTCACTGGAGTGAATGTTTATTTGGCGCGTAAAGGGGGTAAACATCGTAAACGTTCCGGCGACTATATGCTAGAATGTGATAGTCTAGCCATTGCAGTAGGCTCGGTCTTGGATGGTATACCAGAATCCATTGCAATAGGCCTTACTATGATAGAAGGTGGTGTTGTGAGCATGGCCACTGTAATCGCCATATTCTTGTCTAACATACCAGAGGGTCTTTCAAGTTCTGTGGGGATGAAAAAATCGGGTTGGAAGGCTATTTCAATTTTTGGTTTATGGCTTTTCGTAGCATTTTGCACTGCAATGGCATCACTTGCAGGTTACACGCTCTTCAATAATCTACCTAAGGGTTTGATCGCGACTAACATGGCCCTTGCAGCTGGCGCCATCCTAGCCATGCTCGTCGATACGATGATACCAGAAGCTTTCTCAGAGACTCATGAGCTCGCGGGGCTTATAACAGTCCTAGGTTTTATAGTTTCATTCATTTTATCAAAAATTTAACATTAAATGATAAGGGCCTCCCCCCCTTTTAATAGTGCAGTTTAGGGCCTATTAGTTTGTTTGTTACGATGCCGTCTGCTCCTAGTTTTATTAGTTTTTTTGCTGTTTTTGGGTTGTCTATTGTCCATGGGTATATTTTTATTTTATGTTCATGGACTTTTTCTATCATTTTCTGGTTTACGAATTTGTGCTTGGGGAATATTGCATCTGCACGTGCATCTAATGCTAATTTTTCTGGTTTTATGGGTTGGCATGAGAATATTGCTCCGGTTTCTATGTTCTCATTTAGAGTTTTTATTTTTTTGAGGCTGCCATGGTAGAATGATGTTATCAGCACATTTTTTAATCTGTTTTCTCGGAGAGTTTTTCTTCGATTCCGGGAATTTTCATCTCTATTACTAGTTTTGTGTCTTTCAGGGCGTCTATGACTTCTTGTAGTGTTGGTATTTTCTCTCCTTTCCCAGCATCTAAACTTTTAAGTTCTTGGAGTGTCATGTCCTTTATTCTGCCTGTGCCGTTTGTTGTCCTATCCACCCTGGGATCGTGGATTACGACAAGTTTATTGTCTTTGCTGAGCCGAACATCTACTTCGACTCTGTCAGCTCCCATCTCCACAGCCCTTCTAAAAGACCTTAAAGTATTTTCAGGTTCAAAATAAGATGCTCCTCTATGGGCTATAACCTCCATAACATTCCACCCAATAAAATTCTAGACATCCTTTATATTCTAATCCCATATACATGAAGATAAAAAAAATCTTTTAGGTAGGTAACTTTAATTTTACTGCACGATTCTATTTATTGATTACATTCATAAAAGCTTCCCATTTGATTGTCAGCCATTATAAGCTTTTTTAGTTTTAGGAAAGGCTTGGGGAGAAACATGTATAAAAAAAGAAAAATAGATAAAACATGTAGGGTGGTTGGCTTTGACCAAGAAGAGGAAAAGGGAGACTGTGGAAATTTTAAAGTTCAACTTCGAGTATGGTGGTTTCCCCGAGGTTGAACCCGTAAAGATAAAAAAATCTCCCAAAAAGGCAAAAAGAAGAAAAAGAAGTGTGGAGGAAGAACTTTATTGCTTCCTGATGGATTTAGAATGAAATATCCCCGATTATCACACCCTCCAAAAAATCTGTGCAAATCCCTCCATCAAAAAGACCATAATTCATCCTACCAAAAAAAAATATTATTTGAAACTCATGGGAGGAGAAAAGCTTGATAATCTCCTTTAAACTCCCAAATGATATAACTTATGACTCCAATTAATGGATCTACTATATGAGTATACATGTACATTTTTTTTGCGCGTTTATAACCTATTTTAACTTACATTGCTTGTAAGTCCCAGATCACAAAAAAAGAGCAAAGAATATCGAAAATTTGGCTGTCAAAATTAGGATTGGGATAAAACAGAAAGTAAAAGTTTACCTCTCTCTCCTTGTCATCTCCTTCTTCGCCTAAAATTATCAAATATCATTTTTATCCCAGTCACATCTTTTTGGAGGGTTTGACACCTTTGAACTGCTCCTTAGGTAAAAAATAAAAATGTCTTACATTCAGCAGATGCTTTTTGGGCGTGCTATTATTCTTAAACTAAGTGAGATACCCTCATATTAAACTGATTTTGAATATTTAAATACCCTGTTTCTTATAGAAAGATGGGAATGATAAATTTTCCCGGATATAACGAAAATAAACATCCATCAAAACCCTCCCAACCACAAAAACCTACACCATCAAAAAAATAGTGGGAGGATCAACTTAGGCATAATCACAAAAAAAGGGGGACTTTTACAAAAGCCAAAATCAACACACTTCAAGGGGGACATGCAAACCCTTTGCGAAGGATTTTAACTTTATCAAATCAAAATCGCAGAAAGACAAAAAGAAACATGCACCCTCGCCACAATCACATCTATAAAAATCAAGGCAACTAAATCTTTTGCAATCTGAACATCTACAATAAGTTTAAGGCCAATAATAGCAAAAACCATAATAACATGAGGAGACGAAAAATGGGATTAGTTGACTGGTTTATTAAAGCACAAGGGAATGAAGGCTGGGCATGTTCGGGGGGAGCGGCCCATTGCCCTTGGTGAAGTAAAAGACCCTCATTCAGTTGAACCCTCTATTGAGGCGTTAAGGGATGAAGACAATTGGGTCCGCTTGGCAGCAGTCAGAGTCCTTTGGGAGATTAAAAGTCGGAATTTTGGTTTAGATTATGGAAAGTGGGTTGGATTGGTGGGGAAGATAAGGTGAAGTCTGGAAAATGAGTAGGATGACTTAGTTTATCGTTTCCGAAATTATTGCTTTGCTTAGCATTAGCTCATTGTTTTTATTATTGATAAAAAAAGGAGAAGGTGGTTATAATTGTCAGATGATTTAGGCCGGTTTAAGGCCTGGAGGAGGTTGTTTTTCACTCATTTAGGGGTGGAGTCGGTTGTGGAGTTGATGTGTCTTACCTGTCCGTTCTTTTTTGAGGGTGAATGTCGGTATAAGGATTTTCAAGATTATAGGGCGGAGCTCGTGTCCATGGTTTATTTTGATGGTTCTTTTGAGCATATTTATTGGTTAAGGAAGGGATTGGATGGGGAGATGTTTTTGTCTGTTCTTGCGCTTATTCCCAAAAGTATTTCTTTATCTGAACTTCAAAGTTTTTTGAGATTGATAGAACAGCTTGAAAAGTTATTTTCAGTAGATGAGTCTAGAATATCGTTTCATCATTATTTAGTAGGTGTAAGGTTAGATTTTTGGTTTATCTATGGGTTTTAAGATAGCTATTTTTTTCTTATTAGTAGGAAAAAAGCGAAATTATGGCGAATGTATGGGGGCGAGTTGCGATAGTACAGGTTGTCAAGAAGATGGAATGTTTTAAGCCTATTTTTTGCGCTGATTATATAGCGAATTTTGTGAAATTTTTTTTGAACATGTTAAAACCAGTAAATTGATATTCACATGAGATAAATGCGCCATAAACATTGCTGGGGAAAATATTAGGGTATGGAGGCTTATGTGAATGGCATAGCAGTTCGAAGGGATGAAAAAAAGAACAGGACATTTCCTTAACAGTATATGGATCAATCATTGATATCGCAGTCAATGGCAATATTATCAGTTCTCTATAGATGGGAATTGTACTGAAAGCTGTTATCAAGGGAAAGCCTAGAACATGGATTTGATGGGGGGCAAATAGGGTTGCCCTTAGGCGACGAAGGTTGAACTTGTCATTTTTCAAGATATTTTGCGAATTTGTTTATATTTTCTAGATTGTTTTGTAGGTATTCATAGACTTTTTCTATGTCTATTTCTACATATGGACTAGTATGTTCCTGGAACTTGCGGCTGGGGCGAATTTGTCAGCGAAATCCGTTGGTAGGATTCCTATTTTTCCGAGTATTTCTATTACTTCCCCTGTGGGTTTCTGGTTTTCTCCTTTGAGATGATCATTTCACCAATATCAAGGCAGGGATTCCAGGGAAACTTCTAGGTATCTTTCTACAGCCCCTCTTAAAGTAATATCCTTTTTCAAATCATCTAAATTATGGGGACTGGTAATCCCTTAATATCTTCAAGTATTCTCTTAATCTTTCTAATTTTGATGAGATTTCATTTTTTCATGTTAATCCTTCGCGGGCTATCCTCTTGATGGCTATTCTTGCATGCCTATCAAAGTAATTTCTATCCAAATATTCTGACATGACATTTTTCTCGAATCTTATCCTTTCTTTATCATATTTCAAGAGTATTCCATCCCCTTTATAATATTATAATTTAAGGATAGTGGTGCATCATTCATGATAACTAAATCAACTTTATCTGTTTTAAGTATGGATACAAGATCATTCAACAATTTCAATTGAAATTGGAACCTATCATATTTCTTAAGGGATTCATCTAGTAGAACTCCCAGGTCAAAGTCGCCCAATTTCCCTTTATCTCCTCTAGAAGTGGAACCGAAAAGATAAGCTAACCTTACCTTGCCCTTCTATTTCAAAAAAATTTTGCAAGTTTTTCAAGGATTTTAGTTTCCATCGCCTCCCCCCCACACAAATTTCTTGATCAAATCTCGAAGATTAACCAAAAAACTGAAGTAACCTTATACAATTTAGTGAAATATTGAAAATGGCCAAAGAGGTTTATTCCAATAAAAAAGTGAATTAAGCTTGCCCTTGATAGATGGTGTTCCCTCACTTCATCGAAAGAACCTCCCCTTCAAACTCGCCTGTAAGTGGATCGTGAAAGAGTAAAATGTTCTTTCTCCACGGGCGTTCAAGGGACCGTTCCAGCCCCCCACATCATCTCCGCTCTCCTACCGGTTCTCTCAGTCCTTGCAAGCCATACATATATCTACATAATAAAAGGTTGCCCTTCTCAAACCGCTTGCCGTATCCACCCATCTTCTAGGGCAAGTTTAGCCTCCATAACCATTAAACCACCACCTTGACAGACTCTTTCCATCCCCCAGTATAGGAAACCTAATCATTGTTTAAAGGCTAGACACAAAGGAGGGGCCAGCTCACCTCCATAAGGGAATGAATAAGTATATGCTTGAAGAGACAAAAAAAGTATTGTTGATAGAAAAAGGGTGATCCCCTTTGCCCGAGAAGAAGAGAAAAAAGGAGATAGTAGAAGTTGTGAAGTTCATACCATTGGACGGTAGTATCCCTGAAGTGGAGCCAATCAAAATAAAAAAATCCTCCAAGAAGAGGAGAAAAAAGAGAAGTGTAGAAGAAGAACTTTACTGCGTCCAAATGGACATACTCCAATAATCTCTCCCCCCATTACAGGATGATAAGGGTTTCCTTAGAAAATCCTATAAACTTTTTTCGCCTGACAAAACCTCAAGACATGCTCTAACTTGCATAATTTAAGTTTGGACGGCGTGATCAACGAAAAAGTTATTTCTCACAGCAGACCACATGCTAGTATGTCGTATGGGAGGCATGCTCGTTCTAGTTGACTTGATAGAGGGCGTGTTTAGATTTTTTTATTGTTTTTTGTAGGGTGTTGTTTTTTCCACCTAAAATTTGGTGTTATGTTATCGAATGTCTTTTTTTGGAACACTCTGGACTTCTATTCCTTGTATTCCGCATCTTTTGTTCTAGTATTATTGGCCTTTCTGGCCGGGGTCGTCCATCCTTATAAATTCAGAGATCGCCCGACACAAAAAACATGACAAGAAAAAAGATAAAACAAAAAAATTTTGCCCTAAATCAGACTAAAATGGGATTGAAAGAGGAGAGGCTCTTGGAGTCTATATTGGCGGGATCTATGATTTTGAAAGAAGGAGGTAGAGAATTAGCATGATTCCCGTTTTGACTTATAAATGTTCACTAGAAGCTGCTCGGAGATGGTAGCGGCTTATTCATATAATTTGATGTATTTTTTGGGTTGGAAATTTGTTTCCATGGTCCAGACTGTGGCTTTGGCGTCGGTTACTTTGAAAACTTTTAATAGGTCCCATCCTTTTTCTTGTATCCAGGGCTTTAAGAAATTTCTTTCCTCTACTATTTCTTCCTTTAACTCCTGGTCTTCTATTAATTTGGCTTTTCCATTTACTCGCACTTGTGTCTTTCCCTCAGAATCTACAAAGCACATTTCTATATGGGGATTTCTTTGTAATTGTTTGTATAGGTCCTTGAAATTTAAAGTGTGGAATATTATACTATCTTCATTTGCTCGGTATATTTTTATTGCTCTGACTCTTGGAAGGTTTCCATCAACGGTTGCAAGGTAACTGATAGGATTCTCGTTGATAAATTTTATTATTTCATCCTTTTTCATATTAAAGCCTCCTATCAAAAGGAATAGCATTTTCTGTTTAAATAGTTTGCGGCAATAAAATTTTGTCCTTGGAAATTCAAAATATAGAAGAATGGGATAATTAAAGTTGAGACTTATAAACGATTATTAGATTAAAGGGAGAGGGTGGTGAAGTTGTAAAAGAGAATTATCGGTGAGATATAAATTTTTTGGAGATTAGTTTTAGGCACAATCCTTTATTCTTGGAATTGTTGCAGATTTGCACTGGTAAGGAAACGGCCCCCCATATTTTTGCATTAAGGTGCTGTGAACATCCATAGGCATACAATATTCATGATTCGTCTTCCGGTGATAGGGATATGTATTTAAATTTTGAGAAAAATTACTCCCTTCTTTAAGTCTGCAACGGGTTTTTTAAGTCTTTTTACATAATTTATAGCCTTTCTTGATCTTCTCGGGGGATTCTTGTACATGGCTCCTCGAGTATGGACATTTACAAAATACTTTGTCCTTTCAAACTATTTTCATGAATGTCTGATAAATTTTTCAAAAAGCATTTAAATTATAAGAGATAAGATTAAAAACGGGGGACTGGATATGAGGGGTTTAAAGTTTGTGCTTCTATTATTTTTTATGGTCTTCGCATTAAATTCGGCTTCTGCAACTGTAATCAACCAGAACACGACTAAAACATTCGCCAGTATCCAGGATGCAATAGACGATCCCAGCACAGGACCAGGACATTGGATTATAGTCGACCAAGGAACATACAATGAAACCATAGACGTGTACAAGCCCCTAGTACTTAAAGCAAACGGTTCTGTAACCATAAGTAACGCTCCATACTTGAACATAATGTACATAAGGAATAACAACGTGTATGTTGAGGGTTTCAGATTTGTAGGAGAAGAGTGCGACGGCATCCGCATTAGCTGGCGCAAAAATGTGACGATCATTAACAATCAATTCAGTGGCCTCAGGTTTGGTGTTATCATCGAAGGGGGTGGAGGACACAAAATCCTCAATAATACATTTGATAATTGCACACACTGCGGAATCGCCATAATCAACGGCTCATCAAACACCATACAAGGAAATCGCTTTACAAATAGCAGATATTCAGGAATATTCCTCGGCAACTCCACAAACAATATAATAAAGGACAATAGCATCCAAAATTCGCTCTGGGATGGTATAACAGTAGCCTACTCCTACAATAACACAATAAGCAACAATACCATCACAGGTGGGAGAAGAGGGTTAACAATCTTCGGGTCAAAAGCAGACAAAGTCATAGGGAACATTATCACAAATGCAAAAGAGTCCCCAATCTACATAGAATATTCCACAACCATAACTGATTCTCCAATCATCCAAGGATTACACGACCGCTACTTAAACAACGGCGCAGAAAAGTATGCTCTATTGATTAAAGGCGTTGGTATAAATCCAGAGGGTGTTGAAGAAATGACAGTTTTTTTATACAATCTAGGCTACAACATCCAAAAATTGATAGAACCTACAAGAGAGCAAGTATTCCAGGCATTAAATGTTCTTGCACAAATCATTAAACCAGAAGACACTTGCACAATCTACATCAACGCCCATGGAGGAACTGAAACTAATGGCCCCTTATACTCATTCCTAGCCTCCCCATTTAACGATATCTACAATTATGAATTGGAAGAATTGGTCAGGAGCATATGCTGTCATAACAAAATATTAATACTTGATAGTTGTCATAGTGGAGGAGTGGCCATCAAAGACTATAACGACACCACAAGCTTTTTCGACACAAACACTACAATAATAACAGCAACAGGAGTGGAATCAGTCGCATTTGGAGGACACGGGTCAGGATTAGGAAAGAGCATCATAGACGCGTTTTCAGATCCGATGACAGATGCTAACAAAGACGGGAAGATAGACTTGGCAGAACTCTATTATATGTCAGCTATAAAATGCATCCCATTGGAAATCCCAAGACTCTATGAAAACATTACAATAGTGCAGGAATTCAAACCCAGAATCTCAAATCTAACAGTCGAACCCAAAGAAGGAAAAGCACCATTAAATGTTATAATCAATGCTCTCATAGCTAACGATGGTAACCTCCCCGGAGAATATACAGCAACACTCTACATAAATGGAAGGCCAGCAGCAAACCAGACGATCACATTAGATGCCTGGGAGAAAAATACAATAACATTCACTTACACCTTCAACGAACCAGGAATCTATAATGTGACAATAGACAACCTAGCGCCAATGACAGTGACAGTGATAAAACCAGCCAATATAATCATGAAAGAGATTGTTGTAAGTTGGATGAACAGGCCAGCTCCAGTACCAGTAAATGTATCATGCACATTAATAAACAATGGAGACGCAGAAGGAAATTACACAATAACACTCTACATAGATGGAAGACCAGTAGCAAATCAGACAGTCACCCTCAAAGCCTGGGAAAGAAGGACGGTAACATTCAATTACATTCTAAACGAACCCGGAACCCACAACATAACAATAAATGACATGTCACCCACTACAATCACCGTGCTGAAACCAGCCAATATAACAGCAGGCAACCTTTCTGTGACGCCAGCTTCTGGCGTTGCACCATTAAGTGTGACAGTATCCTGCAAGCTAACAAATACTGGTGATGTTGCAGGAGACTACACAGCAGAGCTCAAGATAAATGGTGTGGTTGTTGACAGTCAGCTTGTGACAGTAGGGGCTGGAGAAGCCAAGACAGTAACGTTTATATACAGGTTGGCATCAGCTGGAGCTTACAATGTGGCGATAGATGGTTTGGTGCCGGTGAAGGTGAGTGTGGCTTCGGCTGGTGTTAGTTTAGGCGATCTTGTTTCGGCTGCAGGTACTGTTAGAGGGTATTATGAGCGTTATGGTAGGCTTCCAAGTTTTGTGACGATTGCTGGGCAAAGGTATAGTATGGCTCAATTGCTTTACTTGCTTACAAGGGCAACAGTCAACATAAACTTGGGCAACTTAAAAGCTATTAATCCAAGGGCTGTTGGAGCTCCAACTTCACCAAGTGGAAGTTACAGGCATGGCAGGCTTTACAAATCGGCTTATCTGCAAGTTGCAGCGAACATTCTATCATCCATTGACCGTTATGGTAGGGCGCCAAATTATGCTATGACAAGCCTTGGCAGAATACCATTCCAACGCCTAGTCTACATGTACACTAAGATCATAGCATTCTACGGAACAAACCACAAACTGCCAAACTATGTCACAATCTAAAATCTTTTTTCTACTATTTTTTTATTCATGGGGCACATGTTTATTGGATCATGTTGTGCTTTTTTAATCCAATGACAGATTTTAAGTTTGGGCTTACCAGCTAAAATTTTATCGTTTTTGTTAAGTCTTTCCCGTTTTAGAGTCCCCTTATCTATAATTGGAGTCGAAATAAATTAGTTTCACCTTATATTTACCATCAAAATTTCTGGGAGTTTTCCAGGGATTTTCATATCATCATCTTTCTTTTTCACTGTATAATTAGGATGCAAGTGTTGTATAACAGCTAGTTGCAGAAAGATTATCCTGGGAACATCTTAGTGTTTCACAGGCAAAACAAGATTTGTGCCAATTTCTAATAAGGCATCTTGTTAGTGTCACCCTCTTCTTTATATAGGGGGATTAATTTAATTTTAACATTTTTCAGGGTTTGGGAGAGTTAAAGGTTCGATGTGAATATTTCCACCTTATAAAAGTCCAATTTGTATTTGAGAGGAAATAGGCTATGAGGGTAGGAAACCTTTTTATGTGGGTGGATAATCTATAATTTTTTAATTGGAAGATGACATGGCGATGGTGGAGTCCTCTGTAGCCTTTGCAAGGCGTCTTTCGATTTCCCTTTGCAATGATTATAATTTTCTTTTCCGTTGTCAGGTCCATTTTTCAGGGCGAAATTTTTATTAGTCTAGGATTTAGTATCCATGGACTTATTATAATATTCTTGTATTTTGATCAGAAAGTCGCGATAATCTTTAGTTTAGGTTGTCTTTTGTTTTTGGCTTTTATGGATTCATCCATACTTTCAAACACCCTCCTTTTTAACCTAATTTTCTCATTTGAATTTTATGGATTCAACCAAATACTTGAATATTTTGCAGAAATATAATGTCTTGGTTTCTCATGTAACTGGCCTATCACCCCCTACCAAACTTGCAGATACCCCAACCTCTTGGATAGTCTTCTGCATCCTATGGCTGCCATGGCTACTATCATTATAAATTCAAGGGAAAGTGTAATAGCACTACCCCCCATTCAGAGTATCTTGGAGGACAGCAAAGGAAAATGTTACCCCCCACTTGTAATGACCCTTTCTTGTTATTGGGGCCTATGATGAACATTTCCCCTTATCTAGTTGAGGTGTTTCTACTTGCTGTTGCAATTGCCGTCTCCTATAATCATAATAAACTGTGATGGTCCAATAATATTGTGGATCAGGCGAGGATAAAATCCCATATGAGGGTCCGTGAATGCATGGCACTTTTTCAGGGAATAGTTTCATTTTATCAGAAATTTAACACTAGCTGCAGTTATGAGACCAATCTTAATCATGGATCTAACAGATTTTCAGATCGTTTCAATCTTTCTAATATTACTGATTTTTATTTTTATAATATTTCTAAAAAGTGGGGTATAACACGCCAAAAAGCCCTACTACTAATCATCTATATTATTTTCTTATCTTTAAGTGTAATTGGGAAATGCTAAGAGGGGGAGGCCTTCAAAAATGTAGAAAGGCGTCGCAGCGCATACATAAGAATCCCGCTTATAATTTTACAAACATGAAAAAAAGAAGATTACTTTTGCTTGTTCAAACCATCTTTTTCCTTCTTTGATCGCATCTCTTATAATACGAGTTTGTCCTTCGTTTTAGAGAATCTTTTCTTTTAAATTCTTCAGGGGTGTAGAATAGGATATCCATATCCTGGTAAAGATATTTGAGAATAGATCTCCCTTTAGCCTTTATAGGAAATCTTTAGGAGGATATTCAAGTTTGTGAAAAGATCGGGCTTCTTTTTATTGTATGATCCCAAAGATTATCCTTTCAACTCTATCGGGGAGAGTTTTAACTACTTTGCTTGATAATATTCTTCTCTTTTTTATTAGCATAGTGGAACTACCATAAATTTTATTTTTATTTTTTCCAAGGGCGGGTATATGATTTGGTGCGGGAAGAAATTCTAAGAAGCCTAATACTATTTCATAAATTTGAAATTATTCTCTTTTTTTGAGGGGGGTTACCAGTATTTGTTTATATGTTCTTTGATTTCTGGATGTTTTATTAGGAAGTTATGGATTTCATTATAGATTATTGCTCCTTTTGTTGATAATTCTTCTTCTTTTTCTAGGGCTTGAGCTGCGAGGGGATAATCACCCTTTTTCATATATTCTAGTCCACTCTTCCATGATTTATATGATTCTAAGTATAGACGATCCGCTTTTAAATATGATCCTATCAGTTCTTCGTATGGTCCATCAGCATACTTATATGCTTTTTCTTCGAATGAAATCATCTCTTTTTGCTTTTCTATTATTTTATCTGCGTTGGCAATGGCCTTGTCTAGCTCTCCATTGCTTGCGAGTTTGTCGGTTTATCAATTATTTCATCTTTTTCACCATTAATTTCATAAGATTGTGACAATTTATCCATTTGTAGCATTCTATATTCGCTGTAGGTGAAATAACCGATCATGGGTGTTATAATAACTGTTAATATTATCGATAGGTATTTTCCGTCCAGTTCTTTACACCTCCTAATTTTCAGCTGATTATACCCTATTGTTTCATCCAAATCCAATTATAATTTTTAAGTTTGGATTTAATATTTATGGGTGAAGTGGAGGGTGAATCCTTAACTATTGTAATTGCTTTGAAGTGGATTGCTACTTTTTAGGGCTCCAAAGGTTATCTTCCATTATAGGAGGAGTTACTGTATAGTATTGGCCCGGTTTTTCCATGATATTATCTAAAAATTAGCGCGTGATTTAATTATTATCTTCTCATGGGATAGTGCATTAAATTTATACGCTATAATACTCCAAGAACAGTCTTAATAAGCATATGTTGTGTAAGGAGATCATATAGTATATGGTGGTTCCCTGGATACAGAGTCTATGATCTTTTCCGCTTTTTGTACTTCTTCTTTCGAACCGCTTACAAGCAGCCATACGCCACCTTCTGCGCCTGAAACACCCCCAGCCGCGACCAACTCTGCGTTAGCACCACTTAAAACTTTTATAGCCTCTATCTCCGTGAAGATTTCGCCAACAACGGGTAACATACGGGGCCCCTTAGCCTCTAGCGAATTAAGTTTGGCCGCGATTTTATCAAGGTCTCCTGGGACTCTTTTTTCAAGGCCTACTGGTATTATGAGTTTGGCGCGGCGTCCAACCACGGCTTGGAGGGATGCGACTATGGTCCCCCCTTCTGGGTGTCCTATATAGATAGCGGCTTTTCTTTTTTTAATGTTGAGCGCATTAGCACCTTTAAGTATGACATCACCCTTCCCTATTTCGTTTAAAACATCAAATATGGTCTTGCCAGGCTCCCATTGGCCATCCCTTATAATAATGTCTCCTGGGAAACTTTCACGCATTTTTTCGATTTTTTCATGGTTGAATGAAGGCGGTACAGTTATACCGCGGAAGAATCCATCATGTCTAAAATCATCTTCACCAATAGATTTGAGCAGTTCTTCTGCTATGTAGCCATTAGTTGTACCAGCGATTATTGTAAGGATGCCATGATTTAATACTCGTTTTATGTCAGGGTGTTCGAGAATGCCATGGGCTATGAGTCGTTTACCGGCGCTAGGTGTTATAAAGAATTGTTTCATAAACCATCAACTCCCAATTCTTATGGTTCTGCTTTCTAATTATTTTCATCAAGGAATATAACTATAGCTTATATTAAGAGTTTAATATCATATGGATGCATCCACAGCGGTTATAAATGCGTTTTTGGCAACTGTTTCACATGGCTTATGACGGCTTTCGGCGCCGCAGCAGTTTTTATAATCCTTAATGCTAATAGGAAGTTTCTGGATGCTTCGCTTGGATTCGCTGCTGGTGTGATGATTGCTGCGAGTTTCTGGTCTCTCTTGGCGCCTTCGATAGAATTGTCAGCATCTTATGGTTTTTTAAATTGGTTGCCTGCGACCATTGGATTCTTGGCTGGTGGAACTTTCTTATATTTGATAGATGGTATCATACCACATTTGCATCTTGGCTGTCCGGTAGAGGATGCTGAGGGGGTTAAAGACAAGTTGGGATAAGAATTGGCTGCTTCTTCTTGCTATTGTGATCCATAACATCCCTGAAGGTCTTGCTGTGGGAGTGGCTTTCGGCGCGGTTGCAAGTACTAGGAATATCGCAGCGCCTTTCTCCCTTGCGCTTGGAATTGGTATACAAAACTTGCCTGAGGGCGCGGCTGTTTCCCTGCCATTCTATGGTGGAGGACTTTCAAAGTGGAAGAGTTTCTTTTATGGGCAATTATCAGGGATCATTGAAATTTTTGCAGGGGTACTAGGAGCCTTGATGGTAACAGTCTTCACTGGCATGCTACCATATGCTCTGGGATTTGCAGCAGGTGCAATGATATTCGTAGTCATAGAAGATCTTATCCCAGAATGTCAAAGAGAAGGTAACGTGGATCTTGCAACAATAAGCTTGCTATTAGGCTTCATTTTAATGATGATATTAGATGTGACCCTCAAATAAAGACATTTATCATGCGAAATTTTTATTAATGATCATCGTCAATATAATACCTGGTGTATTATAATGGCTAAGGTAACCCGTGAAATGGTTGAGAAATCTGGGATAAATGTTGATGAACTCGTGGAACTTTTGGTTAAAAATGCTGCTGCGGAACTTACAACGTTTTATTATTATACGATACTCAGAGCAAACTTGATCGGACTTGAAGGTGAAGGCGTGAAGGAGATAGCGGAAGCCGCGAGGATAGAGGACAGAAACCACTTCGAGGCGCTTGTGCCAAGAATATATGAGCTTGGAGGGGAGCTGCCACAGAATATGAAGGATTTCCATGACATATCAGGCTGTCCAC
The DNA here is from genome assembly GCA_003584625.1 of Methanothermobacter sp. MT-2. NCBI lineage: Archaea > Methanobacteriati > Methanobacteriota > Methanobacteria > Methanobacteriales > Methanobacteriaceae > Methanothermobacter > Methanothermobacter sp. MT-2. Next base: position 706,717 of record AP017647.1, on the reverse strand, counting down.
CAGCATACCTACCCAAGAAAACCAATGATACAATGGAGATACTAAAAGTTCTTGTAGAGGCAGAAAGGTGTGCAGTACGCCAATACACACACATCTGTAACATAACAGCAGGCAAGGACCATAGAACCTATGATCTCGCACTTTCAATCCTACATGAAGAGATACAACACGAAGCATGGTTCTCAGAATTCCTCGGTGAAGGACCATCAGGACACTTCATGCGCAAAGGGGAAACATCACCATTCGTGAGAAAATTCCTAGAATAAACATTATTTCCCCATTCCTTTTTTTAGGCTTTTTGGAGGCTAATACTTTGATGGAATTCACATTAGAGGATCTTAAAAAGTTTAATGGCAAAAATGGCACCCCAGCATATGTTGCATGTGATGGTAAAGTCTATGATGTATCTGCTAGTTTTCTCTGGAAGGATGGTGAGCACCAGGTAACACACCAAGCCGGAAAAGACCTCTCAGATGAAATATCAAAGGCCCCCCATGGAGTAGAACTCCTAGAAAAATTTCCAATTGTAGGAATCCTTAAAAGGTGAAATTTGGTGTTTTAATGGCAGAATATAGATGCACAGTATGCAATTACGTTTACAGCGAAAAAGAAGAGAAGAAAAGATTCTCAGAACTTCCAGATGATTGGAGATGTCCAGTCTGCAACGCCCCAAAGAGCCTCTTTGTAAAACTCACACCAGAAAAGGGTGTTAAACCGGTCTCAAATACAGTTGCCGATGTTTTCATCGCCCAGATGATAGAATGGGGTGTGAAATACGTTTTCGGGATTCCTGGAACATCAGCCCTTGGCCTAGTAGATGCTCTGAGAAAAAACAAGGACATCCGCTACATACAAGTAAGGCATGAACAGACAGCCGCTTTCATGGCATCAGCCTATGCAAAACTCACAGGACATATCGCAGCATGTCTTACAGTCGCAGGACCCGGCGCAACAAACCTCGCAACAGGCTTATATGATGCCAAACTCGACAGAGCCCCAGTACTTGCAATCACAGGACAAGTGGAAAGAAACAGGATAGGTACAGGTGCAAGCCAAGAAATAGACCAACACGCATTCTTCGAACCATTCTCAGTATTTAACATGACACTCATATCCCCTGACCAAACCACCAACCTTGTTACAAGCGCAATAAAACACGCCCTACTACTCGGTGGCGTAGCCCACATAGATGTTCCAAGAGACATGCAAAGCCTAGAATGCAAAGAAAAAATAAAACCATTCAAAGACAACATCCCGAACAGGAGCATAACAACAGACGAAAAACACCTCAAAAGAGCCGCCGAGATCATCAACACATCCAAAAAACCTGTTATAATCGCAGGTTTCGGAAGCTTAGAAGCCAAAGAACAAGTTGTCAGATTGGCCGAGAAGATAGATGCACCTATTGTAACAACATTCAGGGGAAAAGGCGTGGTTGACGAGAACCATCCATTATACATGGGCAGCCATGGAACCATAGGATCCACAGCCGCCGCAGAACTTGTCAGAGACTCAGATCTTCTAATAGTCATCGGCTCATCCTTTTCCGATCTTACACAGATACCCCAAAAAAGGATGATACAAATTGATATCGACCCCATGATGATAGCCAGAAGATATCCTGTTGAATCAGGTATAATAGGCAGATCAGCAATCGTAATCCCAAAAATACTCAAATTCGTAGACAAAAAAGAAAGAAAAGATTACAGGAAAAAGATGAGCGAACTTAAAAGTCGTTGGTTAAAATTGCTCGAAGCCGAAGCAGATCCTATCAGCACTCCTATAAGACCCCAATATATCATAAGTGTGCTGAATAGAAAACTGGACGATGATGCTATAATAACATTGGATGTTGGTGAAAATGGCTGGTGGTTCGGGCGCAACTTCCAGATGAAGAGCACCCAACGCGTATTATTCTCCGGTTACCTTGGATCCATGGGGTTCGGTTTACCAGCAGCCCTCGTAGCCCAACTAGAATATCCAGAGAGACAAGTTGCATGCATAACAGGCGATGGCGGCTTCTCAATGGTAATGGGCGACTTCCTAACAGCCATAAAATATGATCTGCCAATAAAAGTGTTCCTTTTTAACAATAAAAATTTGGCCATGATAATGCAGGAACAAAAGGTTGAAAATTATCCCATATGGCAGACAGAACTCCAAGACTGCGATTTCGCGGGCTTCGCAGAAAACTGTGGAGGTATCGGGATCAAAGCAGATGATCCAAGAGAACTTGAAAAAGTTGTTGATGAAGCCCTTAAATTTGATAAGCCAGTACTAGTTGATATCGACACAGATCCAAGACGCTTCATAGCTACTGATTAAACCAATACCTTCGTCTTCATCAAATTTTATCAAGGATGCTTTAACTAAATCTGCAGGAAGTCCCCCACACAATACATAAACGTGAAATAAGAGCCGAAAAACATTTAATAAAAATAATAGTAACTAGCGAAAGATGAGGCCGGATAGAACAGCCCTTCATCGCCTGCTGAGATGGAAACTCTACTGATAAAAAAATATCACCAAACCCCATCATTAAAGCAAGAAGCCCTTTATGATAGCAAGAAGAGGATAATTCACTCCACTATATTTTAGACCCCTAGAAGCTTCCTATTGGTCGATTATGTGGACTGCTGAGGCCTTGAATTCTATCCATACCATAGAGTTTAAGTTTATGTTCATGTCATGGAACGATTTTCTTGTCATGTGCACTGTGAAAATTTCTTCTCCCGCTTTTACTTGGAGTTGGAATAATGATCCTATCTTCTCTATTTTGATTATTTTGCCTTTAAGTTTGTTGAGCGCGCTTGAATTTCCACGAACCCAAGATACTGTTATGTCTTCTGGTCTTATGGTGGCGATAACTTCACCCTCTGCCTCTTCTGAAGAATAAAGGTTTATACCATTAGCTTTTATGAATGTGAGTCCATCATCTTCTAGGCGAGCTTCACCTTTTATTATGTTCTCCACGCCTAAGAATTTGGCCACGAAACTATTTGCTGGTCTTTGGAATACTTCATCTACTTTTCCCATTTGTATTATGGTCTTGTTGAGTATAGCGATCTTCTCTGCTAAAAGTTGTCCTTGGATTAGGTCATGTGTGGTGAATATGATTGTAACCTGGCCTTTTATTTTGTTTATTATATTTTCTATCTGCCTTTTTGAGATTGGATCGAGGTTTGATGTTGGTTCATCGAGGAGTAGAAGATCCGGCTGGTTTATAAGGGCGCGTGCGAATGCAAGCCTCTGTTTTTCACCCCCTGAGAGTTTCCTGGCGTCCATTTCCCCATATCCTTGCAAGCCTACAATTTCTAGGATTTCCCCTATTTTCTTGTTTGATGGTTTGAGGCCCCTTATCCTGGGCCCGTATAGTATGTTATCATTGACTGTGCCTTTTAGTAGTGGTGTTTCCTGGAATACCATCCCTATTCTCCGCCTTATCTCTACTTTTTTTGCTTTTAAGGCATCTCTACCATTAAATATTATCCTACCGGTGGTGGGTTCCTCAAGGAGGTCTATGATCCTTAGTAGTGTTGTTTTACCCGCCCCAGTGGGTCCTATAATCCCAATCGTTTCTCCCCTATCAACTTTAAGATTCACATCCTCTAAGATTACTTTTTTGCCATAAACTTTCGAAATCTCTTGTAATTGCAGCATCATCTTTTCTCTTCTTTTAAGTTGTAGAGATGGAGTTGCGTGGCTATATTCTCCTCTTTATATTGAGGAGGGGGATTGTTATGAATAATAGTATTGGCCATATCTCGAGTCGGCCCACCCAAAAATCGAGCATGAACACTAACTTGGTGATAGCTGGGGAAGCTGGGGTCATAAGCCCACAACTGAGGCCCACATTGCTCTGGGCAGATGCAACTTCAAACATGACTTGTCCAATATTATGATAATAGAATAGGACTATCATGACACTTATTACGTATATTAGAATGTAGGCGAAGATGAATAATCCTGTCATCTCAAATATTTCTTTGCTAATGTTCATGTCAAATATGTGATGGATTTTTCGGGGTATCTTGGCCTTTGGGAATAAAAATGATTTGATCCCCCAGCTTATCCCATTCAGCATTATCCCAAATCTGATCCATTTTATACCGCCTCCAGTGGAACATGAGCCCGCACCTATAATCATGAGTATGGTGAGTATAAACATTCCAAGACCCGCCCACTTGCTTATACCAGGCCCGGAAACTGTTTGGAATCCTGTGGTTGATAATGCGGAGACTACTTGGAAAATGGAATATCTTAGAGAGGATAGGATATCATAATAATGCATATTGTAAAGGAACATTGTGATAATAAGCGTCCCGAGTATGAGTAGAGGCCAGGATACTTTAGTTTCAATATCCTTGAAATATTCTTTCCATTTTCCCTTCAATATTGCATAATGGACTGCAAAATTCGTAGCCCCCATAATCATCACTATCATTGCAACTATCTCTATCCATATACTATGATAATAGGCTATGCTACTATTATGCATGGCGAAGCCCCCTGTTGAAAGCGCGCTAAAAGCGTGGAACATGGAATCGAAGAGGGGCATGCCAGCCACTAAATATAAGATTATGGAGATTAGAGTGTAAATAAGGTAGATGTATAGGATTATCCTAACAGTACTCCTTATCGTCGGGAGTACTCTCTCCTCTCTACCCTCTGATATGTACAATCGCATTATATTGCGAGAAGGTGAAAGGATGACAAGAGCCAAAACTATGATACCTATACCGCCAAGCCATTGTGTAAACCCTCGCCAAAAATGGATACTATATGGTACAATGTCCAAATTCGGGAACATTGAAAATCCTGTGGTCGTGAAACCAGACATGGCCTCAAAATATGCGTCAAAGTAACTGAGATAACCTGAAAGATAATATGGGAGCGCTCCCAGCGCACATACGAGAAGCCAGAGACTACTCGAAAATATCATAGCACCCCTCAAAGAAAGTTCTCCCCTACTCTTAAAGAATCTATAAAATATGGCGCCGATCAAAATGCTTATAAGAGAGGAATAAAGGAATGAGGAGACAAGTTTTACTTCACCATATATTAGGGCCACCACTATAGGTAAGAGCATTAATAGGCCTAGAGGATGCAAATATAACCAGTATAATGGAGCATTGAATGTAATTCTCCCCTCCTTAATCGAAGAGCATAGTATTTCATCTGCCATCCCCTTTTCTCCATTATCTTCCATGATCATTTATAAAGTTTATGGGCTGCCTCCAAATTATGTCTCAACCTATGCTCTGAGATGTCCTACTATCTTTCCTGGAAATAATTGAGTAGCGTGTTTACCATGAGCGAAATTAGGAGTAGTATTATCCCAAGGGCTATTGAAAGTTCAAGGTTTCCTTTAGAAGTTTCAAGGGACATTGCACTTGTTATAACCCTTGTGTAGCCTCTTATGTTCCCACCGATCATTATAGCTATACCAACCTCTGATATTGCCCTGCCAAAACCAAGGATTATAGCGGCTACTATAGCGTATCTGGCTTCACTTATTAAGGTGACTAGTGTCTGGTATTCTGTAGCTCCTAGCGATCGTGCAAGATCCACGATTTCGCTGCCAACTCCTTTAAGCGCTGTTATAGTGAAACCTGTTATCAATGGCGAAATCAGGATTGCCTGTGCAAGTATCATGCCCCCTGGGGTGAATAGAAGATTTAGGGAGCCTAGGGGTCCGGATTTTGAGATGAGCATGAATACAAGTAATCCTACTAGTACTGTGGGTATACTGTATAGTGTTTGGATTAGGTTTATGATGGCTCTTTTGCCCTTGAATTCTTTAAAGTGTATTATTGCCCCTGTGGGTACTGCGATGAGTGATGCGAATAGTGTTGATGATAATGAGATCATCAGTGTGCGTGATGTTATATCAATGACTTCTGGGTTTAGTGTTATTATGAGTTCTAATGCTTCTAGGATGCCTTGTAGTATTTCGTTCAAATTCGCATCACCCACTGGGAAGATTTTTAGGAGAGTGGTGTGAATAGTGGTTTCCCATATTTGTCTTCGCCGTATTGGCTTATGATTTTTTGTCCTTCTTTGCTTAGTAGGAAGTTTATGAATTTCATGGCGGCGTCATAGTTTGTTCCTTTTATCTTTTCTGGGTTTATGGGTATTGCACTGTAAACGTTAAGAAGGTCGCTGTCATTGCTAATATAGACTGTGAGGTTTAGTTGGTTTTTGTATGCTAGGTAGGTTCCGGAGTCTGTGATTGTGTAGGCTTGTTTTTCATCGGCTACTCTGAGAGTGTCGGCCATTCCACTGCCGGTTTCAATATACCATGGACTCTCTTTTATTTTGTTGTAATCTATGCCGGTTTTGTTCCAGATTTTTATTTCTCTTGTGTGTGTTCCTGAATTATCGCCCCTTGATACAAATTTTACTTGAGGATTCTTTTGCGCTTCTGTGAGTATTTTTTGGAATGCTTCTTGCGCGGTTTTTGTTTCGTTGATTTTTGCCGGGTCGTCTTTTGGGCCGACTATGTAGAAGTAGTTGTAGGCGAATGGGTATCTTTTCGTCCCGTAGCCTTCATTTATGAATTCCTCTTCTCTTTTTTTGTCATGGACTATTATTAGGTCCGCGTCTCCTTTTTTTCCACGTTCTATGGCTATTCCGGTTCCTCCTGATACTATTTGAACGTCTATGTTGGGATACTCTTTTTCGAATTTGGCTTCGAGTTCTTCGAGCAATCCTGTGTCTTCGAGGCTTGTTGTTGTGGATATTCTAAGGATTTCTTTTTTAGGGTTGCTTAGCTGGTATATTCCTACTATTGTTACTAGGATGATTATTATGGTGGCTATTAGGGTTTTGTTCAATTTTATCACCTTGATGTAATCTATCGACATGCATATAAATACATGTCGATTTGGGTGTCAAAAAGAAAAATTTCAACCTAAAAAAAATCATAGTATGGGATTCAACCTCTCCTAGCCATTCCATGGAAGTACGCCGCCATCTCCTTTTCCCCTTGCCTTGTAAGAATAGCACCCATAAGATACCATGCCCTCGCATCCCCAGGATTCTTCTCAAGCACATCATGGAGCTTCAACTTCGCCTCAGCAAACTTACCACTTCTATAAAGAGAATAAACCTCAGAATACACACCCTCAACCTCCAAATCAATATCCTCACCCACCCCAATCTCAACATCCATCAAAAAGCCTCCACTAGTCACACTATCCAAATATGCAAGTAAACTCCTAGTAGCCTCCTTATGCAATGGTTTATTATCATTACCACACTTAGGAGAATATATACAAGAAGGACAACCATCAACACAGCCACAAGAATCCACAAGCTCAAAAGTCGAAGCGATAACATCCTCAAATAATGCAAAAGCCTTCTCAGCCAATCCTATACCACCCTCAAAAGCATCATAAATGAATATTGTAGCCGCACCAGTATCAGTATGATGAGAAGTTGACAAACCACCAATATCCATACGATCACAAAGCACATGTAAAGGGAACAATGAAATAATAGCATGTTCACAACCATGCAAACCACCCTCAAAAGCCTCATCACCAAACTCATCCCTAATCTTCCCCTCAAGTTCCTCTGAGATGGTGAACCAGAGAGCGGTTGACCTAAACTTTAAAGGCGGCAAAACCAACGGAAAAGTTCCAAGAACTTTACTATAAGCCATCACACGATAAAGATAATAATCCTCTGTAACTTCAACCTCCCCAAAATACAAATCTAAACCCTGAAATCTCCTCTTTCTCAAAACCCTTTTAACTTTAAGATCAATCCTTTTAAAGGCCTGCGTATGATAATCCACACTCTTTTTTGTAACATGGATCCTGCGCCTCTTCAAATCGAATTCATCCACTGTATAGGTGTCCCCACGATTTATGAGCACCGCACCTTCATGGGCTTCACGATAAGCATGCGCCCTATCCATCCTCTCAAGAACCCTACCATTATCCAAGACTGTGAAATTATCATCTGATATCTGATCAAGCCCATAAATAAACTGAGGATCGCCTCCTCCACTATATACGAGGCCATGATCTGTTATAGTAAGTTCACCATCCTTTAACATCTCTGCTATAACCTTCAAGTTAAAGTCATGCTCAAAAAAATCTTCAAGATTCAAGGGTAGTTCGCTTGCAGCACATGCTATCTGATTCCTAAGTATAAACCTGTTTTTAAGGTCTATTATAGCATTCTCATGAGACTTTTCAAAAATAAATGATGGATTCTTCATAAGATACTGGTCTAGTGGATTTTCAAAAGCCACAAGTACTATGATAGAATCGTTCTCTTTTCTACCTGCACGGCCGGCCTGCTGCCAAGTAGATATCATAGTCCCAGGATACCCTGATATTATAACCGCATCTAAAGATCCTATGTCTATGCCAAGTTCTAGGGCGTTTGTCGCGCTAACACCTAAAAGTTCCCCACTTCTCAAGCCCTCTTCTATTTTTCGCCTGTCTTCGGGCCTGTAACCTGCACGGTATGCTGTTACGCGGTATACGAGCTCCTTTTTCTTTTTGTCGAGTTCTTCTCTTGTCCAACGTGCTATGAGCTCGGCCATCCTCCTCGAGACTGTGAAGCAAAGACACTGCAACCTGTTAAATACAAGGTATGATAGTATGTTCTTGGTTTCTTGGTGCGTTGATAGTTGTTCTTTCTTCTTGGAGGGATTGTAGAGTATGAAGTGTTTTTTTCCAGATGGTGAAGTGTCCTTTGAAACTAATTTGAATTTTTCGCCTATGAGTTTCTCCGCGAACTCTTGGGGGTTTGCAAGGGTTGCGCTTGAAACTATAAATTGTGGATCGGAGCCATAGTAGTTACAGATTCTTTTAAGCCTCCTTATGAGGAATGCCACGTTTGATCCGAAGACGCCGCGATATTGGTGTGCTTCGTCTACAACTATAAATTTCAAGTTTTTATAGAATCGATGCCATTGTCGGTGCCATGGCAGAATCCTGTGAAGTTGATAAGGGTTAGTTATAACAATCCTTGCATTCGCTCTTATCCAAGGCCGTTTATTTTTTGGCGTGTCACCATCATAAACACTTGGATTCAATTTCAGCCCAAGCTCGGATTCCAACTCCTTTAAAACTTTTAATTGGTCGTTGGATAGGGCCTTGGCAGGGTATATGTAGAGAGCTGTTGCATTCTCATCATGGGTTAGTTTTTCCATTATTGGAAGGTTAAATGCCAATGTTTTACCCGAAGCTGTTGGAGTTGTTATGATAACATTCATACCATTACGGATATATTCAAGAACCCTAGCCTGGTGATGGTAAAGTTTCATCCCATTTTCTAGTAGGTATCCTTTTATATTCTCTGGCAGACCACCGACTCTAGTATATTTTGCTTTCCTTCCTGGTATGGTCTCTATGTGTTCGATAGCATCCTTGAATCTCCTATCTTCTTTGAATCTTTCTAGTATCCTTTGGATCATGACAGAAATTTATTATAAATAATATTATTTAATTGTTTTTTTCCTGGGAATAAGGTTTCATAGAATGTTAGATTTGCCATTTTTTGCGTGTTGAGGCCCCCCTAATATTTTTTGTTTATTTGCAATTATCACAAATTGTATGAATTTTATCATGGGGTGGGGGATTTTCAATGTTTTCCATTGTAAAAAGTGCGGGGATTATATATTAGTTTGTATATAATAGATCTTTGGGGTGTTTTGATGAGTCTTTTGGAAACTATCAAGGAGAGAAGGAGTATAAGGAAATTTAAAAGGAAGGATATACCCGAGGAACATCTTGAGAAGATAATGGAAGCCGCAAGATGGGCTCCATCTGCAGGCAACCTCCAAAGTAGAAAATTCCTAATCGTTAAAAACCCTCAACTCAAAAATGAACTTTCAAAGGCAGCCTATGGCCAACCATCCATAGCAGAGGCTCCTATTGTTATCGTTGCATGCGCCGACCTCGAAAGATCCGCCCTAGGCTATGGTGAACGTGGAAGAAACCTTTACTGTCTTTTTGATGTCGCCGCATCAGTTGAGAACATGCTGCTTGAAATCCATGAACTCGGCCTCGGAGCTTGCTGGATCGGAGCATTCGATGAAAGACTCGTAGCCGGAATATTGGATATCCCATCCACTCTAAGACCTGTAACGCTTCTACCAGTGGGTTATCCTGCTGAGAAACCATCACCACCACCTAGGGTGAGCATAGAAGAGGCCTTTAAGGTGATAGATTAGAGTATATCTAGGCTGTTGATGATAATATCAAAGTTTGGATTTTCACTTTTAAAATTCTCTGGAGTGGTTTTACACTCTATGATATAAAAGTAGTCTCCTTTTTGTAAGATTACTGTTCGGGTCTGTTCTCTTGTCTGGGTTTGATCGCAGCCAAAAGTATATACTATTTCATAGGCCTTTGAACCATCTACCGTGAGAGTCCTGTTGGATATTTGTTTGTAACAGTATTCTGAAAGTTCTCTTGACATTTTCTGGGTGTATTCCAAGTATCTTTCTTCTAGGGTGGTGTTTGCTTTTTCTTTGAATATGAAAACCGTGCTTTCGCGTGAGATGTCTTCGACAACTACAATGGCGCCTGGAAGATCCATTACTGTGCCAGTTACCCAGCCCATTGGATAATCAAATGATATCCCAGAACCTTCATAATGTCCCTTGAAGATACAACCTGTGGCCAAGATTACAAGAAGGAGTATTAGATATTTTTTCAACTTTTCACCTCTCGAAGGATTTTGTTTTTGTCTATTATATTATTTTCATCAAATTTTATACCCTCAGTTTCTAGTAGTCTTTTTTTCATCCATGCTTTGCCTTGGTATCCTCCAAGGCTTCCATCAGATTTCACGATCCTATGGCATGGTACGATGATAGGGAAGGGGTTTGTGGCGAGGGCTCTTCCTATACTTCTAGGACTTGTTGAAAGTTTCTTCGCTATACAAGCATAGGTACTTACAAAACCGGCCGGTATCTTGTAGACTGTATTTAAAACTTTTCTTTGGAATTTTGAGCAAAGGTCCAATGCAAGGTTCTCCATCTTCACAGTCTTTAAGGGTAGGCTGGTAAATTTTACCTTTCTATTTAGATTTCCGGGTAAGATGACCTTGTATATGACTGGTCTGTTATCTTTTATATGCCAGAGTATATGGATTGTTCCGATTGGAGTTTTCTTGGGTGTTATTCTAGTTTGCAGATGTCCTTGTAGCATGTGAATATCTCCTCTGTTATCCTTTTTGTGGCTTCTCTTTTCTCCGAGATCACGATATCTGCCCCGGCCCTGTAGAGTGGTTCCTCGTCTTCGAATCCTCTGATTCTGACTATTATTTTCATAAGAGGGTTTAAGTGGCGTGCTTCATGTACAACATGGACTGTTGAATCATAATCTGTTATAGCCACAACCATCACAGCCGCTTCGGAGACATTAAAATGTTTTAAAACATTAAGGTGGGTTGCATCACCATAATATATATTGTATCCTTCATCTTTGAGCCTATTAACAACCTCTGGATTTATGTCAACTCCAACATATGGTATGTTGTTCTCATCAGCCATATTCACAAGTTTTTGACCTGTTAAACCCGTGCCTATGATGATAAGATGATCCTCTGGGAGTTTCGCAGGTTTTTCATAATATCTTCCCCTTCTAACCTTTCTTGGTAATGGGAATTTCATAAAACGATCAGCTATATGCGGCGAAGCCATGATAACAAAGGGTGTCAGAGCCATAGTCACAACAGAAACTAAAAGAAGACCCTGAAATGTTACACTGTCTATAAGACCATACCTTAATCCGCTTTCAGATATGATAAATGAGAATTCCCCAATCTGTGATAACATAAGGGCCACGAGTACCATAACCCTAATAGAATATCCAAGCAGGAAACCTACCACATTGTTAATGAGAAATTTTATGAAGATAACAATGGCGACACCAGCCAAGATCAGGGTATAATGTGTGAACAGAAAGTTAAGGTCTACTAGCATTCCAAGAGACACGAAGAAGAAGCTTAAGAGTATTTCTTCGAATGGTAGAATTATCCCTTGGGCCCTGTGGGCATAGTCTGTTTGGGCTACCATGAAACCTGCTATGAAAGCTCCTAGGGCTGGTGATAATCCGGCTTCGCTTGTAAGCCATGTTACAGAAGCGCAGACAAATATAACCGTTACCAGGAATAATTCTCTGTTTTTGGTTTTTGCCGCTAAATGCAAAATCCTTGGTATGATATATTTTGAGGCGATTAATGTGAATGCTATGATAATAGCCCCTTTTAATATCACACTTGGGAGTGTTATCCCCTTATTGGCTCCTGCAAGCACCGGTACGAGTAATATCATGGGTACTGCTGCAAGATCCTGGAATATTAATATTGAGGTTGACACCATCCCATGTGGAGATTCTATCTGCTCAGAATCCTGCAAAACCTTTAAAACGACAGCTGTGCTGCTGAGCGAAACTAGAAAGCCTATGAATAATGCCTTTCCAAAATTTAACCCAACCTTGGATAGTATGATTAATATTATGATTATTGTCAGGAGTATCTGGAGCGTGCCTCCAAGTAGTGCTGTGCGTTTGAATTCGCCGAATTTTTCAGTTGAAAGTTCAAGGCCAATTGTAAATAATAATAGTATAACTCCTACTTCGGCCATTAGTCTTATCTGTTCTGTATCCTGGACGAGTCCAAGTACTTGGGGGCCTGCTATCATCCCTGTGATGAAAAATCCAACTATAGTGGGCATTTTCACCTTCTGGAATAGGATGAGCACAAGGAAGGCCAAGCCGAAGATGATAACAATATCTTTAAGTATTGGCAGTGCCATGATTTTTCACCGAGGAAACCCTCTACTTTATTATTTATAGTGGATTATAGAAAAGTGTAATACAAATCTGTGTGCTGATGAAATCTAGGTAAAATGATTCATAGAGATACAAGGTTTTGATGGGTATGTATAAGAAGGTTTATCTTTATGCCATTATAATGTTGTTGGTTTCCTTTGGCGCGTTTCTTTTACCTCTTAGTTTACGAATTCCTATCATAAATGTTATAACCTTTGTCACGGCGTTTATAGCATCTTTCGCGTTCTTTTATCTCGCCATTTATTCAAAGAGGGTTTACCAGAAGTATTATCCCACATTTTTATTTTTGGGCCTTGGTTTGTTCTTCTTGGCGCTTGGAGATGTTGCATGGTTCATCCTTGAGTTTTTGGGTCAGGAACCATTCCCATCCATAGCAGACATATTATACATATTATATTATCCTTTTTTTGGCCTTGGACTTCTCATCATCCCAGTAGAGAGGAAAACTGATAAATTTAAGGCCATATTCGATTTTTGCATAATATCGGCGGCCATAGCCACGATAGTATGGATATTCCTTCTTAAACCCGTTATACTTGCTGGCGGATCTCCAATTGAAGTTTTATTTTCTGCAATTTACATTATAGGAGGTTCCATAGTTCTATTTATCCTTGTAGACTTCATTATCAACAAGATTGGTGCGGTGAAATCTCGGGCCATTAACATATTCCTTGCTGCTATGATAATTTTACTTTTGAGCGATCTTCTATTTGCCGCTGGAGAATTTTATGGATTCTATTATAGTGGCTGCCTACTCGACGTTGGATGGATAATAGGCTACCTATTATTAACATTGTCAACTGTTGAATTTAGACTTGAAGATTTTGAAAAGCCAGTATATTCACAAAAACGTGCATGGATAATGGAACATTTCCCAGACTTCTTCATATTATTCCTTTTTATAATATTCTTGTTTGTAATTTTCAATTTCAACATTAAAACAGCGCAAGGTTTTGCACTAGCATTCCTTGTAATATTATATTTTGCTGTTGGACGACACCATATCGCCCTAGTTGAAAATAGGAAGCTTATTGAAGATTTGAATGCCGAGAAAAACCGGGCTGAATTATACCTTGAAATCGCAGCATGGGGCCTCATATTCCTAGATGATAAAGCCCAGATACAATATATAAATAGGAGGGGTCTTGAGATACTGGAAGGTAATGAAGAGGATGTTAAGGGTAAAAATTGGTTCTTGAATTTCGTGCCTGCCAATGAACGACTTGAAAGAGAGAAAAAATACTTCAAGCACATCAGGGAAGATGAGGGTTATACTATCACTGGCAGGGTTATCACATGTAAAGGTAATGAGAAGATAATGCAAATGACCGCCAGGCCAATCTATGAAAATGGAGAGTTCAAAGGGGCTATTATCGCAGCTGAGGACATGACAAAACTTTACCATGTGCAAAGGAAGCTTGAAGAAAGCGAGAGAAGATACAGGGGCATATTCAACACAGCCCCAAGTATCATCCTCTCACTGGACAAGGATCTTAAAATCCAAGACTCTAACAGGATGGTGAGCATACTCGGCTATAAACCAGAGGAACTCATAGGTAAAAACATCAATGATATCCTAGAAGATAAGATCAAACAACCTGTCCCGGGAGAATATAGGATCAAGAGGAAGGATAATAGCATCTTATATGCTAAGATAAACTTCAGCAGACTAGAAGATGAGATAATCACTATAATAGATGATATAACACCACTAAAGGAATCCATAAAAGAAAAAGAGCTGCTCTTACGTGAAATACATCATCGTGTTAAAAATAACCTGCAGATCATATCAAGTCTACTAGGCATGCAAGAACGTAAAATAAAAAATCAAGAATTCAAAAACATGCTCTCAGGCAGCAAAGAGCGCATAAAATCCATAGCACTCCTACATGAACATTTATACCAGTCAACGGATCTTGCAAGCGTGAAAATCAAAGACTATATAGAAAATCTTGTGACAAAAACCCTACAAGCCTACCCAACAGACATCCATATAACAACGGACATTGAAGATATCACATTAAATATTGAAACAAGCCTCCCACTCGGCCTAATAATAAACGAACTATTAACCAACACAATAAAACACGCAAATGCAACAAAAGCAGAAATCAAACTAAAAAAGACAAACCAAAAACTAAAATTGCACTACAAAGATGATGGCAAAGGCCTCACAGAAGACAAAATCCAAAAATCGGAAGGACTAGGATGGCAACTCATAAAATCCCTCACAAACCAAGTAGGAGGAAAATTAACAATCAAAGACAAAAAAGGCCTAGATCTCATGATAACATTCAAAGAACTCAAATACATGAAAAGATACTAAAGTTTATTTTATGGGGGGGCGCTTATAGACGAAAAAGAAAAAATAGAAAAACTAAAAAAGGAAATAAAAGAAAAAGACAAAAAGATAGAAAAGCTCCGAAGGAAACTCTACGAATACAAGGGAAGACTAGATGAGCTGAGAGAAGAGAAAAAAAGACTAAATAAAAGACTAAATGAACTCGAAGTTTTAAGATTAGACCTCAAACTCAAAAACATCCAAAGCCTAGAAGATGAAAACAACCGCCTAAAACACCGAACAGAAATAACCAAGAAACTATTAGATGAAGCCCGAGAAAAAATAGAAATACTCGAAGAAACAATAAAAGATTTCAAAAATCAGAAACTCATAGATAGAATCGCAAAAAAAGAACCTGAAACCCTCATATACTACAAAAAAAGATTCAAATAGGAGGGAGTGCACATGGACAAAAAATGGATCATAGCCGCGATAATAATAATAGTGGCCATCACAGCAGCTTACACACTCCAACCCAAAACAGAAGAAAAAGTGATAAGAGTAGGGCACCTAAAAGACGACCACCACTCAGCACTATTCATAGCACAAGCAAAAAAAATGTACGAAAAAGAAGGCATAAAAATTGAAACCATAGAATTCAACGCCGGACCAGATATTGTGAAAGCAGCTGCCACAGGACAAATAGACATCGGCTACTGTGGAACACCCCCAGCAATCACTGGAATAGCCAAAGGAGTGCCCATAAAAGTGGTTGCAGCGGTCAACCAGGAAGGATCAGGGATAGTTGCAGGTAACAATACTGGGATCCAAAAGATAGAAGATCTTAAAGGCAAAACAATAGCAATACCCATGAAAGGCAGCATCCAAGACGTCCTACTGCAGATGACATTAAAAGAACATGGAATAAACCCAGAAGACGTTAACATCATAGAAATGCAAGTCCCACTAATGCCAAAAGCCCTAGAAGCGGGTAGAATAGACGCATTCATCGCATGGGAACCCTACGTATCCATGGCAGAAACAAAAGGATATGGACACACAATACTATACTCAAAAGACATATGGAAAGATCACCCATGCTGTGTAGTGATAGCCACCGACCAATTCATAAAAGAACACCCAGATCTGCTGCGAAAATTCCTGAAAGTCCATATAGAAGCCACAGAATACCTTAACAGCCACAAGGAAGAATCAGCAACCATAGTAGCCAAGACCATTGGAACAGACCCCAACATAGAAAAAAAAGCATTCCAAAACATCAAATTCATAGCAATACCCACAGAATCATTTATAAACAACGTCATAAAATTCGCTGAAATAGAAAAACAACTAGGATACATTAAAAAAGACCTTACAAAAGATGACATCTTCAACCTAAATTACCTCCCATAAAACCCTGAAGGTGAAATTTTTGAAAAATTTCCTCGAAGCACTAACCATCCCAGTGATACTACTAACCATATGGTCAATATTAACATTCACCGGCCTGATACCATCATATATCCTACCCAACCCATATGAGGTCCTAATAGCATTCTACAACCTACTAATAACAGGAAAACTATTCATAGACGCTACAAGCACGCTTCTGAGGGTTGTCACAGGATTCCTAATAGCCACCGCCATCGCAATACCACTAGGAGTTGGTATCGGCTGGTCCAAAACACTGGAAACCCTATTCAATCCCATAATCCAAATACTAAGACCAATACCCCCACTAGCATGGGTACCATTCGCCCTCCTCTGGTTCGGCATCGGGCTCAAAGCAGAAGCCTTCATAATATTCATAGGATCATTCTTCCCAATACTCCTAAACAGCCTAGACGCTGTCAAAGGCGTGGAAAAAGTCCTAATCGAAGCAGCCTGCACCCTAGGAGCCACAGAAAGCCAAGTCTTGACAAAAGTTGTTCTACCAGCATCATCACCAGGAATACTACTAGGCCTAAGGGTTGGCTTCGGGATAGGATTCATGTGCACAGTAGCAGCAGAAATGATAGCAGCCAAATCAGGCCTAGGATATCTTATCATGGAATCCATGCGCCTACTCGACACCGGAGACGTTGTAGTGGGCATGCTCACCATAGGCCTGATAGGATTCGCCATCGATTACCTACTTGCAAAAGTCGAAGAAAAATACATCCCATGGAGAGGTAAAACCATCTAAGAGGATAGTATGTCACTGAAAATAGAAAAGCTTTCAAAGAAATTCAAAGACCGCCCCATACTCAAGAACATAAACCTAGAAGTTGAAGATGGCGAATTCCTATGCATAGTAGGACCCTCAGGCTGCGGTAAAACAACACTACTAAGGATAATCGCAGGATTAGAAAAACCAACCACAGGCAGAATATTCGCAGATAACAGACTAATCACAGGACCTGGAGCCGATCGTGGATTCGTTTTCCAACAATACACTCTATTTCCATGGCGCACAGTCCTTGAAAATGTGACATTCGGATTAGAACTTAAAGGACTAAAAGAGGATGAAAGGGAAAAAATCGCCATGGAATACCTTAAACTTGTCGGACTAGAAGATTTCAAGGACGCTTACCCTTATGAGCTTTCAGGGGGTATGAAACAGAGAGTTGCGATAGTAAGGGCCCTTGCAAATAATCCAAAATTTCTACTCATGGACGAACCATTCGCAGCCCTCGACATACAAACACGAAACCTACTCCAAAAAGAACTTTTATACATATGGGAGAAAACAAATGAAACCATAATATTCGTAACACATAATGTGGATGAAGCCGTATTCCTAGCAGATAGGATAGTGGTCTTAAGCGCAAGACCAGGCAGAATACTCAAAATATTCAAGGTCGAAATAGAAAGGATAAGAGACAGACTAAGCAAAGAATTCCTAACCCTAAGGGGTGAAATACTCAAAATACTCGAAAAGGAAGTTAAATTAAGGTGAATAAAATGGATCAGAAGGCATTAATAATGGTTGTAGGAGCCCTACTTGTGGGCATGGTACTAGGATGGATCCTAGGAATCTATTCAACACAAAACCTAATACTTAACATAACCAATTCAAGCAACCAAACAATGGATGATACAGGCATCACACAAACCGTAAGTGACCATCAAGGAAATGGATCCGTAACAGGCACACCAGACACCCAGGACACCCAAGAACCATCCAATCCACAAGATGGAACACCACAAGGAAACACTTCACAAGGAACCTAATATGGGGATGGATGCTGATGAAAGCCAAAGATTGGTGCATGTATTGTGGAGAATGTTCAGGGGTATGCCCAAGAAACCTGATAGAAGTTAAAGAAACATCTATAATATTCTCAAAGGAAGAATGTAAAGATTGCAGACTCTGTATGCAAGCATGTCCCATAGGCGCTATTGAACCAGAGGAGTGATAAGAAATGATCAGTACAGATGTGCTTGTAATCGGCGCCGGCCCGGCAGGTTCAACCGCTGCAAAACACGCAGCCCTAGGAGGAGCTAAAGTAATCCTAATAGATAAAAAGTCTGAGATAGGCGCCCCAAAACGTTGTGCAGAGGGTGTTTCCATGGGAGGCCTCGAATCCCTCGGAATAGAACCTAACCCACGTTGGATAACAAGAAAAATAGAGGGAGTGCGTCTAGTATCACCCAATGGTACCAGCGTTTGGCTCACATCAGACAAAGTTGAACTCCCAGAAGCCGGTTACATACTCGAAAGGAAGGTTTTTGACAAACACATGGCGATGGACGCTGCCAGGGCAGGTTCAAAGATAATGATAAAAACCCTTGCAAGGGGCATGGAACAAACAGATGATGGTTACATTGTAAACCTCGAAACAATAGAAAAAAAATTCCAGATAAAAGCCAATATAGTTATAGCAGCAGACGGGCCAGAGTCAAGGGTTGCAAGATGGGCCGGTCTCAACACCGCCACCAAAGCAAAGGACATGGAATCAGCAGCGCAATTCGAGATGGTGGGGGTTGAAATGGAAGACAACAATTGCATAGAATTCTATTTTGGGAGCGTGGCCCCTGGAGGCTATGCTTGGATATTCCCCAAGGGAGATGACATAGCTAATGTTGGACTAGGAATACTCGCAACTAGAACGCCTAAGAGTGCATATGAGCATCTGCTGGAATTTGTGGAGGACTGTCCAGCTACCAGGAACGCCCAGCCAGTTGAATTAAATGTGGGTGGCGATCCAGTAGGTGGAATGCCGAAAAAACTGGTAACTGACAATCTAATGGTTGTAGGTGATGCCGCGGGTCAAGTCAACCCCCTTACGGGTGGAGGTATAATAACTGGCATGACAGCTGCCATGCTAGCAGGTAAAGTCGCTGCCAAGGCAATAAGAGATGGTGACGCTTCAAAGGCTAGGCTTGGAGAGTATGAGAAGCTCTGCCATGAAAGTATAGGTAAATCTATTCAAAAGTATCTTAAAGTAAAAGATTATATGTTAAGTTTAAGTGATGATGAGTTAGATTCTATTGCAGAGGCATTCAAGGATGTGGAGTTTGAAAAGATAAGCACAACTGAACTTGTTAAAAAGCTTATAAAAGTTTCTCCAAGGGCTTTGCTGAAACTTGGGAGACTATTCTAAAAGTAGGATGATTATACAAGCTAGATAAAAGACCAGTAATATTCTATGATAGATTATATCTGCTATTTTAACCATTTTTTCCCTTTCTAATATATTAGAGAGATATAATGGTACTGTTGCGATGAAAGATGGTACTATCACTATCAGAATCTGTGATAGGCTAATATCATGAATATTATATGCATAATATAATATTAAAAGGAATATTATGGATATTAAGCTTGTTTCTTTAAGTTTTCTTTTATACATGAGGTATGTTCCAAGGCCTGCTGTAAACATCAGAATATAGATACTTGCTGGTATAATGGATACACCCCCTAAGAGTATGCCTGCAGAGGCCAATCTTAGTATATTATTGGTGGCTGTGCTATTTAATGGTGCTAGGGATGTTTCCTTCAACCTTAAAGGGGGTAGAGTATATAGTAGCTGGTTTAGAACCATTAGAAGCAATACTATGCAGAAAAGCGGATCCAGAAAATATGAGAATATCAAGGAGGATACTATCAGGGTGAGGGCGAATAATATAACATTCCAAGCTCTTATATCTCCTTTTGTGAATGGTCTGTTGGATTTCAGCTTGTCTCTTTTATCGGCTTCTATATCTGTAAGGTCATTAAGTGAATATAGGCCACCCCAGAGTATTGAGACTAGGATAAGTCCTTCGAGGAATGGTATTGGATTGAAGATTAGCTTGTATTCATGGGCATAGGTTAGGGCTAGAAGATACATATGAACGTTTTTAGCTGTCCAGGTGATTCTAGTTGACCTTAGAATAGCATTTAACATTGGGGATCCAAAGTTAGGGATGGGAACCTCCCCCTAATCTTTCTAGTATGTAACGGGGTCTGCAACCATATACTTTAATATATTTTTTTATTTTTTCCTCTTCAACCTTTAAATGGGCTTTTATGATCTTTATGGTCTCCTTTGGCGTGTATTCTATCCTGACTACTGTGAATATCATCCCAAGGATTTTTGAGAGAATCTTTGAGATGATGGGGATGTCTGTGAAAATATCATATTTTCTTTTCCCGATTTTCAGACGCCAGGCTGTCTGGAATATGATATTGAGATGTTTAAACTCTTCCTTGTATTTGAAATATTCTCTGATGCAGAGCAGGTAAAAGTATGGTGTTTTCCATGACTTCAAGGTCCATTCACTAAAACCATGAAGATCATCTTTTAGAAGGTGGCTGTCATGGAATCTGTCAGCGAACAAAACAGCATCAAAACTTGAAAGGCGCCTATAAGCCTCCCTCTTATCCTTAGCATCCAAAGTCTCCTTAACAGCCTCTATTGTAGTGTTGAAAACTTCCATAGGAGTTGCGGACAAGTCCTTAAGGTTGCATTCCACATCATAGACCTTGAGTCCAAGTTCATCTATGGCTCTGTAAATGTTTGTTGACTTACCAGTCCCAGGGGTGCCTATAACATGTATTATATTCCCACGACTATTCTTCAAGTTATCTAGGACACCTTTAAGTTTAAGATAGGTTTTAGTCTCAACAAAAATCCTATTATCCGAAGGAACATTTATTTTATAATCCATAAGATAATATTATCTAAACATAGGATAAAAAAATATTCTGGGGGTGTCTAAGTTTAAAATTAAAAGTAGTGCCTTTAAGGATGGGGAAAGAATACCAAGAAAGTATACCTGTGATGGTGAAAATATCTCCCCGCCACTCACATGGAAAGATGTGCCCAGCGGGACCGTTACCCTCGCCATAATCTCAGATGATCCAGACGCACCATCCAAAACATGGACGCACTGGCTCATATTCAACATACCACCAGAAATTAACAGCCTCCCAGAGGGTGTGGAGACAGTTGGCGAATTTGAAAATGGGATCATCCAAGGACTTAATGATTTCGGCAATCTAGGATATGGAGGTCCATGCCCACCATTCGGAGTGCACAGATACTTCTTCAAATTATATGCCTTGGATAAGAGGCTTGAGCTTGAACCCGGAGCATCCAAAGAAGAACTCCTAGAAGCCATGAAAGGACATATAATAGAAAAAACAGAGATAATAGGATTATATTCGAGGGATTAACCATATCCGGGTAAAATCCTAATCCATTAGGGGTGTGCCCCCTGTTTTAGATTCTGTTGGGTACTCTGAGTTTTTTTGGCAGTGCCTTGATTTTTGCTGGTGCCCCAATAGCAAGTGACCATGGAGGCACATTCCTTGTGACTAAAGCACCAGCAGCTACTATAGCACCCTCACCAACCTCAATACCTGAAAGGAATGTTGTGTTAGCACCTATAGACGCCCCCTCCCTTATTATAGGGCCTCTGAGTTTATATTTAACCCTCACCGGGTACCTGTCATTGGTGAAGCATGCGCATGGTCCTATGAAAACATTATCTTCAATGTAACTTTTTTTCGGCAAGTAAACATTTGATTGTATGCTAACATTATCCCCAATCTTTGAATGTCCTTCTATGACAGTGTTTGTACCTATCAGTACATCGTCTCCAATTGTTGTTTTCTCCCGGATCAGCACATTATGGCCGGTGCGGAGATTATCGCCAATGGTCACATCATTATAGATAACAGTATTAGATCTTATAAGAGGATTCTCACCGATAATTGGGGGTTTGCTGAACTTCCTATAACCATAACCTATTATTATATTCTCAGTTTCCCTTTTACGGATCCATTCATCTTCCCTATCCCCAAAGAGAAGGCTTCTAATATCTGGCATTACAATTTCACCCTCTTAGGCTTCCCACCCTAGGATAATCCCCCCCAGGTGGAGAAAGGCACCCTAAAAACACTACTAATAATATCTTGTATATTATATTATATGAAGTTATCATATTTAAGGGAGATGATAGAAGAGCTTAGAGAAAATATAGGCCACGAAAGGGTTGATGTGAATATCAAAGATGTGATTTTTAACAAGAAAAAAAATGAGATCATCATCATAGCCCCTGACAGATCGGACAAATCTGTTATAATAGGCAAGGGCGGGTGGGTTGCCGGTAAACTTAAAGAAGCCCTAGGAGTCGATAGAGTCCACGTCGAAGCCTACAGCGATCTAATCCTGAAAAAATATAGGATGAAACTTTCACTAAATAAAATAGAATCCCTACCCAGGGAAATAGCAAAAGACCAACTAGAAGTCTTCAAGGATCTTCTCATGGAAAGACTGAAAAAAATCCCAAACTTTGACTTCCTAGATTATAAATTGGAAGCTCCAAAAGGGAAAGTTATAGTAGCACTATCTGGTGGAGTTGACAGCAGCTTCTCAACCATAATAGCCAAAAACCTTGGTTTCACCGTCCAAGCCATAACAGCAGACCCAGGAAACATAATACTACCAGGACATTTCAGAGAAAACATAGAAAAACTATCAAAAACACTAAAAATAAAACATAAATATATCAAAGTCGACTTTTCAAATCTTATAAAAAAAGCCCTTGAAGGAAGATTCCACCCCTGTGGAAGATGCTCCAAACAAATAAACAAAACAATAATAAACTATGCGAAAAATCATAATATTAGGACTGTTATATTCGGAGACCTGCTACCAACCTCCTCCCAGGCCATAAACACCACAGAAGGTATTCTAAGAGTGAACCTCCCAGCCCTCCTAGCAGCATCTAAACAGGAAGTGGAAAATCTAACTTCACAATTCAACATCAAAGGATCCCAAGTTTTCGGATGCCCACTACTAGGAGAAGTTCAAAGAAAATTCCCCCACCTAAGAAGATATTCAATCCAAAGGATACTTAGAGAAACCCGCGCCGGGATACTGGAACCTGGAGAAGCGCTTAACCTAACCTGGAGCCTATTCAAAAAACTTTAACAGGCCATAAATAATCAAGAAAATACCTACAAGGTATCCTACAAGGTAAGGGTATATAATCATCAATATACCTATAAGGACCGCGACGATTCCTATTATCCGAGATTCATTTTTCGCTTCCATAAGATAATAATGATAATATCAAATATATATAAGTTATGGCTCAGCTGATCCAAGTTCGCTTTCAACATATGCCCTTAATCTCTTAATACTCATATCTATCATGGTAGGGGAGGGGCCGCCTGGAACATTCCTCATTTTAACATTTTCCCTGGGATCAAGAGCCCTTTTTATGATCTTATCATCCAATCCAAGTTTCTTTCCCATGACCTCTTCACTGATTTTATCTAGTAACCTGGAATCAACATCTAATGGGTTTATACCCTCTTTTATTGAATGGTTGATTAGGCGCCCCACGATTTTATGCGCTGTTCTAAATGGGATGTTCTTCTCTTTTACAATAGTATCTGCAAGGTCTGTTGCAGTGGCGAAATTGGAAACTGCAAGTTCAAAACCCCTATCCTTATCTACTCTGATGGTGGATAACATCCTCCTGACCATTAGGATCATATCATGGCATGTTTCAATAGCATCCCAAAGATGTGGTGTGATCTCCTGAAGATCACGATTATAAGTATAGGGTAACCCCTTCAGGATACCAAGGACGGCTATCAAGTTACTGTAAATGTTTGAAGTTTTTGCCCGGGTTATCTCAGCAACATCCGGATTCTTTTTTTGGGGCATTATAGATGATGTTGATGAAAATTCATCTGCTAATTCAATTAGGCCGAATTCATAGGTGCTCCAGAGTATTATCTCCTCGCAGATCCTGCTAAGGTTGGCGGCTATCATTGCAAGGTCGAATATTGTCTCTGCTATGAAGTCCCGGCTACTTACAGCATCCATTGAATTTTCCATGTAATCCTTGAATCCTAGTAATCTTGTTGTCAGTTCTCTGTTTATTGGGAAGCTTGTTGTTGTCAAGGCCGCGGAGCCGAGTGGATTAACATCAACCCGCCTATAAGCATCTTTTAGACGTTCATAGTCTCTTTTCAGGGAATAGGCATATGCGAGTAGGTGATGTGCGAATGTGGTGGCTTGGGCGTGTTGAAGGTGTGTGTAGCCTACTATTATAGTATCTTTATGGTCTTCGGCCATTTCAGCCAAGACTTTGATGAAGTCTAGTAGTTCTTTTTGTATGTCTTGTATTTTTTCTTTGAGGGCTAATCTGAGGTCTGTTGCCACTTGGTCGTTTCTTGATTTCCCTGTGTGCATGAAACCGGCTTCATCACCTATTTTTTCTGTGACGTATTCTTCTATGGCCATGTGGATGTCTTCGATGGAGGGGTCTATATTAAGGGCTTTCATGCCCTTTTTTTTAAGTTCTTTTAAGCTTTGGATTATTTTTTTGGCTGTTTCTTTATTGATTATGCCCTCTTGGGCTAGCATCCTTGTATGGGCTAGGTTACATTCTATATCTGCATAGAAGATGTGGTGATCGAATTCTAGTGAGGATGTGAATTTGGCAGCTTTTTCATCCATCTTTTTTTGCAGTCTGCCATTTCTTAGTTTCAATTCCTAGTCCCTACCTGTTTTTCCATTGGGTGTATCCACACTTTCCACAGGCGTATCTGTCCCCATGGTCTGCCATGAAAACTCCACTTGAACATCTGGGACAGAATGGGTTCTTTCTCTTGATTTTATCGTCTTTGACTTCATATAATCTATGTTTGCTCATTCTTCTCCCTCAGTTTCCGCTTTCTCTTCCGAGTTCTTTTCTATGATATGTTTTGGTTCGATTTCTTCTAATGCCTTTTTGTCCTGGTAGACTTTCGCATATCCTTTGGCCTTGCCTTCTCCGAAGTATGGTTTTAGGGTGTCTACAACTAGAAGGTCATTGTCAGAGTTTAGCATGGCAACTAGCTTCTTTTTGACTTCGAGTATTGTTGGTGTTGGTTCTCCATGATATAAACATTCGAATGTTATCTCAGTCCTTGAAAGGAGTGGATTATCTTTTTCTTCGATTATTTTGATCTCCATCTGCTTTTACCTCCTTAAATTGTCTGATCAGTTCTTCTGCTTTTTGTTTCATCTTTTCTGCTTTGACCAGGACAACTCCTTCGTTGGGTTGTCCATAGAATATGAGTGTATTTGGGGGTGCTAATATGATTGATGGTAAAACTGCAAGGTCTTCTTCACCATCTACTATGATTAGGAAATTATCTTTTGATTTGATAGCTTCATTGATACTGGTCCATAGTTCGTCTGTTATGGTACCAGGGGGGTTTTTGCATTTTAAGATTTTCGCATCATATCTAATCTTATATTTTGATGTTTTTCTTTGGATGAGATTATCTATTATGGCTAGGTTGGGTTTTAATCCGGTCTTTATTAGGTTGTGGGTTGTAAAATCACCTACAGATATTAGGAATGCACCTTCTGGTATTGGCGCATCCTCTGGGGAGGTGTATAGTCTCCCGAATGGCTCTTTTAATTTTCTTCGCAATCTTTTTGGTAGGATTAACACTCTATCTAACCCTCAGCGCATATTCTCCGGGTTTGGTGATGGATAATTCCCTGGCTATCCTCGATTTTTCGGGGTTGATTATGATTAGCACTCCACTCCAATTAGTGGAGGTTAAACCTCCACATTCTGGACAGTGTTCCTCTTCTGTGATCCTTTTACATTTGGTGCATGCTTTCAGCGTCATTTTTTACTCTTCCTCTTCTCTTCTTCGATCCATTCGAGTCTCCCGAGTCCTGGTTGTCTCATTGTGAGGCCTATTTTTATCTTACCTTCTTCTTTAAGGCTTATGGACACTATCCTCGCCCTCACACGGTTGCCTTCTTCAAGTCTCCTGTTGGTCTCTTTACCGACTAGGACGCGTTTTTTAGCATCATAGGTTATGTAGTCGTCTGTAACCTGTGAAACATGGACCAGACCGTCCATCGGCCCTATCCTTACAAATGCGCCGAATTCTGCTATCTCTATCACTTCACCTTCAACTATCTCTTGGAGTTCTGGTTTGAAGAAAAGTGCGTTGAATGTTACTTCATGGTAGGCGGCCCCGTCACCCATTATAACTTTGCCTATTCCTATCTCTTCTATGTCTGTTACTGTGAGCATCTGTCCAAGTTTCTTATCCATTTTACCTACATAGGTTTCGTTGAGTATGTCGAATGTAACCTCCTCTAGGGGTTCTTCAAAACGGTGTGGTGGTATTCTAACTGTGTCTATGATCTTTGTTTTATAATACAAGGTATCCCTCTATAGAACTTATTTTAGGTACTTTTCTTTATATAATTCTACTGAGTGCATGACGGCATCTAAGGCCTTTTGATGGTTTTCCCATCCGATTACCTTGGTATTTTTACCTTCAAGTTTCTTATACTCTTTGAAGAAGTGTGCTATCTCTTTTAAGATATGTGGGTGGATATCATTGATATCATTCACATCTTTATAGTGGGGGTCGTTGACCGGCACTGCTAGTATTTTATCGTCCTGGTCGCCGCTGTCGATCATTTTCATGAGGCCTATTGGCCTTGATTCGATGATGCAACCTGGGAATGTGGCTTCATCTATTAGTACTAGGATGTCCATTGGGTCTCCGTCGTCATAGAGTGTCTGGGGTATTATACCATAATCTGCTGGGTAGAAGAATGGTGAATATAATACTCTGTCGAGTGAAAAGGCTCCCAAGTCCTTCTCATACTCATATTTGTTCCTTGAACCCTTTGGTATTTCGATTATGGCATATACAATTTCTGGGATTGATGGTCCGGGGGTTATATCTTTCCAGAGATTCATGTTTTTATTCCTCCAAAATCCTTTTTTTTGATGATCATGATATGTATCCGTCTATAGCAAGATATTTTTTTTGTCGTAGGTATATGACTGGCACGCTTTTTCTGCGGGCTCTCTTTTTAAGTTCTTTGTCGTTTGTGCAGAGAACATCCGCCAAGCGTATTAGCGCATCATCCACGCTTTCACCCTCTTTTAGGGGGAGGTTAACTACTTTAAAAGGTTTTTTTCCCGCTAATTTGAGTGCTATTGAGGCGGCGATTTTATCTTTTCCCTTGGATCCTCTTTTAACACCTTCAAGTTCTTTGATTATGAATGATGGGATGATGAATTCGCCTTCAGGCACTATTTTTTCCAGTTCAGAGATTATGTCTACCTTGAACTGGTAGGGTATCATAAAAAATTTGAATCGATTATAACTTTTCTATTTGATGATACCATAACCTATCAGCCTCCATCTTGCACCTACTCGCCTTGATAATGCTATTCGCTGGCCATCCTCTGCACAAGCTGGTAACTTCAATGTGATGTCTGCTTCGTCCTCTCTTGCAGAGGTCACAACACCTACTGTGGTTGTTGTCCCTACATTGATCATTAGGGGTTCGTTTGTTCTTATGGGCTCTACTTTTGCTTCCTCTTCAGTGCCCACAATCCTCTCCAGTAGGTGTGTTTCAATTGTGAGTGAATGTCTAACCGGTGGTAATGTATCTGGTTTACCGACTACAGAACCTGAAAGTGAATCTGCCTTTGTAAGTGAGGGGTCTAGTTTGGTGCCGACACCTACAAGACCTCCTGGTTTAACCTCATCCATTGGCTCTCCACCGGCAACTAGTCCCACGATCTCTGAATAGAGGCTGTTCCAAGATGATCTGCCATCCTTTTTGATTTGTATACCAGGTTTTATCTCTATCTCATCCCCAACCTTGAACTTGCCCTGGATTAATGATCCGCCGATAACCCCGCCTTTTAACTGGTCTGGTGTGGCTCCAGGCTTGTTTATATCGAAAGAACGGGCCACATACATCCTAGCCGGCTTTTTAAGATCTCTCTTAGGGGTTTTAATATTCTCTTCTATTGCTTGGATTAGTATGTCGATGTTAGCTCCTTGTTGGGCGGATACTGGTATTATGGGCGCGTCAGCTGCGCATGTGCCTTTCACGAATTCTTTGATCTCCTTATAATTTTCAAGGGCTCTTTCTTTTGATACGATGTCTATTTTGTTCTGGACGACTATAACATCTTTGACTCCTATAACATCGAGGGCCATGAGATGTTCTTTTGTTTGTGGCTGTGGACAGGGTTCATTGGCGGCTATTACAAGTATTGCGCCGTCCATGATAGCGGCGCCTGATAGCATTGTTGCCATGAGTGTTTCGTGGCCTGGTGCATCCACGAATGATACTTTCCTTAAAAATTTTGTTTTAGAGTTGCAGTATTCGCATGTTTCCTTTGTTGTGTAGCGTTGGGGTGGTGGACATTTGGGACATTCTCTGAAGGTTATATCCGCATATCCTAGTCGGATGGATATTCCCCTTTTTGTCTCTTCGCTATGGGTGTCTGTCCACACCCCTGATAGGGCCTTTGTGAGGGTTGTCTTCCCATGGTCGACATGTCCCACGAGGCCGATGTTTATCTCGGATTGTTTTTTCACGGGGATACACCTAGTCTATGTTTTATTCTTCCTCGGCACTTATGAGTTCTTCTAGGGGTTTATCGCCCCTTTTAGTTATGATAGTATTTATTTGCACGATATCCTCGGATATAACGTTTCCCCTTAGGGTTTTGCGCCTTCTTTCACCTTTACGTTTCGGCTTGTAACCTGGGCCTGCTGAGACCAAGCTTCTCACTCGTCTGGGGCCTGGTATGTCTTTTCTCATTGGGAAACCGTCTTTGTCGCTTCCACCAGTTATCTTTAACTTGTAGCCTTTTAGTCCGATTATCGAACCTTCGAATTCGTCTCCTATTGCAAGTCCGATGAGTTTCCTCTCCTTTGAGGGGTCAACTTCCATTTGGATGCTTTTTTCTTTATCAGAAATTACTATCTTGAAAGTCACTGTCTAATCTCCCTCCCATAAGCTATTATTTTAGGATCCCCCATGTTGGATCCTGTTTTCTTTTAATGTTAACTATCTCCTGGAGCGTATCATATTCGTCCTCGCTAAGATCTTTTCTAAGCTTATCTATGAGGATCTTATAGTGTTTCTCTGGGATGTCCACGTAGAGTATGTCCCCTTCATGGACGTTCCTCCCGAATACAGCGTCACTTATAGCCATGGCAAGTTTCTGTCCGGTTGAGGCCGATTTTCTGCTTTCTCCCTTGTCCTGCATGCTCGCCACTTTACCAAGAGGTTTGCCTTCACCTGTCATAAGAGGATAACCTTGTTTTATCGTTCCGGCGAGAACTTCTATACCTGCTATACCTGGTTTGCTCTGTCTAAACACTAGCTTGGGTATTATCCTGATCTTAGCAGGTCTTATGATGGCCTCCATCCACTTTTTCTTCCTTTTCTCCTTGATGGATTCCATCCATTCCTCGTATTCTTCCATTAACTTGTAGATCACGTTTCCTTGGAACAATTTTATCTTGGAGGCTTTGATTTCCTCCATTGCAGAGGGCAGGACCTTCACATTAAAGGCTATTATGACACCATAAAGTTCGTTTTCTTGTTGTGCAATCTGTGCATTGACAACATCCTTCCTTGAAACATCACCTATATCAGCAATTTTTATAGGAACCTTCAAATCTTCCAAGAGTTTCACCATGGCCTCAAGGGAACCTAGAGTGTCGGCTTTGACAATTATACCCTCATCTTTTGTGGCTATCTTAACATCCTCTATTTCTTTTTGTAGTTCATCCTTTATAGATTTTATATCATCTTTTATAACCCTTAGTGGGGATCCGGGGATCACATCATCTATGTTTGGCGCGACAATCTTTATACCCGCGGCAGCCACAACCTCATCTACCTTCTGGAATCTTCTACGGGTTTCCCTCATCTCCTCAAGGGGTCTTGGTTTTAGCAATGATCTTATCCTAGTCACTATAATATCTTTTGTGGTCATTAGGGCTATCTGGTCATTGTCTCTGATTATACCATCATAGATGACTGCATCTAGTGTTGTGCCCAGTCCCTTTTCCTCTTTGACTTCTAGTACTGTGCCTTTGGCTGGCGCGTCAGGTTCTATTTCTAGCTGTTTTTTAAGGTATTGTTGTGCAAGGCCCATTAGCATTGTTAAAAGTTCTGGGGTGCCTTCACCTGTTTTTGCACTTATTGGTATGATGCTCACTTGGCTTGTGAAGTCTGTGACTCTGTCGAATCTTTCAGATGCGAAACCTTCCTCGTGAAGAGTGCCTACTAGCTCGTAGATTTTCGTTTCAAGTTTCTCTTGGACGTTCCCTGCTTGTAGTGGGAAGGTGTCGGAGAATGGCCGGTCCTTGTGGGTTTGCCATCCTGGGATTTTATCTATTTTGTTTGCCGCGACTATAAAGGGTGTTTTGTACATTTTTAGGATGTTTAACGCCTCATAGGTTTGGGGTTTGAATCCTTCGTTAATGTCCACGATTAGTATTGCGAGGTCTGCTAGGGCTCCACCCCTCCTTCTGAGGGTTGTGAATGCTTCATGGCCTGGTGTGTCAATGAAGAATAGGCCTGGTAGTTTTTCTTTTATGGAGAATCTTTCAAGGAAGTCGCCGCAGATTTTTTCTATGGTTTCCATTGGGATTTCTGTCGCCCCTATATGTTGTGTTATGCCCCCGGCTTCTTTTGTGGCGATGGCTGTTCCCCTAATATGGTCTAGTAGGGTTGTTTTGCCATGGTCTACGTGGCCGAGGACTGATACTATGGGCGACCTTATTTTCATTTTCCATCTCCGGTTTTAGTATTCATAGATTATATTTTCGTCTGGCATGGTGTATTCATGGATTTCGTCTTTGGTGAAGAATAGTTTTATTTCTCTTTCAGCTGATTTGGGCGAGTCTGATGCGTGTATTATGTTTCTTCCTGTGTGTAGTGCGAGGTCTCCTCTTATTGTGCCTGGGTCTGCTTCTTGTGGGTTGGTGGCTCCGACCATTTTTCTTGTTATTTTTATGCTGTTTTCGCCTTCTATTACTAGTGCTAGTACTGGTGATGATGTTATGTAGTCTATGAGGTTGTTGAAGAATGGTTTGTTTTTGTGTTCTTGGTAGTGTTTTGTTGCGAGTTCTCTTGTGATGTGTAGCATTTTGGCGGCGACTATTTTAAGTCCTTTTTCTTCGAAGCGTGTTATTATTTTTCCTATTTGTCTTCTTTTTATCGCGTCTGGTTTTAGCATTATGAAGGTTTTTTCCATGGGTATCACTGTTTTTTCTTTGTGACCCATTTGATTTTTCGGGGGACTCTTTTGAGTTTTAGCATGTTTTTTTCGCATTTGCTGCTGCAGAAGAAGTATACTGTGCCGTCTCTTTTCACGAACATTTTCCCGGTTCCTGGTTGTATTTCTTCGTTACAGAATGAGCATGTTCTCATAGGCTTTACACCCTTTTTTTATGGTGCTTTGATTTCTTTGGCTTCTCTGATGGTGTCCAGTAGCATTAGTATGTCGCCTTCTCTTACTGGTCCCATCACGTTTCTTGTGAGTATTCTGCCTTTGTCTCTTCCTTCTAGTATTCTACATTTTACTTGTAGTACTTCCCCTGTCATCCCGGTCCTTTTAAGGACTTCGATGACTTCTGCTGGGGTTGCTTCTTCCAATATAATCACCTATGGTTATTTTCTGAGTTCTTCGACTTTCTCTATTACTTCTTTTATTAGTTCTTCTGATTCTCCAGGGTCTATTATGCATGCTGATGCTGATGGGACGTTTAAGCCCGCGGCTGCTCCTAGTTCGTCTTTTGTTGGCAGGTATACGTAGGGTGTTTCTTTTTCTTCTGCTAGGACTGGTAGGTGGGCTACTATCTCTGGCGGGTCAACGTCCTCTGCTATTAGGACGAGTTGTGCAACTCCCCTTTCAACTGCTTTGGTGACCTCATTGGTCCCTTTGGCTATTTTGCCAGTGTCTCTCGCTATCTCTAATGCCTCAGCGGCTTTGTCTGCTAATTCTTTCGGTACGTCGAATTTTACATAGATTGCTTTTGCCATAAAATATTACCTCCTTTTTCATCTGGTTTGGATACCATCCATCGGCAATACTCTGATCATGAATTGGTGTAGTACCCTTTTTATATGGTGGGAATATATAAAATTTTGCTAGTGGGCTATAATCAAGAATTAGAGTATATGATTTGTTTTAAGTTTCATTGTTTATAAACCTTTCCAAAAAAATAAAAAGAAGATAAAAATAGTATTATGCTTTTTTAACGGCTAATTCTATGTCCTCTGCTTTAACGGTCTTCCTACCAGCGTGTTTTGCAAATTTTATGGCTGCTGCTGCTATTTTTTCGCCTTCTGCTTCTAGGGCCTTTGCTAGTGCTTCCCTTGCATCGTCACTAACTCTCTCGGCACCGGCATTTTTTATGATTCTCCCAATAGGGGCTATTGGCAATTCCATAATCAATCACCTCACTTTTACAAATATCATCTATTAAACTACTTCTATATAAATATATCGTTAATCTTGTAGATTCTCTCGGCCAGTCATGAACTATCTGCCCATGATATCCTAATAGGTATTATCATCCAAGATTTCATGAAAAAATAATAGTTTATGGAAGCGCCCATGAAAGAATAAAACAAGAAAAAAATAAATCTACTCAAAAACCACCCCCACCACCTATAACCTTCAATAAACTGTTAATATCTGCTTCAACCTCCACAGGCTCCCTACAAGCCCTTATAGCAGTGTCAGGATCCTTTAATAGGTGACCTGTTGCTATGCACACGATCTCCTCGCCCTTATCAACCTCTCCCTGATCCAACAATTTTATAAGGCCGGCTATGGAAGCCGCGGATGCGGGCTCAACACCTACACCCTCCCTCCTCGCCAAAAGCTTCTGAGCCTCCAAAATCTCCCTGTCACTCACAGACTCCGCAAGACCCTCAGACTCATAAATAGCCCGAAGAGCCTTAAGATAACTCACAGGAGCACCTATACGTATAGCTGTCGCAACAGTCTCAGGATTCTCAACAACCTCTATCTCCATCTCACCCTTACGGAAAGCATTAACTATAGGAGAAGCACCCTCCGCTTGTATACCAGTCATCATAGGCCTCTCATCAATAAAACCAGCCCTATAAAATTCATTTATACCCTTCCAAATCGCCGAGATATTACCAGCATTACCCACCGGCAATATAATACGATCAGGAGACCTCCAACCCAGCTCATCAACTATCTCAAAACCAATAGACTTCTGACCCTCCAAACGGAAAGGATTCACAGAATTAAGCAAATAAACCTCACCCATCAAAGCCAACCTTGTCACAGCATCAAGAGCCTCATCAAAATTACCCCTAACAGACAAAACCATGGCACCATGAAACATGGCCTGGGCAAGTTTACCAAGAGCAACCTTACCCTGAGGCAGAAGAACTATACACCTAAGATTGGCCCTGGCAGCATACGCAGCCAATGAAGCAGAAGTATTCCCTGTTGAAGCGCAACCAACACTACCAACGCCTAGTTCAAGGGCCTTGGTTATACCAACACTCATACCCCTATCCTTGAAGCTCCCAGTTGGATTAGCACCCTCAAACTTAACATACAATTTCACTCCAAGGTCTTTCCCTATATTATCACATCTTATAAGGGGTGTTCCACCCTCCTGGAGGGTTACTATCTTTGATTCGTTAACAGGCATGAACTCTTTATATTTCCACATTGTCTCTTTCCTACCCTCAAAAACATCCCTTGAAACCTTGGGTTCTATGACAACCTCAAGTATTGAGCCGCATTCCCTACAAGTGTATATTATCTCATCCAAATCATATTCCATACCACATTTTATACATCTTATCATCTTAATCAGCCTATCAATCCTTTCATAGCATAATAAAATCCAAGTGTAAACTCTGATTCAACTATAGCCGCTATAAATATTAGTATAACAGCTATGAAAAAGATTAACAATGAATCTCTAAGTTCCATCATATTATCATCAAATGACCTTTTTAATCTCATCTTGAAAGACTCTGCACCCCCACTAAACAGCCCCCCTATAAAATGGATTATGAAACTTGTCAATCTGAAACCCGCCACACTCGCAATTATAAGACCAGGAATCTCAAATATGCCATGAGGCGCCACCAATAATATGAAATCAAGGAATGGAACCTTCGAAGCGAAATAACCCATGAAAAGTCCATTAAATGAAAGGAATATGCCGGTGAAAATACTCAAGGATAAACCGCCAAGATAAAGTAACAATATAGCCTGGTAATTATGGGAAAACAAAGACAATACTGTGATCTTCAACTCCTCCTCAATGATACTCTTCCTAAATTCATTTAATACCGGGGCTAGTATGGTATCCAGGAAACCTGCGGCAAAGTATCCTATAATTGCAGAGCCAATAAACAATAAAGTGGATATGATAAGATAATCCCGATTTTCCCTATAAAGATAAACTAGGAGATTCATGGTTTCACCCTGCCAAGTATGGAATCCGCTACCTTCTCGGCCTTTTTCCTTTTCCTTGAGAAGTCCTCGAAGAATCTTCGCATATAATCTGCAGCATTACTTTTACATTCACCACACATAAGAGTACCCATTCTACAAGCCTCATAAATCTCTCCAATCTCCTTATCAGATCCTGTCATATGATACAATAGAATCTCATATACAATACAATCCTCCGGAACGCCCCCAAACTCCCTTTGCTCCTCTAAAGTCTCCCTTCCACCAGTCTTAGCATTCTTAACCTTTGATTCAATCTCATCCGGACTATCAGTCAAAAATATCGCGCTAGACGGCCTGCTGCTTGACATTTTACCCCCTGTCAAACCCCTCATAAACCTGTGATAAGTGGAGGATGGTAGAATAAAACCATACTTTTTCTGGAAACGAGCCGCTATATCCCTAGTAAGGCGTATATGAGGGTCTTGATCCGGGCCTACAGGCACCAGGGTTGGTCTGGGCCCCCCGAACTCTTCTAGTTGTGGGTGTAATATATCCGAAGCTTGTATAAGGGGAACATAAACATGGGCCATGTTAGTTGAGCCAGTGAAACCATATATAGCCCTTAATTCGTTAAAGTTAACTTTCTTCGCGAATATATATGCAAGATCCTCCACTAGAAGATTCTCTGATTGTAGATAGACGTGTATGTTATCCTTTGTAAGGTCAAGGCCTAGGGCTAGGTAACTGGTTATATATTCTTTGATTGCGAATTCCCTTGATTCTTGGAAGTCGATGTCGCGTGCAGAATATGATTCCATGTCTGCTATTGGAATGTAGATTTCTGCTCCTTGTTCATCATACCAGATTAACTGGTCCACTATCATCTTATGTCCGATGTGCATCCGGCCGCTGGGCATCATCCCAGTGACCACTGCGAAATCCTTTTTTTTATTTATGGCTTCTATTATCCTTTCATAGTCTCTGTGACCGAATATTATACTTCTTCTCATGAGCCAGTGAGGATCCTTTATCTTTTCTATGATCTTGGTGAATGGTTTTATACCGAATTTTTCCATCATCTCATTGTATTCTAGTATGGCTGAACTCCATGGGTCTATCATAATTTATCCACCTTTAGGGTCTGATCCATTCTACCCTGTAGTAGGTGATGTCTTCTTCGTCATCGACTACTGCTAGGATCAGCTTTTTTCTCACTCCATGGGCGACTCTCACATAACTTGAAAAATCTAGGATTTTAAGGTTTGCGCTTTCATGCAGAACTTTTACAAGGTAGGTTGAATGGCCTTTGCCAGGGGCCTCACCCCTCTCATATACTCTGAATTCTGAACCATATTTGAATCCAGTTTTTATTATGTAGCCTCTTTCTCGAAGATCTCTATAGACTATGAATTTCTGGTATAAGCCGCGCCTGTTTAGGATGGATATGAATTCATTGGAACTTATCTTGTTTTCACCATCCCATATTGAGAGTTTGCCTTTTTCTTGTAGGTATGCTGCTTCTACCAGTGAAAGTTTTAATCTGTCATCTTCTAGGTTTCCATAGTGGCTTTTCTGGTTTAGGCGTAGGGCTGTGGAATCTGCTTCAATTGTTATGGTGTCACCTGCTAGCTGACCATCCAAGTCTCTTCACCATTTTAGTAGTGTGCTTCTGCAAGGTCCTTTTCTGTTTTTCCAAGTTTTTCCATTAGTGTTGCTATTAGGCCATCGAGTATTAGTAGGCTTGTATCTTCATATAATGTTCCGAGGGGTGTTAGGTTATCACAGTTGCCTTTTTTTATCTCTTTTTTGTAGTCTCTGTATTCGCCGGTTTCTACATAGAGTTTAAATTCGGATATTTCTTTGAGTTTTGACTTTTTGTTTGCTGTTATCCCTATTATTGTCGTGCCTTTCCCCTTTAATCTTTTAACTTCTTTTATTATGGTGTCTGTGTCCCCTGAGCTTGAAATGACTATGATGAGGTCGCCTTCCTTGGGTGTTATGGTTGTGGAGTCTCCTATTACATGGACCTTTAGTTCTAGTTGGGCGAGTCTCATTGCAAATGCTTCACCTATTAGTTTTGACCTGCCACTGCCTAGTATGAATATGGATCTGGGTTTCGCGAGCTCTTCTACTATCCCCTGCACTTCTTTTTTATCGATATTTTCCGCGGCTTTCATGGAATGTTTCATTATTTTTTTAATAACTTTGGCTATCATCTTAGATTCCTATATTAGTTATTCTGATACCTGCATTTTTTATCTTATTTTTCATGTTTAGGTTGATGAGTAGTGGTGTTATCTTTTCGATTATCCTAGCATTTTCTAGTGCTCCGCAGTCTATGCCCCTGACTCCGGGTATTTTCTCTGCAAGGCCTATTACAATCTTTTTAGCATCTTCATCATCTGATGTTATGAGACAGTCACATTCCACACTCTTTT
Source organism: Methanothermobacter sp. MT-2 (assembly GCA_003584625.1). Classification (NCBI taxonomy): domain Archaea; kingdom Methanobacteriati; phylum Methanobacteriota; class Methanobacteria; order Methanobacteriales; family Methanobacteriaceae; genus Methanothermobacter; species Methanothermobacter sp. MT-2. Next base: position 669,434 of record AP017647.1, on the reverse strand, counting down.
TATAATCTAGGAGACTGTAGGCGCTTATGTTATTGAATGCTGATACTACTCTTGCTTTTTTGAGGAATTTCGCCGATCTTTCAGCGGCTGAACCATCCCATACTTCAAGGTATCTTGCACCGGAACCGCCTATGGAACTTTCAAGGGGTACTGTGGCATCTATGAATATCTTATCTTTAACATGATCTTTTATGGATTTTAAGGTTGCCATCTGGGCATGTAACGGTACTGTGAGCACTATGATATCTGATAGGCTCGCAGCATCCTTATTATCCATACCCTCTAATTTCAACTTGGGGTCTCCTGTCATCTCTTTTATTCTATCCACAGCATCCTGGGCTCTTTCAGCATCCCTTGAGCCTATTATAACATTTTCCCCAGCCATCGCGAATCTCAAGGCCAGTCCCATGCCCTGATCTCCTGTTCCTCCTATTATTGCAATCTTCATATTTGGGTTCACCCCCTTATATTAGGTTTAATTTTTCCAGGAAAGTTAAACTTTCAAGCAATTCTTCTTTACTCTTAACTTCAATTGTTAAAATCCCCCCGTATCCTTCCAGGCTCTTGAATATTGAGGGGAAATCTATGCTCCCTGTTCCAAGGGCTTCATGTGAATCTTCCAGGCCATTGTTGTCTGATAGGTGTACATGGCCTATTAGGTCTATTTTAATTTTATGGGTTGTGTAGCCCATGGTATGTGCATGGCCAACATCGAGTGTTGCCATGATTTCCAGTTCATTGACTAGGCTATAGAGTTTTTCCAAGTTTTTGTAAAGGTATTTTTCCATGTTTGGCATATTTTCAAGGCAGAGTGTCACGTTCAAGTCATCTGCATAGTCTTTAAGTTCTTTAAGGGAGTTGAGGTTATATTCTGTTATTTTGCCTTTGTAGGCTCTTGCAAGGAATGGCACGCTACCAGGATGTAATACTAGCTTATCAGAGCCTATTTGGGCTGCCAATTCCAGGGAGGATTTTATCTCCATTATGGATGATTTTCTTATGGTCTGGTTGGGTGAGGCTATGTTTATATCAGAGATTGGGGCGTGTAATATGTATTTGAGGGTGTGGCTGCTGATTATATCATCTATTATCTCTATTGGATATTCATTGATTATTTCACAATAGTTGATCCCAAGCCCCTCTATGTATTCTAGTGTGGTTTCAAGGGGTGCTGGATGTAAAGCTAATGTTGAAACTCCAAAATCCAATCTAAACCACCCTATTTTCAGGTTTCTGATCTCACACGGGCTTTTATGGGTGTTCCCGTCCTGATAGCGTCTAATATGATCTCCGCCAATTCAATGTCCTTTTTTATCTTTATTGTGCCTTTTTTTCCGACTGTGGCCGTGAAGAGGTATTCCTCATCCACCATTATATCATATGATACTCCTATGGATTCCTTGCCAAAGTCTAGGACAACATAATTTCCAGAAATGTCAACTGGAACTTCTATCAGTCCTTTCTCTTCTATTTTTTCTAGTGGCTCTATATTGATGCTTATACCTATTTTATTTTCGATCTCATCAATAGTTTTACCCTTTTTACCTATAATCTGTGGAATATATTTTTCCTCAACCCATACTCTTGCCCTTTCATCAGATTCAAGTTCAACCTTGAACTTACCAGCGGGTAAACGTTTTCTGAACTCTCTTTCAATTTCCCTTTCGACAATTATCTGGGCTGGGGTTTTCCTCTCAGCTACAGAGGAAACCTCCATTACAATGGTCTGCTCACCATAAGTGTAGATTTCATATACTAGTTCTCCTGTTTCAAAGTTTCTGATTTCTATGACCGGCCTTGCAAGGTCTGCTTCAACCATGCCACTGGGCACCTTCACAGTCAATGAAATATCATAGACCGCTTTTATTTTCCCGTCTTCGATGAATATGGTTGTATCAACTATTGAGGGTATCATTCCAAGTTCCACCCTCCCTATTATCCTTTGGATGGCGTCTATGGGCCTTGTGGCATGTACTACTCCGACCATACCAACACCTGCAAGGCGCATATCTGCGAATATCTTAAAGTCTCTTGTTTTGCGCAGTTCATCATATATTGTGTAGTCTGGTCTTACTAGTAGTAGTATGTCCGCGGTTTTTTGCATGTCACGTTCTATTGGAGCATATTGTGTTATCTCATCGCCTACTTGCAAGTCTCTTGGGGATTCCATGGTTTTGACTATAGCATTCATCTCCTTGCTGAAAAATTCGGCGACGGCCTGGGCGAATGTGCTTTTACCAGCCCCTGGGGCTCCTGCGATAAGTATGCCCTTGGCTGTGTCCCTTAAACGTTCCATCAACTCATCTGATAACCTGTAATCTTCTAAGGAGACTCTTGCAACGGGTCTTACGGCTGTTATCTCCATTGCCTCGGAAAATGGCGGTCTTGCGATTGATATCCTATATTCTCTGAATTGAACGACTGTAGCGCCTTCCATTTCAATCTCGATAAAACTCTTCAAGTCACTTTTAGCCCTTTCAACTATCTCTCGGGCCATCCTATGGATTTCTAACCGTTTCAGCGGCTTTGAACCTATCTTGACAAGTTTTATATTTCCTGGTTTTCCCTTTTTTGCCATTGGCACAACATTCTCTTTCAAGTGGACTGACATTGTATCTTCGTCGAAATATTTGCTTATTTCGAGTTTATCATACTCTAAGACCTCTGGTTGTATGTATACCACGTCTAGTCCCTGTGCCCTCGCAACCTCGGCTTGTACCCTGTCACTTGTGACTAGAACGGCGTCATGTTCTCTGGCCGCGCTCCTTATCATAGCATCTATTTCACCACCCCTGGCAAGGGCTATCTCATCTAATGTTGGCCTTCTACCCACAAAACTCAAGGAGATTATATCCTTCTTACTTAAACTCTGCAAGTTTTTAAGCTCCTCCAAGCCATTGAATCCTGTTTCACGGCCCCTGTTCGCCTGATATTCTAGTTCGGAGACCACGGCTTCTGGTATGATCACTTCACTCCCCTTGAATTCTTCTTCTTGTACTATGTCTGTGATTCTCCCATCCACAATAACGCTTGTATCTGGGACTATCTTCATATTTAATCATCCCCCATAGATTTCCTTGGGATTGAAAACTTTCTTACCTATTTTCTCTAGTCTTTTAGGGGGGATTAACCTTCTATAGAAGCATGAATAATAGCCGGTATGGCAGGCGCCGCCTTTTTGTTCTACTTTGAGTATTATGGCATCCATGTCGCAATCTACTAGTATCTCATCCACCCTTTGGGTGTGCCCTGAAGTTTCACCTTTTAACCAAACTTTTTTCCTGGATGTGCTCCAGTAATGGGCCATACCAGTCTCAATAGTCTTCTCTAGGGCTTCTTTATTCATATAGGCTACCATTAGGATCTCGTTGGTTTTTTTATCTTGTGCTATTGCTATTATAAGGTTCTCCCCACCTATCTTGTGTCTAAAATTTAAGATCATATCCCTCCTTTAGATATTCTATGATATCCTCTAGTTTTACAGGTTCTTGTGAACCAGTCTTCATGTCTTTTATGGTGACTTTCCCCTCTTTAAGGTCCCTTTCACCTACAAGGATGACCTTTTCCACGTTCAGATGATCTGCATATGACAATGTTTTCCTCAGTTTTCGCCCGGAAAGATCAACATCCGAGGCTATACCCGCATTTCGAAGATCCTGAACAATCCTATAGGCCACCCTACGGGTTGAATCCGAAACCGGGGCCACGAAAACCTTGGCGAATTGGAAACCTCCACTTTTTTTCTCTTGTTTTTCCAGGGCTGTTATGAGTCTGTCGAATCCGAATGCGAATCCTGTTGATTGGAGTTTTTCACCACTAAATAATTCTATGAGGTTGTATGTGCCCCCACCACAAACCTGTTTTTGAGCTCCCAGTGATGGTACATATATTTCAAAGACTATGCCAGTATAATAATCTAGGCCTCTGGCGATTCCAAGATCTAATTTATAGTTTTCAACTTTAAAATCATCTAGGAGTTTTATAAGTTCCTTGAGGTCATCTAGGGATTCCATTGCAAGTTCACAACCACCTATAAGGTCTTCAACCACTCCAAGCACCTCTAGGGAACCTTTCATGTCTATAAGGGATAATAATAATTTCTCGGCATCTTTATCTATTCTTATCTTTTCTAGGTGGTCTTGGAGTTCTTTAACATCTCCTTTATCGATCAGACCCATTATCTTATCCTGTTGTTTCCCTTTTATCCCAGCATCTTCTAGTATGCCTCTGAGTATGCCTAGGTGTCCTATATGTAATCTGAACTCTTCAAGGCCTAGTTTCCTTAGACCATGTTCTGCTAATGCTATAACCTCTGCTTCTGCTTGTGGAGATTCTGCACCTATAAGCTCGCATCCGAACTGCCAGAATTGTCTGAACCTGCCTGCTTGGGGTCTCTCATATCTGAAACAACTCCCATAATAATACATTTTTATGGGTTTAGGATGTTTCCTCATCTCATTCAAATATACCCTGGCTACTGGTGCAGTGAGCTCTGGTCTCAGGGCCAGGTCACGGTTGGCCTTATCCTTGAAGTGGTAGATTTGTTTCACTATCTCTTCTCCTGACTTTAAGGTGAAGAGTTTTAAATCTTCGAAGATTGGAGTTTTTATCTCATGATAACCATAGGTTTCAAAAACCTTCTTCAGGGTTTCCTCAACCCTTTTCCTCTTTTCCATGTCCTTAAATAGGAAGTCTCTTGTTCCGCGCGGCCTTGATATCTCCATGGTCTTCTCTCCTCCAGAAAAACAAGATTTTTCGGATCTATTCATAATATTTGAGGTATTCTTCTAACATTTTTGGGAATGATACTGCGTCAAGGAACCTTAAACCTAATCTTTCAGCCCATACTTTAATACCTTCATCTGCTGCCACCACACCTGCACCTAATTCTTTTGCAAGTAATAGTACGTCGAGGTCTGGGGCGCTGTCAAGGGTCCCTCTGCGGAGGGCGCTCCTATACTTTTTCCTGAAATCTTTTATAGCCCCGCCTATCACTTCCATTTCTATCCTGCTCTTTTTAACACCCTTGGATGCCATTACCATGGCCTCGACTGCAGCCTCCCATATAGCAGCTTCTGATATCCTCATACCCTTATTCATCCTCTCCCTTATATCTCTGACATATTCAAAGAATACCTGTGATGGTATCATGGTATCATAACGGTTTGGTGTCTTTTTAACTATCCATGTCTCTGCCTTCACAAGGATCTCCTCTGGGCAACTATAACGGTTCATATAATCAGTGAACTCCTTATAGGTTACTGGGGGCATATGACAACTTATATTCAATTTGATACGGGATCTTGCTATAAGGTCAAGGAACCTGTCCACCGACTTGTGAAGATCACCAGCTCCAAGCATCTCTTTCAATTGGTTATCAGTAAATGCTGTTGTGTCAAGTACAAATCTTTGTTTTGCAAGCAACTGTATTCCCCCATGATCGTGATAGAATATATTATCATCAACAACAAATAAATATACTTGGATCTACCAAGAGATTAAGAGAAGATAAGGCGCGTGATAATTTGATAACAGGAAAAACCAAAGTCACTGGTGTCATAGGCGACCCAATAGAACACAGCCTATCACCCATCATGCATAACGCCGCATTCAATCACCTAAACCTAGACTATGTATATGTGGCCTTCCATGTTAAAAAAGGAAAGGCAAAAGAGGCAATAGAAGCCATGAAAACCTTCAAAATAAAAGGTCTTAATGTCACAATCCCGCACAAAATAGATATTATAGACTACATTGACAAGATAGATGAAACAGCAAAGCTTATAGGAGCCGTTAACACCCTAAAACTAGAAAAAGGGGAAGTATGGGGTTTTAACACGGACGGTTTGGGTTGTATAAGAGCCCTAGAAGAGATAACATCACTCAAAGACAAAAACGTGCTAATCCTGGGTGCTGGGGGAGCTTCAAGAGCCGTTGCATTCCAACTAATATCAGAAAACATAGAAAACCTATACATCCTCAACAGAACCCCGAAAAAAGCCGAAAAAATAGCAGAAGACATAAAAACCAACACAGGAACCCGGATATTCGCAGGTGGACTAGAACACCTAAAAGAAAAAATCAAAAACGCCGATATACTCATCCACACAACACCAGTCGGAATGCACCCAAAAACAGATGAAAAACCACTCATAACAGCAGAAATGATGCACAAAAACCTCATCGTGAAAGACCTCGTTTATAATCCGCCCAAAACAACACTACTAAAAGAAGCCGAAAAAGCAGGTGCAAAGACAATATCAGGGATAAAAATGCTAGTATACCAGGGAGCAGAATCATTCAAAATATGGACAGGCCAAAAAGCCCCCACAACTATAATGGAAAAAGCAATACTAGAAGCAATAAAACGGTGATCAAATTGGAAGGACCATGGATAGAAAAATACCGGCCAAAAACATTAGAAGAAATAGTAGGACAAGAACACATCATACCAAGACTAAAACGTTACGTTGAACAGAAAAGCATGCCCAACCTCATGTTCACAGGACCCGCAGGCGTCGGCAAAACAACAGCAGCCCTAGCACTAGCCAAGGAAATACTAGGAGAAAATTGGAGACAAAACTTCCTAGAACTCAACGCATCCGACGCAAGAGGAATAGACACAGTAAGAACCAACATCAAAAACTTCTGCCGCCTAAAACCAATAGGCGCACCCTTCAGGATAATATTCCTAGACGAAGTAGATAACATGACAAAAGACGCACAACACGCCCTCAGAAGAGAAATGGAAATGTACACAAAAACAGCAGCATTCATACTCTCATGCAACTACTCCTCGAGGATAATAGAACCACTACAATCAAGATGTGCAATATTCCGATTCCTACCACTCAAAGGCCACCAAATAAAAGAAAGACTAGAACACATCGCAAAAAACGAAAAACTAGAATACGAAACAACAGCCCTAGACATCATAGCATATTTTGCAGAAGGAGACCTTAGAAAGGCCATAAACATACTACAAGCCGCAGCATCACTACAAGAAAAAATAAGCGAAGACACGATATACGAGGTAATATCAAGAGCCAGGCCAAAAGACGTTCGAAGAATGATAAAAACAGCCATAGAAGGACAGTTCATGGACGCCAGGAACATATTAAGAGAGATCATGATCCTACAAGGAGTAAGCGGCGAAGACATGATAGACCAAATATACCAGGAAATATCAAGACTCGCCATGGAAGGATCACTAGAACCCGAAACCTACATAAAATTTATCGATTCCATCGGAGAATACGACTTCAGGATAAGAGAAGGTGCAAACCCCCGAATACAACTAGAAGCCCTCCTCACAACATTCCTAAAAGAATAAACCCCCGAGGAAACTCAAAATGTCATGGACCGAAAAATACCGGCCAAAAACATTCAAAGAAATGGCCGGTAACAAAAAGGCCATAGAAGAAATAAAAGAATGGATCAAAGCCTGGAAAGAGGAAGGCCCGCAACCCCCACTCCTATTAATAGGACCGCCAGGAACAGGGAAAACAACACTGGCCCATATCATAGGATCCCACTTCTCTGATAAATTAGAACTTAACGCCAGCGACAAAAGATCATATGACGCCCTCATAAACATTATAGGGGAAACATCAACCACCAAATCATTATTCAATAATAACCTCAAGCTAATCATACTTGACGAAGTTGATGGTATACACGGAAACGAAGACCGCGGAGGAGTGCGCGCAGTAAAAAAAATAATAAAAGAATCAAAACATCCAATAGTCTTAACAGCCAACGACCCTTATAGCAAAAAACTACAAACCATAAAACCATCTTGTAGAGTCATCAACATTAGAAAGGCACATCCAAACTCAATAGTAGCATACCTTAAAAAAATCTGCAAAGAAGAAGGCATAGAAGCAGACCCAAAAATCCTAAGAGAACTCGCCAAAAGGTCACACGGAGACCTAAGATCCGCAATAAATGACCTTGAAGCCATAGCACGAGGAGAAAAAAAGATAGGAGCAGAACTCCTAGAAGCTGGTGAAAAAGATACATTCCCCAGCCTATTCGACGCTATAAGAGCCATCTTAAAAAGCAAAAACATTAGACATATAAAAGAGGCCATGCAAATCGACGAAGACCCCCAACTACTACTTGAATTCACAGCAGAGAACATCCCAAGGGAATATGAGAAACCACATGAGATAAAAAAAGCCTATGACCACATAAGCCGTGCAGACATATTCTTCGGAAGAGCAACACAAACAAGAGACTACATATACTGGCGCTATGCATCAGACCATATAGGAGTCGGAGTAGCACTATCAAAGGATGAAACATATAGGAAATTCACAAGATACGCAGGTCCGGGATCATTCCAACTCCTCGGAAGAACAAGAGCTAAACGCCAACTCATAGAAGACCTAGCAGAAAAAATCTCAAAAAAACTACACATATCAAAAAGAGTAGCCATATCAACATTCCCATATCTTCAGATCATCCTAGAAGATGAAAAAACCGCCCAGGAAACCAAAAGGTATCTGGAATTAACAAGTGAAGAATTCAAGATCCTCAGAGGAAAAAGAAAACCGCGGAAAAGCAAAAAAACAAAAACCGAGAAAGTGGAAAAAGAAGACCCCCCAAAACAAAAAGAAAAACAGACAACACTCCTACAATTCAAATAAAACCTTGGATATAACCTATAGATTTTAGCATATTCTCCCTAAACTGTGGAAAAATTTCATCAAAAAAACCTATAAATTCCTGGATGAGATCATCTTTTATTTTTATTTCGGTTCCAAGCCACCTTTCAATCCAAGCTACAGGCACTCTCAAAAGAGGATACAACAACCTTCCCCTACTATTCTCCCTCGGAGGGCCGGTAATCGGCTCGCCATTAATCATCCTCTCTATGGAATTAGCGATTATATGATCAAGTGTCAATGGACAGGCGATAAAATCAAACCTTGGACCGGTCACTAAACTAACACCATATTTTCTAGTGTAGGGTTCCAATACAACGTATAAAGTGTATAAGAGGGGATCATCACCCTCCTCGATGAATATCCTCTGATGAGGCTCCAATTCACTTGAAAGTACATGGGAAACTCTTGAACATATCATCTGGAAAATCTTAGATCTCACAACCTTCATACTAGGATAATTTTTTTTGAATAATTCCTCTCGCTTCCTGGAAAATCTTGAAAACCTAAGATTATTTATGAAAACAGAATCTCCCACAACACTCACAAACCTCGTGTCAACACCAATACTCGAAAGAAACTTCAAAACCTCACTCTTCATCCAAGAAACCCTCCAACATAATCATATTTTATTCCCCACCAAAAATATAACATAGGTGGTTAAATTGTTCGACTTCCTTAAAAAGAAAGATAAAATCCTTGAAATAGAACCCGACGGTCCAATAGACTGCATAGCAGACTTCACCTACAACTTCTATTGGCAACAAAAAGGCGAAGAACTCAAACCAGAAGACCCAATACCCGGAACAAAATACACCTACAAGGACATAATAGAACACCTAAAAAAAGGCGGCACCCTAAAAATACTAGGAGATGCAGGCCACAGATTATCATCGAGTATGGGGGTTGATCTAAAATTTTTTGGGGGAACAGGCAAACCAATAAACGTGGGTGAAGTTATCATAGAAGGCGACGTCGACACCCGAATGGGTATAAGCATGGTAAAGGGGACAATATACGTCAAAGGTAAAGTCAAAGAACCCATCGGAAACCTCATAGAAGTAGAATCCGACAAAAAAGGATACAAGAAATTCAAATCAATAACAGACATAGTCACCAACGGCTTGCGGGGAGAAAAACCAATAGGAGCATCCCTAGCAGGTAACAGGCTCATAATAGATGATGGACGCATAAGAGACACGATAGGGGCTAGACTAGACATTGAGGCTCAGATAATACATGAGGGTGATGTCGACCTCTCCACAGGCATACTAATGAAAAAAGGCGTTGTAAAAGTAAATGGAGATGCTGGGAGGAATACAGGGGCCTTACTAAGTGGTGGAACGGTGATAATAGATGGGGATACTGGCGACTTCACAGGCATTGACATGAAATCAGGCACAATTATAATAAATGGAGATGCCGGCAAATTCATGGGAGCTCAAAGGAAAGGAGGGATCATACTAGCAAAAAATGGTAAGCCAGTACCGCCAACATCAGAAAATAAACTCACAGAAGAAGACAAACAAACACTAATAAAATTCGGGTTCAAACCCCAATCATTCAAAAAATTTTCATAATAAACTCCAAATGGTTCATGTGACTCTTCCATCAATGGGGACAAATCCACCATGAAAAAATGTTCAACACAATCCAATAATCCATGGATAACCAAAAAAATACATCTGAAGTGAACACACTGCAATGGGGGGGTTTAACAGCAACGGAAAGTTAAAAATCAAATTGCATAAACTTTCTTTGAATCCAGCCTTAAACCGACCTTGTAATATACATGTACATCCACTGAAAAAATTGCTCTAACTGGTGTTTAGGGGGGTAGAACCAGTTTTTTTCAAGGTTCCAATAATGAAATTTTGAATCAGCATAATGTATAATTATAGTAATAATGATAATCCCCATCATCCACCCATAATGACCCATAATATAGGATATTACCACAAAAATAAGTGGAACACCAATAAATTTTAAGTTTCTATCCCTTACAGTCTTGTATTCTTCCTCCAAATTTTCAGGTTCCTTTGGCATAACAACCCCTATTATAGCCAATGCTGTTAAATGCACAGCTAACTTAAAAACGTCTCCAGGATCACCTAGAGGTTTGGCTCTGTAAACTTCACTCTTTAGTGTGTTAACATGGATATCTTCCCCAAGCAATGATTTGACGATTTCTAATGGGAATCTACAATTTGTCTACCGGCTCATTCAGCCTTATAGAAGAGTATGCTGAAAAATTTACTCTAGGAAGAATTAAGAGCGTGCCTGTTCAGCGTACTACTGTTCCTTGGCCTTTTTTCTGATATCCAATTTTTCGAGGAGTATTACGTTGTATTTGTCAATGTGGTAATGGAAGAGTTTGTGGAGGAAGTTGTTTCTCTGGTTTTTTTCGAGCTTCTCGTAAAAAGCTTGGCATACTTTCCTTTTTGCTTTCTCCCTTTTTTTTGAACCCTTCCTTGTCAAATTGCTTTCGCGCTTTCTTTTATCTTCTTTATTGTCTTGTCGAAAAATAGAGGATTTTCGAGTGTTACACCATCACAGTCAATACGGTAGTCGGTTTTATCGATGTCAAGGCTTATGATTTTGCCAGATGGTGAGTGATGATCGGTTCAATTTGAAAGATTGCGAAACATTTCCCGCTTTTACTCTTTTTCACTATTACTCCCTTCATTTTTGACTGTCATGGGGGGGCTACTTTGACTTTGCCAACATTTGGGAGTGAAAGTCTGTTTCTGTTCAGTTTGAAGCCACTTTGGTTGAAATTTAGGACCTTTGAAGGAATTTGGGGGGGGAAGTCTTGTATCTCAAGTTACCTACTTTCTTATCCTTCTTCAGCTCTTTTGAGGGCTTTGACCAGAACCTCTTCTCTGGAATAGGATGCTTATCCTATTTCTTCCTTTGGCCAATTCTAACCTTATCATTTGTTATCTAATAAAATATATATTGGATGTTGGATAAAAGAGGGGGCTGATGTTTGGTATTGTAGAGTATTTGAGTAATATTGTTATTGGGTTCATCCAGGAAACAGGATACTTTGGAGTTTTTATATGTATGGTCCTTGAGAGTGCATGCATCCCATTGCCTAGTGAGGTTATAATGCCGTTTAGTGGATATGTAGCATGGAAGGGGGGTATGAGCATCTTTGGGGTCACATTTATAGGGGCTCTAGGAAACCTTATAGGCTCATGGATAGCTTATCTTGTGGGATTTTATGGTGGCAGACCATTCCTTGAAAAATATGGTAGGTATATTCTCATCACAGAGAAAAAGCTTGAAATGGCAGAAGAGTGGTTTGCAAAGTATGGTCATGAGGCGGTTCTAATCTCAAGGGTTCTTCCTGTTATACGTACATTCATCTCATTACCAGCTGGGATAGCAGAAATGGACTTGAAAAGGTTCACAATCTACACCTTCTTGGGATCCGTGCCATGGTGTTTCGCCTTAACATATATTGGATACAATTTGGGTCCTAACTGGTCGACTGTAGAATCCATATTTCATCTGCTTGATTATGCTGTTATCATAGGATTGGTTTTGCTCATAGTCTATCTGTGGAGGAAGATTTAACTATCCTCTTTTTTTTGATTGGGAGTTTCTCATAATATTCGTTGTAGCCTAGATGGAAGTGTGGAAGTTCCCTTTTAAGCTCCTCTTCAAGTTCTAGTATCATCTGGTATTCCCTGGGGTTTACGTAGGCTATTAGTTTATTTTCCCATGCTTTTGGACATTTTAAACTGCAGGGTATGAAACCTGATGGTAGTATAAGTGCATATGCGTCTTCTGGAAATTCCATTTCTTCTAATTCTTTTAGGTGTTTTTTGTCTATTGCGAATCTTGTCTCTTCTGAAAAGCTTTTCATGCAACATTCTGGATAGCCTAGTAGTCGGCCTATCTGGTAGTCGTCGCCCCGGTAGATTCCAAGTTCTGTGGATACGAGCGGGTCTAGGGCGGGTCTTGTTGGGGGATTATATCTGTTGACGATTTCTATCTCTTTTTCTAAGCGGGCCATTAATTGGCTGAAGTAGAACTCATCCACGCGACAGATGCTTTTAGGGCCGTCCTGGCAGTTGTTTTCTCTTAATTTGATTATTTTCTTGTAGATTTCCTCGAGCAATATGGTCTTCCCCCTATTTTTGGGCTTTTAGGACTTTGTATTCTAGTATGAGGTCTTTTCCTAGGGTGTGGTATTTTTTGAGTTGTAGTTTTATCGCATCTTTCATATAGGGTATGCCTTGGCCGCCTACTAGTGTTTTTGCTTTAACTCCACCTACTATCATAGGCGCTATAGCGACTCTTACTTCATCTACGAGGCCTTCTTTGAGCATGGAGAAGTTTAGGGTTGAACCGCCTTCTAGCATTAGTTTTTTTATACCCATCTTTTTTAGTTCGGCCATTAATTTTTTCAGGTTTACTTTTTTGTTGCCGGTGGTGATGATTTTGGCTTTTTGTGATAGTTTTCTGATTCTTTCTTTTGGGGCGTTTTTGGAGATTGCTATTATTGTGGGGGCTTCTTTGTTGAGTATTCTGGAATTTGGGGGTGTTCTTGCTTTGCTGTCGACAACTATTCTTGTGGGGTTTTCTGATTTGTCTGCTTTTATCTTGTGTATTGTTAGTCTGGGGTTGTCTATGAGTACTGTGTTTATTCCTACCATTATAGCGTCACATTCTCTTCTTAGTTTATGGACTCTTATAAGGTCTTCTTTTCCTGATATTTCCGAGCTTCCGGTGTGGGTTGCTATTTTACCGTCAAGTGTCATGGCAGCGTTTAATATAACATAGGGTTTCAATTTATTGTCCACCCCCAAAGTTATTATGTGATGATATATTCTATTTGATTTGGAGGTATAAAGTTATGGACAGGTATGAGAGAGGTTTGAGGATATTATATGAGATTAATAGGGATTCTTATGAGGAGCTTAAAGGGGAGTTGGAGGATATAGCGCCTGATTTTGCGCGTATTGTTGCAGAGTTCCCTTATGGTGAGATATATTCCCGTGGAGGTCTTGATCTTAAAACCAGGGAGCTTATAACTATCGCTGCTTTAACAACCCTTGGAAGCGCCACTTCGCAGCTTAAGAGTCATATACGTGGTGCTGTTAATGCTGGTTGTACTAGGGAGGAGATAATAGAGACAATAATACAAATGTCGGTATATGCTGGGTTTCCAGCTGCTATAAATGCTTTGATAGCGGCTAAAGAAATTTTGAAAAAGTGAAGTGCCCTTCAACTTTGCAAGGATTTGGGATTTAGCAGTGATAAGAAGTTGAAGGTGGGATGATCATATCCCGAATACTTTTTTCGCATTTTTTTCTGTTATTTTGTCAACTTCTGTCATGTTTATATTTTTTATTTCGGCCATTTTTTTCAGGTTTTCTTCTATGAATGATGGTTCGTTCCTTTTGCCCTTGAATGGGGATAGGTATGGGCTGTCGGTTTCTGTTAGAATGTTTTTGAGTGGTAAATTTTTGATTAATTGTTGGTGGTGGTCTATGAAGCATATCATGGTGGAAAATGAGAGGTAGTATCCTTCTTCTTGGATCTGGGATGCTGTTTCTAGGTTGCCACTGTAACAGTGGAATATGGCGTCTTCTAGTGGGTGTTCTTTTATGATTTTTAGGGCTTGTTTTTCGCTGTCTCTTGCATGTATGATGAGTGGGAGTTCGTATTCGATTGCAAGTTTTATGAATAGTCTGAATATTTTTTCTTGTTTTCTGCGACCTTCCAAGTCTCTGGTATGGTGGAAGTCCAGTCCACTTTCTCCAACAGCCACTGCATTTTCTATATTCTCTTCTATCTCCCTTATAAGATCTTCTAAGGCGTTGTGTTCTATTTTAGCCGCGTTTACCGGGTGCAAACCTAGGGTGGAGTATATGAAGTGCCTGTGTTCTTCTGATAATCTGATGGATCTCCTCACACCCCCTAAACCGACTCCGGAGTCTATGATGGCTGTTAGTTTCTTTTTTGCCCGTTTTATAACTTCTTCTCTGTCTTTGTTAAAATCTTTGAAGTTTATGTGGCAGTGTATATCTATTATTTTATCATCCCCCCACATTAAATCCCGAATCTTCTCTCACGCTGCTGATATGATCTCAGAGCCCTTAAAAAGTCCACTTTCCTGAATTCTGGCCATAGACTGTCGCAGAAGTAGAGTTCGGAGTATGATGATTGCCAGAGTAAGAATCCGCTTAATCTCTCCTCTCCACTCGTCCTTATGATAAGGTTTGGGTCTTCCAACCCTGCCGTGTAAAGGTTGTTATTTATAACATCTTCATTGATATCATCTGGGTCGAGTTCACCCCTCTTAACCATATGGGCTATCTTTTTGGTGGCGTCAACTATTTCTAGGCGCCCATCATATCCTATAGCGATATTAAGAAGCCTATCATCATATTCTTCAGTGGCTTTTTCAGCTATTCTAATAG
This sequence comes from Methanothermobacter sp. MT-2, assembly GCA_003584625.1. Taxonomy (NCBI): domain Archaea; kingdom Methanobacteriati; phylum Methanobacteriota; class Methanobacteria; order Methanobacteriales; family Methanobacteriaceae; genus Methanothermobacter; species Methanothermobacter sp. MT-2. The sequence goes on along the minus strand of AP017647.1, from coordinate 654,328 downwards.
CCTCCTTCACATTCTCGGGTAAAAGGTCTAAGTTGCCGACTGCTTTAATCCTCACACGATTCTCATGGACTTTTTTGTTCTTCGCCACCCTTTTAAAGTTTTTCTCGAACAATTTCATAAGGCCTTCCACTTCCCTTTTGGAGCGTTTAAAGTTTTCGGTGGAAAAGGCATATACTGTTACAATTTCTATTCCAAGGTCTATACACCAATCCAACACCTTTTCAAGGGTTTTAATACCCATTTCATGGCCTTTAATAGGATTTTCACTACCTTGTAATCTTGAGTAGCGTCTGTTGCCATCCATTATTATGGCTACGTGCCTTGGCATCTTCTCTTTTTTCAGGTTCCTTAGAATGTACCATTCATATAATTTGTATATTGGTTTTAGGAATGACATTTCACATCCCCTTTCATCCTGGCAAGTTTATATGCGAATTTCAACGCCCTCTCATAACCCTTGATAGTTTGGGCCCTTGAAGTATCAATAAAAATAGGATCTATCCCAAGGGTTATAGCCCCATGACTTTTAGCTGATCCGACTAACACAAGACTCCTGAATATCAAGTTTCCTGTTATACCATCCGGGGCTAGAATCAGATCACGTTTATCTTCTATGGCATCTTCTATCAGAATATAATAGTGTTTTATATCATATTTATCTTTTATCATTGATGTTAACTTTTCAGCTTCTTTGATTGATTTGTCGATTTGTGGGGCTCTTCCAATATCCTGGGGTCTGCCACCTGAAATAACCGCTATAGTACCCTTGAGGCCTATCTTTTCCATGAACTTGGAAAAATACTCGATTATTTTAATTTTGTCATCTATTGTGAATCCTTCATCTATACCTACGGGGGCGAGTAAAAATTTATGATCATCCAATTCTATGTAGGATGCCCTTTTCAAATCCCCCATCTTCCTCAATTCTTTTATTATATGGGTTGAGCCTAGTGAACCTCTCACATATGCATCAGCAAAACCCTCACGTATCATATTAATAAATTCATCCTCTGAATAGGATAAAATAACCTTAAAATCCACATTATCCGCCGCCACTTCTATATTCTTGTTTTCACCAACACCCGCCGCGACAACCACCACAAAAAAGCCCCCTAAACATGATAAAATCATAGAATCTCCATTAGTAATTTCTAGACTCAAGGATTATTTATATTTAAGGAGTATAAAAAAAATCATTTCATGAAGAAGAAAATAATCATCATAATACTACTGGCAGTTATCATCCTCTTCGCATATACACATATAAAAAATCCCCAGAATGTGATGATGGGGAAAAAAAGCGTGCTCCTTTTATGTGTTGATCCAAGCGAACCAAGACCAGGAATAGGAGCAGTTGACATGGCATTCATAATAAAACTGGACAATGGGAATATAACAGATATAAAATCCATCTATCCAGGGCAGATGGCCCATCCAACAGCAACACCGCCACCATCCTTGAAGGCTACAGGCGTGGATAAATGGTACTTGCATGATGCGCTCTGGGAAAAAGATACTGAAAAGGGTGCGAAAATCGCCCAGGAAATAGTGGAATATAACACTGGTGAGAAAACCGATGCCGTAGTCATAGTAACTCCAGAGGCTGTTGACGCCATCCTAGCAAGGATAGGCCCAGTATATGTGGAGGGAGAAGGTTACATCTCAGGCAACTCAATAGAATTCTTAAGAGAAGAACAAAAGAGTGGATATAGTAGGGGGGAAGCGGTTAAATCGCTCATGAAAGCCCTGCTCAACGCTACACGGGATAGGGACAAGTATGTGAGCCTAGTAGATGAGGTTGTTAGGCAAAATGCCCGCGGCACTATAATTGTAATCCCACAACATGCACTTATAGAATTCTTAACTTACATAGGATTTGAGAAACTTATACAATAAGCTCCCAGGTGAAGATTTACTTAACAGTCCCTTTAATGGATTCCTCCATCACCTCTAATGTTGTCTCAAGATCTTCTATTTCATGGGCTGCTGAAATAAAACAGCATTCAAATTGTGAAGGTGGTATGAACACCCCACCCTCTAGCAGTCCATGGAAATATTTTTTGAAAGCTTCTATGTCAGCTGTTTTCGCATCAGCATAACTTTTAACTTCCCTTTGGGTAAAGTAAACCTGGAACATTGAAGATAGTCCTGCCAGGTGAAGTTCTAACCTGTTATCCTCTAGAATATCTCTTATACCGCCTCTTATCATTTCCCCTTTTCTGTTCAGTTCCCTGTAAAGGGTGTCTGTCAGCGCATTAAGCATACTTATACCAGCAGTTACTGATACAGGGTTGCCATTGAATGTTCCGGCCTGATAAACGTCACCTGCAGGTGATATGTTCTCCATTAATTCTCTTGGACCTGCTAGGGCGCCCATTGGGAACCCGCCACCTATAATCTTCCCATAGGTTACAAGGTCTGCTTTTATATTATAATATTCCTGGGCACCCCCAGGAGCCAACCTGAAACCTGTGATAACCTCATCAAATATTAAAAGCATATCATTTTCACTGGTTATTTTCCTCAAGAATTTTAGGTAGCCGTCTTCTGGTTCTATACAACCTATATTCGCCATCACAGGTTCTACTAGGATGGCTGCAATGTTGTCGTCCTTTTCTATTATCCTGGTAATTGATTCTTCATCATTAAAGGGTGCTGATATAGTATTTTTTGTCGTTTCTGGGGGTATGCCTGGTGAATCAGGGGCTGATACCGCGCCAGATCCAGGTTTTACCAGGACATAATCATGTGCGCCATGATACGCGCCCTCGAATTTAATTATTTTATCCTTTCCTGTGAACGCCCTTGCAAGTCTTATAGCGGCCATTGTAGCCTCAGTACCAGAATTTACAAATCTTACCATTTCAACAGATGCTACTCTTTCTATGACAAGTTTTGCAAGTTCAACCTCGGCTTTGGTTGGAGTACCATATGTACTCCCCTTTTTGATTTGTTCACAAACTGCACTTGTAACATTTGCTGGGGCATGTCCAAGTATTAGGGGGCCGTAGGCTAAACAATAGTCTATGTAACGATTACCATCCATGTCATAGAGCATGCAACCTTCACCTTTTTCGGCGAAAAAAGGATATGGTTCAAATCTTCTTACTGGAGAGCTCACACCACCCGGAAGAACTTCTAAAGCTTCTTTAAACAAATCCTTTGATATCATTTTAACCCTCCTCTCCTCTTTGTAAGGTTTATTAGGGCGTTGGTGGCTGCGACAGCAACTGGAGTCCCGCCCTTCGGACCTGAAGTTATAAGGTGTGGTATGTTAGTCTTTGCAAGAAGTTCCTTGGATTCAGCAGCCCCAACAAAACCAACAGGCACGCCTATAACAGATTTAACATCCATACCAGCTCCTATTAATCGGATCACTCTTAGGAGTGCTGTTGGGGCGTTACCAATCACCACAACCCCGGTGAAATCCTTTGAGCTCGCGTATTCCATCGCGGCCGCTGCCCTGGTCATGTCATGTTCCTTTGCCATTTTTATAACAGTTGGATGATTTATATAACATTTGATTTCTCCCTGGTATGATATCCCTGCTTTAACCATTTCAACATCCACTAGGATATCCTCAAAATCCTCTAAGGCTTTTATAGTGGCTGGTATGAAATCTGGACTCATTCTAATGATGTCAGCATATTCTGGGTCGGCTGTTGAATGAACGATCCTCTCTATAATCTCTGTTTCCTCTGAGGATAAACCTTTTATCTTGTCTTTTATAAGCTTTTTCACGATTTCTCTACTTTTTTCCGCAATTTCTTTCCCTTCCCTTGTCGATGCACCCATCATCAAAAATCACTTTTATGGGGTTAATCTTCTCCTATCCCTTGGGAATAACACGGTTTCCCTTATATTTTTAATTTCTAGTAGTGCCATTGTAAATCTTTCAGCTCCAAGACCCCAACCGGCATGGGGTGGCATGCCATATTTGAATGCTGAAAGATAACTTTCAAACGACCTTGGATTCAAGCCTTGCTTTTTGATCTTTTCAACCAAGAGATCATGCTCATGGACCCTCATGGCACCAGAGGATACTTCAAGGTCTTTGTACATGAGGTCGAAGGCGTAACTTTTATTTGGATCATCTTCCCGTGGCATGACATAGAATGGTTTTATAGCAGTCGGCCAAGATTTTATGAAGTAGTATCCGTCCATTATCTCGCCTAGGGCCTTTTCAGCGGCCCTTGAAAGGTCTTCTCCATGTCTGAGGTGTACGCCCTCTGAGTTGACCATTTCCACAACTTCGTCATATTCTAGTCTTTCGAAGGGCGTTCTTGGAATTTTAAGTTCTTTTCCTAGGATTTCGAGTTCGTCCTCGCAATGCTTTTTTATATCTTTTATGACTTTTACTATGAGTTTTTCAAGGATTTTCATAACATCTTCGTGGTTCATGAAGGCTGCTTCTATGTCAATAGATATAACTTCGTTTAGGTGCCTTAGGGTGTCGTGTTCTTCTGCTCTGAATATTGGTGCTATTTCATAGACTTTGTCGAGTCCGCTTGCCATCATCATTTGTTTGTAGAGTTGTGGGCTTTGGCCTAGGAAGGCTTCCCTTTCAAAGTAGGTTATGGGGAAGAGTTCTGTCCCTCCTTCGGTTGCGGATGCAACTAACTTCGGAGTGTTTATCTCGATAAAACCATTCTCTTCGAGGAAAACCCTCACTGAATGCAGCATTCTGCTTTTTATCTTGAATATGGCGCTTATCTCTGGTCTTCTAAGGTCTAGGAATCTTGAGTCTAATCTTGTGTCAATTTCGGCTTTAACTTTTCCTGTGGGGTCAAGTGGTAGAGGTTGTTGTGACTCGCCTAAAACACTTAGATTTGAGGGTATTACTTCAACGCCATTTGGGGCTTTTGGCGATTCTTTTACTGTTCCTTGGATTGATATCACGTATTCTTTTTTAAGTTTTCTCAAATTTTTGAAGAGTTCCTTGGATGTTTTTTTACTTGGGGCGGTAACTTGTATTATACCCTGTCTGTCTCTTAATAGTATGAATATTATCCCTCCAAGGTCTCTTATTTCGTGCACCCAGCCCATTAGGGTGACTTGGGTGCCGTCAAGTGATGGTGTGATTTCCTTTGAGTAATGGGTTCTCTTTTCATGCATGGTGTTCACCTCGCAAGTCTCTTTTTAAAGGATTCTGCGTGTGCATAGAGTCCTTCATATTCTGCCAGTGGTATTACAATGTTTTTGAGGGTTTTAAGACCATCCTCTGATAATATTTGTACTGTGGGTTTTTTCAGGAAGGATTCTGTTGATAATCCAGAGTACATCCTGGCGCATCCGCTGGTTGGTAGTACATGGTTGGTTCCTGAACCATAATCTCCTGCAGAAACTGGTGTTAACTCTCCAAGGAAGATTGAACCTGCATTTTCAATCTCATTTAATAGATTTTCAGGTTCATTGGTCATTATTATAAGATGCTCAGGAGCGTATTCATTGCTGAAATGAACCGCTTCCATAAGATCTTTTACGATGATTATTTTACCATGATTTTTGAGGGACTCTTTTATGATCTTCCCCCTTTTAGCATATCTAATTTTCTCTTCTAAGATTTTACACACTTTCTCTCCAAGACCCCTTGATGGTGTTACAAGTACAGAGGCCGCTTCAGGGTCGTGTTCGGCTTGTGCGATCATCTCTAATGCTATATATTCTGGGTTAGCATTCCTATCAGCTATTATCAGAACTTCTGAGGGGCCTGCTATGAAGTCGATGTCCACGTCTCCGTAGACTAATTTTTTGGCTGCTGTTACGAATATGTTCCCTGGGCCGACGATTTTATCAACTGGTTTTATGGTTTTTGTTCCGTAGGCCATGGCGGCTATGGCTTGAACCCCTCCGACCTTGTATATTTCATTTGCACCTGCCATATCAGCGGCTACTATGGTTGCTTCATTTACAGATCCGTCTTTGCGTGGTGGGGTGCAACAGATTATCCTTTTGACGCCGGCGATTTTTGCGGGTATCATGGTCATTAGGGCTGTGGAAGGATAAACAGCTCTTCCACCTGGTATGTAGCAGCCCACGCTTTCGATTGGTCTTATGATTTGACCGGCTATTATACCCTTGTTTATCTCCCGGAGCCATTGGTTTGGAATTTGTAGTCTGTGGAATTTTCTGATGTTCGCGGCGGCCATGTTGAGTGCATTTTTTAGTTTGTTATCTATTTTTTCGTAGCTTTCCTCTATTTCTTCTCTGGTGACTTTAAATTCTTTGATATCGGTGTCGTCAAATTTTTTCGTGAATTTTCTGAGGGCTTCATCACCATTTTTCCGAACTTCGTCAATTATTGTTTTAACAGGTTGGGTTACTTCCTCTATATTTGGTGAGGATCTTTTCACAAGTTCTTTGATTTGATGAACTTCAAATTCTATGATTTCCATGGTATCACAGAGATTAATTTTATCACAATTTAATTTAAATCTTGTAAAATTTTTTGGTCCCGGAACCATTTTCATAAAGGATTACCTGGTAAGATCACCACCTTTAAATTGAGAAACCATTATCAAGACCTCTAATCAAAAAAATGGATTTGACAATCTAGTTCTATAAAGTGAAATTGAGAAGTTTTATCCCAATTTTACATAAACTTATATAAAAGAGTAGGCTCAATATATAAGTAGGGTGTATGAGAAAAAATTATAGAGGGGCTTAATGGTAATCTTTGGTGTACCAGTGGAGTTTATTTTTAATTTCCAAACATTAACTTTATATAATCGACAAGACTACTCTATTATGGAGGGAGTAGAGGCTGGTACCCATGTATAAGGATGAAATGATACAATTGCATCAATTCCTAGTATATATTTTAAAGTATCTTGAAAATGGATATGAGATAGAAAAAGAGTGTGAGAAATACTTTTCGCTCAACATCAGCCCCCATCACATCCACAGGACAAAGGCGGAGCACAAATATGCCATATTCGTACTTTCAACAGCCATCTCAGAAATACTCGCAAAGCAGGGAAACGACACACTACCACCAAACATCGTGAATGGACTCTCAGAACTTGCAAAAAGATCGAAAAAGGAACTTGCAAAGATGGAAGCTAACATAGAAGCCAAATAGGCCCGCTATGAACCTCCAATCACCCCCAAAAAGACCTACCAATCCTCACACCCAAAAAAATATAATACTCTTTTTTAAACACCTAAAATTAGACACTAAACTACCACTCATTCTTCTATTAGAGGAAAAAAATCCTATTATTCTAGTTGGATCCTACCAAGAAAAAAAATTTAATATAGGATTAACATCTAAAAACTTAAAATAAAAAAGGTGTTAAAAAAAATGAGAGCCATGGAAAAGATTATCTGCCTAGTCGATGGTGAACACTACCTTCCAGTCACCAAAGCCGCAATTGAAACACTCGATTGTATGGAACACATAGATGTTAAAGCCCTCATATTCATCGGAGGAACAGAAAAACTTAAAACATCCTCACCAGAAGAATATGCGAAACTAATGGAAAAACCCGTCTACTTTGGCGAAGATCCGCATAAAATCCCCTACAACCTCATAAGAAAAATCATAAGAAAATATGATGCAGACACAGTCATGGACCTAAGCGACGAACCAATACTCGACTACTCCAAAAGATTCAACATAGCAACAATAGTATTAGAAGAAGGCGCAATCTACAGAGGCCCAGACTTCGAATTCCAACCACTCACAGAATACGAAGTCCTCAAAAAACCATCAATAAAAATACTCGGAACAGGAAAAAGGATAGGTAAAACAGCAGTATCAGCATACGCCGCCCGTCTAATCCACGAAAAAGACTACAACCCCTGTGTTGTTGCAATGGGCCGCGGAGGCCCGGAAGAACCAGAGATAGTCCGCGGCGATAAAATAAGCATAACACCAGAATTCCTCATGGAACAAGCCTATAAGGGCGTTCACGCCGCCTCAGACCATTGGGAGGACGCTCTCATGAGCAGAATACTAACCATAGGATGCAGAAGATGTGGCGGTGGAATGGTAGGCGACGTATTCATAACAAACGCGAAAAGAGGTGCTGAGATAGCAAACGAAGTAGACGCGGACTTCGTTATCATGGAAGGCAGCGGAGCCGCCATACCCCCAGTAAAAACAAACAGACACATAGTCATAGTAGGCGCCAACCAACCCATGATAAACATCACAAAATTCTTCGGCCCATACAGGATCAAACTAGCAGACCTCGCCATCCTAACAATGTGCGAAGAACCAATGGCCACAGAAAAGAAAATAAAAGACATAGAAAAATTCATACATGAAACAAACCCAGAAGCCAGGGTCATCCCAACAATATTCAGACCAAAACCACTCCAAGATATAAAGGATAAGAATGTATTATTCGCCACAACAGCCCCAAAATCCATAATAGACCTCCTTGTAGAACACCTTGAAAATAAATACAAATGTAATGTTGTTGGCACAACAACCCACCTTTCAAACAGACCACTACTCCAAAGAGACATAGAAAAGCACATAAATGAAGCAGATGTCATGCTAACAGAACTGAAAGCAGCTGCAGTGGATGTAGCGACAAAAGATGCGCTAGAAGCCGGCCTAGATGTAGTATACTGTGATAACATACCCCTCGAAGTGGATGAATCCCATGGAAATCTTGATGATGCCATAATAGAAGTTGTTAACGCTGCCATCGATGATTTCTACGCTCGACTCACCCCATAGCCCCCCAGTTAGAGAGGGGTTGATATGAGTGGAATATAAACAATTGAAAAAACTCTTGAAATTCACCCTAAAAGAAAAAGAAGCTATAAAAAGGCTAGGAATCCCCCCTGATGCCTTCATCCCCATACTTTTTTCCATACGTTTTGGAGGGGATTGGAGTTTCGTGAAAAACTCTGATAAGTTCATGGCAATAAAAGAAAAGATCACAAGATATGATGAGGATAAAAAATTGGGCCGCACACTTGAAATAGTATACCTTTTTTTAAATCCAAGAATCCTCAAAGAAGAAGGTACAGTCTACAGACTAGAAAAATGTGGAGATAAAAATGAAAGAGAACTTGTTAAAAGACCATATAGGATAGTTGTAGAAGCCGATCATGTTATAAGGGCGAGCCTAGACCCCCTAGACCTTAAAATAAGGCTTAAAAGGATTAAAAGTCCGGTTAGGTTTGAAGGTTCAGGAGCCTATGGAGTATCCCATGAAATGGAACACCTCTACAAGGGCCAAGTCACTGGAAAACCATTCTGGGAATTTGAATATGAAATAGAAGAATAAACCTTTGAAAGTAATTTTTGGATTGGCGAATTATAAATTATAATATAGATCATATGATAATATCTATAATTTGGTGAAAATCGATGAAAGCTGATGCAAAGAAATTAACTGAGAATGTGTACTGGGTTGGGGTTATGGATTGGGATATTAGAAGCTACCATGGTTACACCCTCAAGGGCACAACCTATAATGTCTATCTTGTATTTGGGGATAAGGTAGCGCTTATAGACAACACATACCCTGGAACTTCACCACAGATGATGGCAAGAATAAAAGACGCCCTAGAAAGAGAAAATAGGGACAAGATCGATATTATAATACAAAACCATATCGAAAGGGATCATAGTGGTTCGCTGCCAGAAATTTGGAAAAAATATAATGCACCCATCTATTGCACCGGTAAAGGAGCTGAAGGACTAAAAAAGCATTATCCACTTCTAAAAGATTCTAAGATGGAAATAGTTAGGACAGGTGACAGCCTAGATCTTGGTGGTAAGAATCTTATTTTCCTTGAGGCTCCCATGCTACATTGGCCTGATAGCATGTTCACATTCCTTGCAGAGGATGGTATACTTTTCTCTAATGATGCCTTCGGACAACACCTTTGTCTTAGTAAACGCTTTGACAGGGATGTTGATGATTATCTTATCATGGACGCTGCCAAGAAATTCTATGCGAACCTCCTAACACCATTATCTCCCCTAGTGTTGAGAAAGTTCAAGGAAGTTGAGGATCTTGGACTCCTTAATAGGATAAAGATGATAGCACCATCACATGGACAAATATGGACCAAACCAGAGAAGATCCTAAGCGCATATAAAAATTGGGCCAGTGGAAAATGTGAGGACAGAATCACAATAATATATGATACCATGCATTATTCTACTCAAAGATTGGCGCATGCCCTTGCAGAAGGTGCTATGAGTGAAGACGTGGATGTTTCAATCTATTTTCTCCATGAAGATGAGAGAAGCGAAATTGTAAAAGACATACTTGAAAGTAAAGCCGTGTTTATAGGGAGCCCCACGATTTTTAATGGGCCATTCCCAAGCCTTGGAGACCTTACATATTATCTGAGGGGTCTTGCATTTGACAGAACTGGATTCAGAAGACTTGCAGTTGTCTTCGGTTCAAAGGGTTGGGGTGGGGGTGCGGTTAACACCCTTAAACAGGAACTTTCAAAGGCAGGATTTGATGTTTGTGATGTCTTTGAAGTGGATTATGTGCCATCAGAGGAAGAACTTGCTAAATGCTATGATCTGGCTAAATCAGTGGCCTCTAAGATAAAATCACTCTAGGTGGGGGGTTAAATGGAGAAGATATTGTTAAGGGAAGATTTGCCCTTGAAAGATAAGTTGTTGGCATGTTTATTTTGGAGTACTCGGAAGACTATCAGGGAAGAAGGATGCGCTCCACTCAGGATAAACAGAATTAAAACCTCGAAGAAAACTTATAAACCTCAGGGGAGGAAATTACTCAAGTTATCCCCATCAATACTCGATGATATAATAGATGATATGGAGAAGGGTGAAACTGTATTATTTGAATTATCGATGGGTGAAGAGACCTTAAAGGTTTATATGGATGATAAATCATTTGCTGTTGTCGCTGAGAAGACAAAAGACCTTGAGAAAGAGATAACCAATAAAATATCAGATGAAATGGGGAGAAAGAGGCCTGATTTTTGTCAAACATTCATTCCGAAGGTTATACCACAATAGAGGGGCTTTTTCTTTACCAATAGGTAAACTATTTATAGAACCTCTAACCCATGGATAATTGCAAATATTATTGAGGTGATTACATGGCACAGTTAACTGGAGGACAACCAGTACTAATACTACCAAAAGAAGCTACAAGGTACGTGGGAAAAGAAGCCCAGAGAATGAACATACTAGCAGGCAGGATACTAGCAGAGACCATTAGAACAACCCTAGGCCCAAAAGGAATGGATAAAATGCTCGTAGACTCCCTAGGGGACATCGTAGTAACAAACGATGGTGTAACGATCCTAAAAGAGATGGACATAGCCCACCCAGCCGCGAAAATGTTAGTAGAAGTTGCGAAAACACAAGAAGACGAAGTGGGAGATGGGACAACCACCGCAGTTATAATAACAGGAGAACTTCTCAAAAAGGCAGAAGAACTCTTGGAAATGGGGGTGCACCCAACAATAATAGTGGAAGGCTACCGACAAGCAGCTAAAAAAGCCCAGGAAATCCTAGATTCCATAGCAATAAATGGAAGGGATCGTGACACACTAGTAAAAGTTGCTATGACTGCAATGACAGGTAAAGGAGCTGAAAAGGCGAAGGAAGCATTAGCAGAACTAGTTGTGGATGCAATACTCCAAGTTGAAGATAATGGTGAAATAGACAAGGACAACATAAACATCCAAAGGATACTTGGAGGGTCAGTTGAAGATTCAATGATAGTTAATGGAATAGCCATAGACAAGGGAAGAGCAGACCATGCAATGCCAAAACGTGTTGAAAACGCGAAGATAGCCCTCCTAAAATATCCAATAGAAGTTAAGGAACTTGAAACTGATGCAAAAATACGCTTAACAGACCCATCCCAGATGCAAGCCTTCATAGAACAAGAAGAACAGATGATAAAAGATATGGTCCAGAAAATCATAGATTCTGGAGCCAATGTCTTATTCTGTCAGAAGGGTATCGATGATCTTGCACTCCATTACCTTTCACGTGAAGGCATATACGCCCTTAAAAGGGTTAGAAAGTCTGACATGAAACGTCTTGAAAGGGCAACGGGCGCAAAGATCGTGACAAACATTGAGGATCTCACTGAAGAAGATCTTGGAGAAGCCGGAGTCGTATATGAAAAGAAAATCTTTGACGAGCTCTTAACATTCATAGAAGATTGTAAGGATCCCAAGGCAATATCCCTAATCCTAAGGGGCAGCACAAGACAAGTCGCAGAAGAAATAGAAAGAGCAGTAGAAGATGCCATTGGAGTGGTTTCAGCGACTGTTGAAGATGAGATGGTTGTTGCCGGTGGAGGGGCTCCTGAAGTTGAGATCGCTAAAAAACTTAAGGATTACAGTGAGAGTATTAGTGGCAGGGAGCAGTTGGCTGTAGCTGCTTTTGCAGAGGCTCTTGAGGTAGTTCCTAAGACTTTGGCAGAGAATGCTGGTCTTGACAGTATTGACACTCTCGTTGATTTAAGAGCAGCCCACGAAGAATCACCATACATGGGCTTAGACGTTTTCGAAGGCGAAGTAGTGGACATGAAAGAAGCTGGAGTACTAGAACCACACAGAGTCAAGAAACAGGCCATACAGTCAGCAGCAGAAGCAGCAGAAATGATACTAAGAATCGATGACATGATAGCTGCAAAAGGATTCGAAGTTTCAGGAAAGGAAGCTGAAGAGGGAGAAATGGCAGGCATGGGTGGAATGCCAGGTGGAATGCCACCCATGTAATATTTTTTTTATCAAAAATCATATTTATCATGATTAATCAGTAAAGTTTATATATGGGTGCAACCTAAAAAAACAATGAAAAAAAAACAAAATGGTGGCAAAAAAATGGCCGAGGATACCACTGTCCTCCTAGAAGAAAAAAGGGTCTTCAAACCCAACTACAAAATCGTGGAAGAAGCCCACATAAAAAACTGGGAGGCAGAGTTAGAAAAAGGAAAAAACATCGAAAAATACTGGGCAGAAAAAGCCAAAGAACTCGAATGGTTCCAAAAATGGGACAAAGTCCTCGACGACAGCAACAAACCATTCTACAAATGGTTCACCAACGGCAAAATAAACATGACCTATAACGCAGTAGACAGATGGATACACACCTCCAAAAGAAACCAAGTAGCAATACTCTACGTAAACGAAAGAGGAGACGAAGAAAAACTAACATACTACGAACTATACCGCCAAGTAAACAAAATGGCCAACGCACTCAAAAGCCTAGGAATAAAAAAAGGAGACGTAGTCGCACTCTACATGCCAATGTGCCCAGAAGCAGTCATAACAATGCTAGCATGCGCAAAAATCGGAGCACCACACACAGTAATCTACTCAGGCCTCAGCGTAGGAGCACTAGTAGAAAGAGTAAACGACGCAAAAGCCAAGATAATAGTCACAGCAGACGGAACATACAGACGAGGCAAAGTCATCGAACTCAAAAAGATAGTTGACGAAGCAATCCTACGCTGCCCAACAGTCCAAACAACAGTCATCCTAGAACACACAGGAATACCAATAGAACTATCAGATATCAGCGGAAAAGAAGTCCTATACAATAGTATAATCGAAGGAGAAGACGACAAATGCGAACCAGAAATAATGGACGCTGAAGACCCACTATTCATACTCTACACTTCAGGCACAACAGGCAAACCAAAGGGCGTAGTCCACACAACCGGAGGATACATGGTAGGAACCGCAACCACCACAAAAATGGTATTCGACATACACGACGACGACATATTCTGGTGCACAGCCGACATAGGATGGATAACAGGCCACAGCTACATTGTCTATGGACCACTACTCGTAGGCACAACCACAGTAGTATACGAAGGAGCACCAGACTACCCAGACCCAGGAGTATGGTGGAAAATAATAGAAGAACATGGCATAACAAAATTCTACACCGCACCCACAGCAATAAGACACCTAATGAGATTCGGCGAAAAATACCCCAGACTCTACGACCTCTCCAGCCTAAAAATACTAGGAAGCGTCGGAGAACCAATAAACCCAGAAGCATGGATATGGTACTACAAAAACATAGGCAAAGAAAAATGTCCAGTAATGGACACATGGTGGCAAACAGAAACAGGAATGCACCTCATATCACCACTCCCAGTAACACCACTAAAACCAGGATCAGTTACAAAACCACTCCCAGGAATCGAAGCAGAAGTCGTTGACAAAGACGGAAAACCAGTACCACCCGGGAAAGGCGGCCACCTCATAATAAAAACACCATGGCCCGCCATGCTAAGAACTCTCTACAAGGATGAGAAACGTTACATCGAAACCTACTGGGAAAACATACCAGGAGGCGTATATACGACAGGTGACATGGCCCGCATGGACGAAGACGGGTACATATGGATACAGGGAAGATCAGACGACGTGCTAAACATAGCAGGACACAGAGTGGGAACGGCAGAAGTCGAATCAGCCTTCGTATCACATCCAGCAGTCGCTGAAGCAGCCGTAATAGGAAAATCAGACCCAGTCAAAGGAGAAGTGATCAAAGCTTTCCTTATACTCAAAAAGGGCCACACTTTAAACACTGCACTAATAGGCGATCTTAAAAAACACGTAAGACACGAACTAGGACCAGTAGCAGTCATCGGAGAAATGGTCCAAGTTGATAAACTCCCAAAAACCAGAAGTGGTAAAATAATGAGGAGGATACTCCGAGCCAAAGAAGAAGGACTAGAACTAGGAGACACCTCCACACTCGAAGAATAAAAAAGGTGGAAAAATATGGGACAAAAAGCTGAGACGGTGGCCCTAGTCGATAAAACAGCAAACCCCGCTCCACTGGGACTGCTGGGCTTCGGGATGACCACCGTCCTATTAAATATACACAATGCTGGGCTAATACCCCTAACAAGCATGATACTTGCCATGGGATTTGCCTATGGTGGAATAGCCCAGATACTAGCATGTGCAATGGAATACAAGAAGGGTAACACCTTCGCAACCTTAGCATTCGGGTCATATGGCCTATTCTGGTGGTCCCTCGTATTCCTATTACTGCTTCCAAAATTGACTGGCATCGAAGCCAGCGATCCAGCATCACTAGCAGCATACTTATTCATGTGGGGGCTATTCACCCTGATAATGTTTATAGCAACCCTAAAGTTAAACAGGGGCCTGCAAGTGATATTCATAAGCCTTGCGATATTGTTCTTCCTACTTACAATCGGGGAATTAACAGGATCTAAGCTCGTGACCATGATAGCAGGATATGAGGGTATATTCACAGGTGCAAGTGCAATCTATGTAGGACTGGGTGAAGTTATAAACGAAGTCTATGGAAAGGACATTGTACCACTTTAACCCCACTATTTTTTTTATTTTAATCCCCATTTTTTCTTAAATGCCAACTTTTCTTGGCTGCTCATCCAGTGACTCCCATCACAAAATGGTTTGTTTTCTGATAATCCGCAACGACATAATGTCACCCTATTCCGAACCTCATACTCATAGCCGTCGCTGGATTCTATGGGTATGCCCCCTCTAACCCATAGGGGACCTTCACATTTTTTCTGTTTATCATGTATTACAACAATAGATTTCTCGAAATCTTTTTCATAGGCTGCGCCTGTCTCCTTGGACCATAATACAAGCCTACCCGAGGGGCATATCGTAGCTTCTTCCACCGCTGTTTTAATACTCTCGGGGTCTTCCTTTTTTATCAGTTCTCTTATACCACCAGCGCGCATGCAAAAACGTGAATGGTCGCAGAGTTCCGGCAAATCCGTTAACCTGACCTTCCCACCCTCAAATGTCAGAGCACGTGAAATATAAGGATCTCTACTCGCAGTTTCGGTACCGTCAAAAGCTATAGTTGAATGCGTACCATCACAGTAAGGTTTATTATTGGATCCGCCACACCTACAGAGAACATAGGTATCCTTAGGAGGATATTCACCTTTTTCTATGATGTCGATGGTATGCCCCTCATCATCAGTTACTATTTCACCATCATACAATGGGACATTCCCCACGACAAGATATGGACCATCCTCTAATATTTTTATCCTAGCTTTCATTAGTCGCACCCCTTCGTCGGGCCAGAGCAGCGAATATACCTATAAAACATAACACAGCAAATACTGAAAAAGCGATATGGGTACTTTCTAACAATAAATTGAAGTTTGAGGGTTCTATTCTAACTCTTCCAAGGATTAGGGCGAATATTAGGGTTACAATACCTATGCTGAAGCTTTGGCCGATAAGTCTCATTGTGCTTACTGTAGCAGAGGCAATACCAAGATATTTTTTTTCCACTGAACTCATAATAGCATTAGTGTTAGGCGAAGAAAATAAACCAAATCCAATGCCGAGAACTGCAAGTGAAATAAATATTATCCAAATCGGCGTGGCCATGTTAACGAAAGTTAAACTGAAAAGTGCAACTGGTATTATGGCCATTCCCAAGCCAGCGAGTTTCTGGGGGTTGAACTTGTCAGAGGCTCTACCAGCCACTGGAGCAACAAGAGCCATTAAAACTGGTTGAGTTACCAATATTAGACCGGTTATATTTGGAGTTAAACCCTTTATGTATTGTAAATAATAGCTTAAAAGTAAGGAAACGCCAAAGGTTGCGCTATAATTGATAAGGGCTGCTAGACTCGAAAAGGTGAATGTGAAGTTCCTAAATAATCTCAGGTTAAACACTGGACTTGGATTGTTTAATTCTATCCAGATAAATAGCGAAGCTATCAGGATGCTCCCTATGAGTAATATGTAGGCTGTGCTGTCAGGTAGTGTAGAAAATCCATATATTAATAGGAAGAGGAACGTGCTATAGGATATTGAACCTCCAAAGTCGAATTTTTCCCCCTTTGCATCAGCCCACTCCTCTTGGATCCTTGACATTATAAATAATACAAGTAGAGTTATAGGAACTGTTACAAGGAATATGCTCCTCCATCCAATATAATGTGTTAGGGCGCCTCCAAGCACAGGTCCAAGGGATAAACCAATATACACCGCCGCCGTGTTAATACCAATAACTTTACCTCTTTCCATTGGAGGGTAAACCCTTGTAAGGATAGCTAAGCCCGTTACGAACACCATTGCAGAACCTATACCTTGCAATAATCTGAAGAATATAAGTGACATGGCATTTGGAGCTAATGCAGAAAGCAAAGATGATATGAAAAATATGATGTTTCCATAAATGAATACTCTTTTCATGCCCTTGATCTCAGAGAGTCTTCCAAAGGGAACCGCGAACATTGCAGCTGCTAAAAGATAAGCTGTAGGGATCCAAGTCTGTAATATAGCATCTATCTGGAATTCTCTGCCAATAACCGGCAAAGCCACGTTAATTGATGAACCCATAAAAGGTGTTAAGAATGATGAAAGGGTAGCTGCCAATAATACATAAACTCTCAGAGACTTTTCCATGGTTCCTCACACTCCACAATAATAAAAAATTGGTCTTCCTTTTTAAATACATTATGCATAAAATAAATCTAGCAGGGATGTAGTGGCGCTTCCATCCCCGCCATTTTAACACCGGTAAGGGCAGAAGCCTCAAGGTTAAGCGCCCTCAAATCATCCTTTTCAAGTTTACTTACATCAGTATTCCCTGCCTGCTGTGTTAACATGGAAAGTTCTTCTGTCATGGCCTCAATGTATCTTGCAACCCTTTTACCGCCTTCAACATAATCCAATCTCTTCCTAAATAATGGATCCTGGGTTGCTATACCTTTACGGCAAGTCCCAGCATAACACATTTGACAAACCCTGCAACCAATAGCCACAAGAGCTGCTGTTCCAATATATACCGCATCCGCACCTAAAGCTATGGCCTTTGCAACATCTGCACCGCTTCTTATCCCACCAGCCGCCACGAGACTGACCTCTTCACGGAGGTTAACCTCCTTGAGAGCTTCATCAGCCTCCACTATAGCTGCTATCGTTGGTATGCCTGCATGTTCTGTTACCACATCTGGTCCGGCGCCTGTGCCACCCTGCATACCATCAACTACAACAATGTCTGCACCTGCCTTGGCAGCTATTTTAACATCATCCCTTACTCGCCCAGAAGTGAACTTAACCATTATAGGCACTCTCCAATCAGTTATTTCCCTAAGTTGCGATATCTTCATGCTAAGATCTTCTGGGCCGACTATATCCATGTGTCTCGCAGGGCTTAGAGCATCTGTACCCTCTGGTATCATCCTTATCCTTGACACTTCACCTGTAACCTTCTCTCCTAGTAGGTGTCCGCCCATACCAGCCTTTGCACCTTGGCCTATCTTGATTTCAATGGCCTCTGAATTGTTTAGGTATGCTGCTGATACTCCGAAGCGACCAGATGCATATTGTACTATGAGTTTTGAAGCGTATTTTCTCTCTTCTGGTAGCATACCGCCTTCGCCTGTGTTGGTGGCTGTGCCTGCGAGTGTAGCGCCCATGGCCAATGCTATCTTGGCTTCTTTGCTGATGGCCCCGAATGACATTGCGGCTATCATTATTGGGGTGTCGAGTTTTAGGGGGTTTTCCGCGTATCTGTCTCCTAGTATGACTTTTGTGTTGCATGGTTCCCTGTATTTATCTATGGGTGGTCTTGAGACTTGAGCTGGTACAAGGAGTAGGTCGTCGAATGTTGGTATTTTGCGTATGGCGCCGCATCCTCTAACTTTGTAGGCGCCTTCTTCTGATTTTCTTTGTATTTCAGTAAGGTCTGCTAGTGACCATACGTTTCTTCTATCCTCTGCAACCGCATTAACTTCTATAGCATTATTTGGGCACATTTCCTCGCATATCCTGCATCCTACACACTTTTCATGTCTTACTGGGTATGGTTCCCCGTTTATTATATCATAGACTTCATGTGGACAATTGTTATAGCATGAGAAGCAACCTTTGCATTGTTCTTCGTCTTTGTTATCGCAGAGGTACCAGCAACAGCCGGGTCTGTCAAAGTTTCTTTTACATATTTCAACTTTCCTTTCAACTTTGAATGGCATCAGGATCCTCCCATTGCTTTGAATATTGGGCAGGCTGAATATTTAGTGCCAGCTGCTTTTATAACATCTTCAACTTCTTTTGTAAGTTTGGGGGTGGGTTTCCATGGTTTTTGGGGGTCCTTGTCAACTACTAGGACCTCGTCCACTATTCCCTGTGAGAGTGCATATGCTAGTAGGGCTGTTACAACTCCACCGTCTTGACCTTTAAACATTGGGGCTTTGGCCGCTACTATCTTGATATAATCTCCGAGTGGTTTTTTTGCAGTTTCATGGTTTATTATGTTGTCTGGTACGTAGGTTCTTGGACAGGCTATGTAGCATGCGTTACAGGCTGGTGGGCATTCTCCTTTTATTTCCGGTTTTCTGTCTTCTATTTTTATGATGTTTTCTGGGCAGGAGAGTAGGCATGCGCCGCAGAGCACGCAGGCCCCTATATCGATAACGTCTCCTTTAAGGTCTCTGAACTGATAGTCTGTTACTTCTTCTAGGAATTCTGTTTCTGGCATCACTCTCCAGTACATGACTGGTCTTGCTATTTTTTCCCTTTCTTTGATCTCTTTTAGGTTTTTTTCTTTTTTCCCAGCGGCTAATTTTTGGATTAATTTGAGTCCGGTGTCTTCTATGGGTTTGGTTTTGATATATTTGTTTTTTTCGGCTTCTTCGAAGAGCTTCAGGCCTTTTTCTGTTCTTATGATTATGGTTGACCATCCTTTGGGTGAGCCTACTGAGCCTATTGAGATGTCGGCTTGTTCTGCTGTATAGTCCATGCAGATTTGGCAGCTTTTACGCATGGCTTCCTTTAGTTTTTTGAGGGGTATGGATATGGTTTGGCCGTTGTTTAGGTGGAATTTTGCGGCTCCGCCCTCGATTCTGCATTGTATTACTTCTTTTAGGTTTATTCCTTCTTTTTCGAGTAGAAGTTTAAGGTATTTGTGTGAGAAGTTTTCCATGCAGAATAGTCCTATTTTTAGGTTTATGGGGAATTTTTTTATGAATGATTCATAGTCTTTCATTAGGGTTGCTGCTGTTATCTGGCAGGGGGTGCCGACCATGGCAACTTTGGCGTCCATTTTATCCTTCCTCCGCTTCTTTGCCATAGAATGGCCTTTTACTCCTCGGTATTATCTTCTTGAATGTGTCATATTCGGCTTTTTCTAGTTTGAAGCCGTTTTCTCTTAGTGTTTTTTGGAGTTCTTTTTTTTCTTTTTCTGTTAGCTTTTCTGTCTTGGCGTTTTTACCTAGGCTTTCTATTTTTCCTTTAACATAGATTTTTCCGCGTATTATGGATTCGCCAGCGTCTTTTCCAAGGTTTCCGAGGACTATTATCTGTCCACCCATCATATAGAGTCCTGTCATGAAACCTGAGTTTCCCCCGATGATTATGGTCCCGTTTTTCATTATCTCTCCTGTTCTTGAACCGGCATCTTCTTTTACGATGACTGTGCCGCCATATATGCCTTGGCCTACACCGTCGCCTGCCGATCCATGGATTGTGATTTTTCCCTTGGTCATGTTATCTGCTGGGAACCATCCAGCGTTTCCTTTTATTTCTATCATTGGCCCGTGTATCATTGTACCGGCGAAGTATCCTGCTGATCCGTCTATGATTACTTCAACTTTTTCTGTGAGGCCTGCTGCAAGGTAGTGCATTGCATTTGGGTTTTTTATGATTATCTTGTCGTTTTCTTTGGCTAGTTTTTTGAGTTTGCTGTTAACTTCTCTTGGGGTTTTTCCATTTGCGTCGATTATTGCTTTCATAATTTCACCCTTATAGTTCGTAGACTCTTACTTCGCCGGGTGCTATCTGTTCAATGTGTTTCGTGTCTACTACTTCTGCTAGGGCCATTTCTTCGGATGCTATGGCGAAGATATTGTCGTCTTCTGCCATTACTCCTGGTCGCAGGCCTAGTTGGTCTTTTGCTATTCCTATGCCTTTTGGTGTTCCGACTATGTATGAGAATGGGCCGTCCATGTCTTTTACTGATTGTTCTAGGGCTTCTTTGAGTGTGTAATCATTTGAGAGTTTGTCTGCTATGTAGTGTACTATGCATTCGGTGTCGTTTGTTGTTTCGAATATGTGGCCTTTTCTTTCAAGGGGGTCTCTTATTTTCCAGTAGTTTGTTATTTGGCCGTTATGAACTACGGTTATGTCTGGGATTATGTAGCTTTGGAATGGGTGTGCGTGGTATCTGTCTACTATGCTTTCTGTTGAGAATCTTGTGTGGCCTATGGCGTGTGTGCCTTTTTTGGACCATGTGTCATAGCGGTTGGCTATTTCTAGGACTGATCCGACGTCTTTTATCATTTCGAATGAGTGGCTTCCGTTGAGTACTGTGACGTCTTTTATTTTGTCTATTTCTATTATTAGGGGTTTTAGTTGTGAGAATGAGTCGAGGCTTATCTTGCAGCGGTATATTATGTAGTTTTCTATGGATTGTATTTTTTCTTCTGTTTTTATTTTTGTTGTGGTTTCTATTGTTTCTTTGACTTTGTTTAGTAGGTCTTTTTTTTCTTTGATTTCTATGTTGAGTAGGTATTCGTTTTTGGCTAGTTTTAGTCCTCCGTAGATTGAGAATCCTGCTGAGTCCGGGCCTCTGTGTTGTAGGGCGTGTAGCATTTTTGTCATGTCTTTTCCTGCTTGGTGGGGTTTACCGTCTTTGTATACTATTCCGGCTATGCCGCACAATTATATGACCTCCTTTATAAAGTGTTCGTGGATTAGGGTGTTGTTGCCTAGTTCTGGGTGGAATGCTAGTGCGATGTTTTTTCCTTGTTTTACTGCTATTATTTTGTTGTTGAGTTTTGAGAGTATTTCTACTCCTGGTCCGGTTTTTGTGACTGCTGGGGCTCTTATGAATATGCCGTGGAAGTTTTTGCCTAGTATTTTTATTTTTTTTTCGAATGATTCTTTTTGTCTTCCGAAGGCGTTTCTTTGAACTTTTATGTCCATTATGCCTAGTAGGGGTTGTTTGTAATCTGTTTCTTTTGCTAGGAGTATCATCCCGGCGCAGGTGCCCATTATGGGTATTTTTTCTTTTTTTATGGTTTTTATTATGTTTTCTTTTTCCATGATTTTTCCGATGACTGTGCTTTCACCACCTGAGATTATTAGGGCGTCGCATGACTTTATTTCATCTTTTTTCTTCACTTTTATTGATTCTGCTTCTATTTTCAGGTTTTTTATTGCTTTTTTTGTCATTTCGAGGTGTTCTGATACGTCACCTTGGATGTTTAGTATTCCTATTTTTGTCATGGGCAACTCCTTACAAACCTTTTTTTCTTTTTGTTATGGTGGACTTACCATATAATATTACCGGAAGGTATTTACCGGCATGTGTTTTTTTGAAGATAAAACAAAAAAAATTATATTATACAATGTTCAGAAAACCACCTCTAAAAACACTTATAATTGAACAAATATATAAATGTTTTCATTGGCTATGATACACAAAACAAAAAAAATCCTTTAAAAAAGAGAAACCACCCTATAAACCCTCCTCTTCAAGTATACGCATCACATCCCTAGTAGACTCCCCCACAACCTCAGCTGCTTTAAAGAAAGCCTCCCTCTCATAACTATCCATAAGAAACGGTACAATACCCTCAATACCATTCTTCCCAAGCTTAACCGGAACACCAAGACAAACATCCCTTATACCAACAACCTCACCCTCAAGCAAAGTAGAAACAGTTAATATCCTCTTCTCATCATTCAAAATAGTCTTAACAATATTAGAAACAGCAAAAGCCGGACCATACTCAGTCGCACCCTTCCTACTAATAATATCACTACCAGCATTTATAACCTTCTCTATAGTACCCTTCAAATCAAAACGCTTATAACCAGAAAAATAATCCCTCTTAGAATAATATTCAAGAGGTATACCACCAATAGAAGTCGAACTTATAAGAGGCACCATATAAGGACCATGCTGGCCTATAACCCTCGTGTGAACCTCACTAACATGCACATTAAAATGCCTCGCCATATAATTCTTAAGCCTAAGAGAATCAAGGTGATTCCCAAGACCAAAAACCCTACTAGGATGAAAACCAGAATACTTAAGAGCCACATATGTCATAACATCAACAGGATTCGTCACAACAAGTATCATAGAATCAGGCGCAAACTTCCCTATCCTACTCGCATAATTGGCCACTATACGACCATTCAAAGGAGCCAGATCATCCCTCTCCATCCCAGGCTTCCTTGGAACCCCCGCCGTTATAATAATAATCTTAGAATCATGAACATCCTCAATATCCGAAGATGTTTCCAATTCAACAGAAACACCCTTCGCAGCCAAAGCATCACTAATATCTAATAACTCGCCCTTGCTGCGCTCAAAACTTTCCTTCCTTGAAATAAGTTGTAAGACACTTACAGTCTCTTCCTCAGCAAGGCATAAAGCTGTAGATTTCCCCACCCTACCAGTCGAACCTATAATACTCACCTTCATAACAAGCCACCAACATCCCTAGTGCTATCTCTTCTCTAAATAATCTGATGCCACTCTCTTCGCGAAACTTGAACCTTCTCTTTTTAATCTTTTCATAGCAGCCTCTACCTTTTCACCCCCTATGTTCTGAAGGGCCCATGCAGCCCCACTCCTCACAAAACCGCTTTCATCATCTAAAAGTTCTATCAGGGGTTCCACTGCTCTTTCATCCTTCAAGTTGCCGATCGCCCATGCAGCAGCACCTCTAATCCTCCAATCATCGTCCTTTAAAGCCTTAAGTAAGGGTTCGAATGCCTTCTCACCCATCTTGGAAAGGGCTGTTGAAACTTCCCTCCTAACCCATTTATTATCATCACCCAAAGCATCTATAAGAGGCTTTATAGCCCTAGGATCCCCTATATTACCAAGGACCCTCGCAGCACCCCTCCTCACAAGCTTGTTAGGATGTGAAAGCGCATCTATAAGCGGGTCTACTGCAGGTTCACCTATCTCCTCCAGTAACTCCATAATTTGCACTCTCACAAGCTCGTCTTCATCTTCCAATTTTTCTATTATCCTTTCAATGTTCTCTCTTTTCTCCATCAAACTCACCAAACCTTTCACAGGGTTTCAAGAGCCTCTATAATATCATAGGCCCTATTACAAGCATCATCTGACACCTCACAGAGCATCTTCATAGCCTGGTTTAGAATCTCATGGATTTCAACCTCGCCTAGGACAAAAGAAGTTACCCCAACCAATAATAGGCTTATACCCTCACCCTTTCTATCCCTATCTTTGAATATGTTATAAGCCTCCCTAAAATGTTCTAGGGACTTGTTATGTTCTCCCCTTCTAAAAAGGATTTCGCCCATGATAAGGTGCAATGTTCCTTCACCTTCCCAGTCTTCTATCAACTTCGATGATTCCAATGCATCTTCCAAATACCTAAGATCATCAACGAGACCTTTATAAGAATTATATTTATCAATTAAACCTATAAGTTCTAGGATTAGAGTATCAATTTTTTTAATAACATCCTCTCCGGAAACTTTGCCCACCCCCTCCCCAATCTCTTCTTTGGATACTACTCCCGCAGTATCGTCCTCCTCTTGAACATCCACCTTTACAGTCTCTGATGACTCTTCTAGAGCCTCCTTTATCATTTCAGCCTCTTTTATCTTCTCTAGCAACTCTTCCTTAAGGGGTGATCCAGCATCATCGTAACATTTAAGTGCATGTTCATATTCCCTAAAAGCGGCTTCAAAATTTCTCTCAGACAAGTAACAGTCACCTATAAGCTCATGTGCATATCCTTCACCCTCAACATCCCCAACCTTCCTATAATTTTCCAAAGCCTCAAAAAAATTATCAAGAGCCTTTTCCACCTCATCCTTCTCCAAATAGAAAACACCAACTTCTATAAGGTTCTCAACTCCATGTTCCTGATAATCGCCTAATCTCTCACCATCCTTCTTACCCTTCCTAAGAAAATCTAGAAATCCAAGCACAAACAAAAATATCATTACCAACCCTTCCCAAAATTATCTACAAAGACTATATCTCCCATCTAACTTAAAATTTTTCATGAATAGGTGAAGACAATGAAAAAAATAACGGTCATACCTGGAGACGGCATAGGGAAAGAAGTGATGGAAGCAGCCCTCATAGTACTAGACGCATTAAACCTAGACTTCAAATACGAATTCGCAGAAGCCGGCCACGAATGCTTCCAAAAACATGGGGACACAATACCAGAAGAAACAATAAAACTTGTAAGAAAATCTGATGCAACACTATTCGGCGCGGTTACAACAGTACCCGGAGAAAAAAGCGCAATCATAACACTAAGACGTGAGTTGGATTTGTTTGTTAATTTGAGGCCTGTTAAGTCTTTGCCTGGTGTTGGTGGTTTGTATGGTGGTTTGGATTTTGTTATTGTTAGGGAGAATACCGAGGACTTGTATGTAGGCCTTGAAGAGTATACAAGTGAAGGTGCTGTTGCCAAGCGCGTTATTACCCGTCGGGCTTCTAGGCGTATTTCTAAGTTCGCTTTTGATTACAGTTTACAGGAGGGTCGAGGCAAGGTTACGGCAGTGCATAAAGCTAATGTTCTTAAAAAAACCGATGGGATATTCAGGGAAGAATTCTACAAGGTCGCGGAAGATTACCCGCAAATAGAAGCTGAAGACTTTTATGTTGATGCCATGGCAATGTACCTCATCAAAAAACCCCAGGAATTCGAAACCATTGTAACAACAAACATGTTCGGAGACATACTATCAGACGAAGCAGCAGCTCTAGTAGGAGGCCTTGGAGTGGCACCATCAGCCAACATCGGCGAAAAAACCGGAATATTCGAACCAGTACACGGATCAGCTCCCAGAATAGCTGGAAAAAACATAGCAAACCCCACAGCAATGATACTATCCACCACACTAATGCTAAAACACCTAAACCAGAGAAAACAGGCAACACTCATAGAAAAAGCCCTCAAAAAAACCCTCAAAAAAGGAATAAAAACACCAGACCTCGGAGGAAAACACACAACCAGACAAGTGGCAAAAGCGATAAAAGAAGAACTGCTAAAAATAAGCCACAATACCAGCTATTAGCTATTCACTCTATCAAAATGGCTTAGCACGACCCCAATTTTAGCTAATCCCATCACAATTTAAACACTTGGAACCATAATGAGACTCCCCCCTGAACATGCTAAAAACTTACTCATTTCACAAAATCTCCCAAGAGAATCGGCTTACCCTATGAAAAGTGAAGATATCCTTTGAATAACTGATGTTTCTATATAAGTGAACAAAACCAAAAGGCACAGCCATTTTTTTACAACTTATCCTTAAGGGGGGGGTAAGTCGATGTCACTAGTTGCCTTAAATTCCAGATTAGGGATCAAGCCACATATTTTACTAGTGGATTTATATGAACCCTACTATAAATTGTATTTTATCATCTCTGTAACAGGGATAGGTATTTAGTTGTGGAGTATTAAAATGAGAAAATATTATCTTGATAATCTGCGCTGGCTTATAATTTTGTTTTTATTCCCCTATCATGCGTTACTCATCTACAGTAATATTGGATCCTACTATTTCCATGCTGGGAACTCTGTTATTGCCAACACTTTCATTTTAAGTTTCGCGCCTTGGTTTATGCAATTACTTTTCACCATAGCAGGAATAGCCACCTACTATTCATTGAAAAAGAGAAGTGCAAGTGAATATTTGAAAGAAAGAATATCAAAACTATTAATCCCCACAATAGCAGGGATGATCCTTGTAATACCAGTAAGCGTATACTTCGGTTCACTCTACAGCGGATATACTGGAAGTTTCCCCGACTTTTGGCTGAATTTTTTCACTCACTGGTTGCCCAATCTAAAATCAGGAATAATAATAGGCCACCTATGGTTTCTCTTGTATCTCTTTATAGTGTCTCTAGTTGCACTTCCAATTATAATGAAGTATAAAAATGGAAAATGGAAGATTCCCCTAGAAAAGGTAACCATACCTAAACTATTATTATTAATCATTCCCTTAGCCTTCGGCAGCCTTTTCTTGAATTTATACCCTGAAAAAAGCATATTACAATTCTTTCTAATTTTTATTTTCGGTTACTTTCTATTATCTGATGAAAGAATCCAGCAGGAATTGGAGGATAAAAGATGGCCACTTTTCATCTCATTTCTAGCTATAACTATCTTTTATCTTTTGATAAGTGTGCCTAATATAGGTTCCACGGTAACTAGCACACAATCCACTTCTCAATCCTTCCTAGGTGCATTTATAATGAAAATATTTGAAAATTCTATAATGTGGCTGGGAGTCCTTGGTGTGATGGGAATGGGTAAACATTACCTAGAATTTAAAACCTCAAAAACACTCTACCTTTCAGCGGTATCATTCCCCATTTACATCTTCCATTTACCCTGGATCAACATGTTCGCCTATTACATCATAAACTGGACACCCAACCAGCCACTACAGATAATCCTAATCATGTGCCTCAGTTTCGTATTCACCATAGCCACCATCGAAGTAATTAGAAGAATCAAAGGATTCAGATTCCTCTTCGGGATCAAAGGCTAAAAATCAGCCAAACCCCCATCAAAACACAAATTCTCCTCCAAGGAAATATACCAATGTAAAAGGTAACATCAAACCTTTATCAGAGAAAATTGTAGACCAAGTGACCCCACACACGCTTACACATAGGGAACTTCCCAACTTGAAAGCTTACATGTTAAGGAGTTCACACCCCCCATGACTTTACGTCCCGACTCCAAGCTCCCTCTGGGATGGTCAACAGGCCCCCGCATCCTTACACCTCTCATTAAGAAGCGGACTACAACCTATGAAAAAAAGTAGTATTTAAATCTAACTTATTCCATCCACCCCTTTGTATACTTCCCTTTTCAGGGGGTCTTACAAATGATAAATTTTCAATCTTTCCCTTTTTTCAAGGACCAGACTGCAACCATGAGGAAAAAGATGGCGAAAATTACAAGGGCGATAATATTAGGCCAAATCTTAGAGACTCCCCATCCTTTGAGCATAATTGCACGGCAAGCATCCACTGCATAAGTCGGAGGAACCATATATGAAAATGGTCTTAACCACCTTGGAATCGCTTCTATGGGCCAGAAAACGCCTGAAAGCAGAAAGGCGGGGAGTATTATGAAGGGTATGAATTGGATTACTTGTCCTTCTCTCTTCGCAAGACTTGATAACAATATGCCTAGTGCTTGGGAGACCACTGCCAAGAGTGCCACTACAAAGAATGCTAAGAAAACGTTTCCAAGGATCATAATGTTGAAGACTAGCACAGCCACTGTAAGGAGAAATGCCGCTTGTATCATCCCTATTGTCCCAAATGCTAAAGCGTAGCCTAATACTATCTCGCTTTCTTGGAGTGGTGTTGCCATGAGCCTATCTAGTGTGCCTGAAATTCTCTCACCGACAAATGCAAGTAGCGTGAGGAGTGTTGCTAATAAGAAAACAACGAAGGCCATGATCCCCGGGACGAAGGAATCTATAAAATCCGCGTCTTTAGCATAGACTGCATCTTGAGTAACTTTAACTGGGAATTTTATACCCTCATCCTTCATTGTCTCGGTTATTGCTTCCTGGACAGCTCCTATTATAGAATTTTTAATGGTTGTAATGCTTTCATCATCTTTTATCATGATCTGAGCTTGGAATGGTGAATCGACTGTAGAATTGCGCATAAATGATGGACTAAATTTTTCAACTCCTAGGTAAGCATTTTTGGTGAAGTTTTCAGGGAAAATTATAACTGCATATGCATTTCCATCTTCGATTTTTCTGATGGCTTTGTCTTCGTCGTCCATGTACTCAATGTCCAAAGTTTCATTATTAAGATTTGATAAAATTTTATCTGAAAAAGAGATGTTTTCACCGTTTGGTGTCTGGAATCCTTGGTCATGGTTGACTACTATAACATGAATATCTTCAACATTTCCACTGAAGGCCAATCCAAAAACGAACATTGCAAAGATTGGGGCTATGAGCATTAATCCAATGGTTCTTTTATCATTTTTAATGTCTCTGAAAACCCTTTTAGTCACGGCTAATATTCTTCGAAGATTCATGGCCCCACCCCAATTTTTAGGAACGCGTCTTCAAGCGACTCTGTACCAGTTTTTATGAGCATTTGTTGGGGTTTATCCTCTGCTATTAACTTTCCAGCCCTCATAAACCCTATGCGGTCACAATGTCTTGCTTCATCCATGTAATGTGTTGTTATGAGGATGGTTTTACCTGATTTTTTGAGTTGTTTGAAGTAGTCCCAGAATGAGACCCTAAGTTCTGGGTCGATCCCAACTGTGGGTTCATCAAGAAAAAGGATCTTAGGCTCATGGATTAGTGCACATGCTAGTGATACGCGATGTTTCATCCCACCACTCAAGTTTCTGACAAGTTCATCCCCCCAGTCTTTGAGATTTATGAAATCAAGCAGTTTTTGGATTTTATTAGGTATCTTATCATCTTTGAGGTTGAATATTTCCCCATAAAATTCTAGATTTTCTTCAATGGTCAAATTGTCATAGAGTGCTGTCTCTTGTGGCATGTAACCTATCTCTCGCGCCACGATTTTATCAGGCACTCTTTTTCCTAGGATAAATGCTTTTCCTGAAGTTGCCTTTGAAATCCCGCAGAGCATTTTGATCGTGGTTGTCTTACCAGCCCCATTAGGGCCTAAAAGCCCGTAGATTTCCCCTTTTTTGACCTTTAAATTTAAGGTATTTACAGCGCAAAATTCTCCAAACTTCTTTGTTAAATTCAGTGTTACAATAGCATGATCAGCTCCTGTCTCCATTAGTGTAACCCCCAATTAATAATAAAGACGCCTCAAATATAAAGGTGAGTTTATCAAGTTTGAAATTTATAAAAAGAGGGGGAGTTAAACCTTTTTAAGATGCGTTTTATTCAAAAAAATTGTTTTTTGTGTGGATCAGGATTCTGTTGTGGTTTATTTTGTTATCATGGTTCCTATGCCCTTCTTTGTGAATATTTCTAGGAGTAGGGAGTGTTCAATCCGTCCATCGATGATGTGTGCTGATGAAACCCCATCTCTTATCGCCTGGATACATGTAAGGGCCTTTGGGAGCATGCCACCTTTTATGATACCTTCTTTGATGAGATCATCCAATTCGCTTATGTTAATTTTTTCTATGAGAGTATCTGGGTCGTTCGGATCCTCTAGGATACCTGGAACATCTGTGAGTAATATGAGTTTTTCTGCACCAACATTTGCAGCTACTTCACCGGCAACGGTATCAGCATTCAGATTTAAGGTTTCAGCATTCTTATCAATTCCTATGGGTGATATTATGGGAATGTAACCATTGCTTGTCAGCATCTCCAATATTTCGGGGTTTACAGATTCTATCTCACCAACTAGTCCAAGGTCTATTTCGAGTTCTTCTCCAGTTTTTTCATCCTTGATTATATGGGGTGCTTTTTTCTTGGCGAGTAAGAGTTGGCTGTCTTTTCCTGATAATCCTATGCCTTTACCTCCATGGAAGCATATCTTTGATACTATGCTCGTGTTTATTTTACCTACGAGGACCATTTTAACTATTTCCATTGTCTCCTCGTCTGTAACTCTTAAACCTTCGATGAATTTTGGTTCTTTCCCCATTTTGTTCATTGCTCGGGATATTTCCGGTCCTCCACCATGGACTACGATTGGTTCCATTCCCACATATTTTAGGAGTACGGTGTCTCTTGCTGTGGAATCCATGGCTTCTTCTTGTATCATGGCATGTCCACCATATTTTATCAGGATCTTTTTGCCATGGAATCGTTTAATATATGGTAAAGCTTCGACAAGGATTTTAACTGTTTTCATGCCACCTTGCAACTCCTATGTTGTGTATTCTGCATTTATTTTCACATAATCATATGTTAGGTCGCAGCCATAGGCTTTTGCTTTTTCTTTGCCTATTCCTAGGTCTATTATGATTTTTATCTCATCTTCTCTCATAATATCTGCGGCTATTTTAAGTTCTTTGCTGTTTTCTGATGCTATGATCTTTCCTTCTTTTATAAGTTCAATGTTTCTATTTTCACTTTCTAGGATGATAGACACATTTTCTTCTTTTATCATGGCCCCTGAGTATCCTATTGCTGCTATGATCCGCCCCCAGTTGGGGTCTGCTCCGAATAGTGCTGTTTTAACGAGTGGGGAGCTTGCAACTGTCTTAGCTGCTTTTCTGGCGTCTTTTTTGGATTTGGCGTTTAGAACCTCCACTTCCATGTATTTTGTTGCTCCTTCACCATCCTTTGCTATCATCTTGGCAAGTTCCCTGCATACAAGATTTAATGCTTCCTGGAAATTGTCATCTATTTTCCCAGATTTTCCTGTTGCTGCTAATATAACCATGTCATTGGTGCTTTCATCTCCATCAATGATTAGCATGTTGAAGCTTTCATCCACGGCCTTTTTGAGGGCTTCTTTTAATTGGGATGGTGATGCTTTCACGTCTGTGGTTATAAAGGATAGCATGGTGGCCATGTTAGGGGCTATCATACCTGAACCTTTGGCAACACCACCTATTCTGGCCGTGTTACCATCATCAAGTTCGAATTCGACTGCGAATTCTTTGGGGAATGTGTCTGTGGTCATTATAGCCTCTGCGAATTTTCTGGATCCTCTGGGTGAATTTTCAAGGTTTTTTAGAACTTTTTGGGTGAGGGTTTCTATTATGTTCATGGGCATTTTTCTTCCTATGACACCTGTGGATGCCACAGCCACCCCATTTTCAGGGATTGAAAGGCCATCTGCTGCGAGTTTCGCCATTCTCTGGGCATCTTCCATGCCCTTGGGGCCTGTGAAGCAATTTGCATTTCCGCTGTTGGCTATTATGGCTGATATTCTTCCATCTTCTAAGTTTTTCATGGTTAATTTTAGTGGTTCTGCTTTTATCTTGTTAGATGTGAAGACGGTTGCTGCAGTGCTTTTACCAGTATATATTATGCCAAGGCCATATTTTCCTTTTTTATGGCCTCCGGCGAGTATGTTGTCTATGGCGCATACTCCACCCTCTATTATCTTCATAGGGGTTTTATCCTCCTTGTCTATTATGAATGGTGAATCGGGTCCTTTTTATGGGTTATATTCGCTGGAATTTGTCATGTTACTTGTGTTTGTCTGTTCGGTTTGGTTTAACGGGTTTTCGGTTGGATTTGGAATTTCTAGATATGTTGTATTGTTATGGGTTGGTTCTGGGGTTATATTTTCGGGTGATATGGCTAATATTATTCCTAGACAGGAGCCGCAACCAAATGCTATCAACGAGATTAAAAGGGCAACCATTATTTTGGCTTCAGTTCCAGGTCGCATTGTAGACTCCCCAGATTATATTATGGGTAATCCTTTAAATAGTTTAAGATTATATGGGTGGGTATGGTTGAGATTTTTATGTGGTTGTCCCATACAGTACCGCGAGTAGTATTGCCAGTAGTCCTAGTTGCCAGTATCCAAGGTTCCAGCCTAGGAAGGTTGCTATGAATACGAAGATAAATATTATGATTATGCTTGACTTTTTATTGAATAGGTAATCTATAATGGCTCTAGTGAAGGGGTTGGGGATGAAATAGGCATAGAGGCCATCTGCTACGTCGAATATTATGACTGGGGCTGGGTTCCACAATTTTATTTCGTCTGCAAGGTGTGCTCTTTCAGCTGCTTCTCTTCTTGTTTTACCTATACCTGCTCTTATCTTTGCATTGTTTGCAAGGGCGTGCCATGCGACATCTATGGTGGCTTTTAGTGCCGTGTCTTTACTTGGTAAGTTGGCGATTAGATCATCGCCACCTTCCTTGTAACCTTCGATTTTCCCTTTACATTCCTTTTCAATGTATGTTTTGATGTCGTTCATTATCTCGACTAGTGTTTCTTTGCCATGTTCTTCGATGAAGCTTGTGGAGTTTATAACATCGATGAAGAGATAATTGTCGTGGGTTACTGGTTCTCCTTCCTTTGGGGTGAATGGTGTTGGGAATATTAGGGCGAATTCGCCGCCGAGTTTTGTGAATCCCACTCCTGGGATTTCCCCGATTTCTTCATTTAATTTTATAGATCTTTCTATTGCAGCGGCTCCTGTCATCCCCACAGCAGCCCTAATATTAATTTTCCGCATGCTAGCCGATCCTATGAGTTTTATACCTGCTCTTATAGCATCATTCTTAGAGGGGAGTTTTGCCAGGATTTCTGTGGGGCTCTTTTCAATAATTTCTCCCTTTTCTTTTTTTAGGAGTTCTATGAAGTCATCGATTATCCTGGCCCCGTTTAAGGTTTCTATGTAGAGGTAACGGTCGCTGCTTATTATTATGTTGCTGAAAAGGGCGTATTCATCTACTCTTTCTAGTGGCGGTTTTAGTTCTATGAATTTTCTATTTTGGGGGATGTTTTCGGAGCCCACCTCTTTTATGAGATTGTTGAAGATATTCTGGGTGTTTATATCTGCTTTTTTGATTTCTAGGAGCATTGTCTTTGTATAGTTTATCATGTCGACGTATTCGCGTTCTTTGGCATTGTTTGGTGAGTATCTGGTGCCTATGCCTAAAACCTTCTTTTTTAATAATAAACCTAGGAGTGCCCGGAGCATGTATTCTGTTAGCATCAGCTGCTTCCTCCCTTCTCCAAGACTATCTCGAATTCTCCGGGTTTTTCCATTAGCATATTAGGTTTCACAGAGACTATTGGGAATCTCCAGGATCCTATGCGAGCCGCCACAGTACTTGCAAGGTTCCTTGAGTTATTCTTCACAAAATTATAATCATGGTCATTGATGATTATGTTGATATCATATGGGGCTTCCTCCATAACCTCATCTGAGTAGAGTATATTAACTTCAAAGTGGCCTTTTTTGATGAAAACATCATTCCTAACAGCGACGAGAGGGGCGTGATCCAATTTTAAACGTTCGAAGACCGTGACTGCGATGTTACCAGCATATTTGACAACTTCCCTGTAATCGTGGGGGTGTACAAGGACAAATATTATAAAGTCTCCTGTTCTTTCAGCTTCTTCAACGAGTTCCATGAACTTGTCAAATAGGGGTAATTTCATGAATAAACCTTCAAGTTTTGGTTCAAGACCCTCCTCTTGCACCTTTTCTATCCTGTCAATGGCTTCTTTTGCAATTGCTATGCCACTTAGTTTTTTACCTCTTTTAACCTTATAATAGTCGAAGCCTTTACTTTCAAATTCGCTTAGTATCTGTGAACAGATCTTCTGGAGAATGTTCTTAACCTTTTTTGGCTTGGATGGTCTCCCAATGACTATCTTATCGTCCTTGAAATTGTAGGGTATCCTCCTACTACTTATGTCCTGGAATTCATCAGAATATTCTTTAAAGGCATCATTTGACAATATCTTAGCATCTTCTTCCTCTGCCAATTTTAAGATGAAATGATCTGCGGTGGTCCCGGAGGGCACCTGCCTAAACTCTCCCTTTTCAAGATACTTCTTAAACTCTTCCTTTTCATCTATCTCATGCTTTAATGATGCATCAGCGATTATAACAGGCTCGTATCCAAGTTTTCGAAGTTCATCAGCAGCCCTTAATATATTCTCTAATCTAGGCTTGTTATCATCACCCTTTCTAGAATGAGCTACATTTGATGCATCTATAATAACCCTCAATCGATCACCCTTCCATTTTTAAAATTAAAGTTTGTAGGATCCCATCAGGTAACTTTTCCTTTGCACTTGGTTCAATCTTATCTCTATCCTATCATCCTCAATATAATATGTATTATATGAATTAATATCTTTACCTCGAAGTTTAAGTGATGATACTGTGCCAGCTGTTACAAAAAATATGTCCTCAACCCTCCAAAGATGCGGAACATGCTTATGACCACATATGACAAGGTTAGCCCCGCCCTTAACAATAGAGTATAAAACGTCACCCGCATCAGCTAGAACATTCCTTTCACGTCCAGTCTTAGGCACTGGTATAATATGATGATGTAAGGCTATAACCTTATACAAATCATCCTTAGAAGCATCTTTAAGTTTATTCTCCATCCATAACTGTTGCGACCTCCCAACCTTACCATAATCTAGGTCTGGTTCACTACTATCCAAGCCTATTACCTGTAGCTTGTCATCAATTGTTAGAATGCTCCTTTTTTCCTTCAGAACCTCCTCGAAGGTTTCATTACCCACGTGTCTTGCATCATGGTTGCCAGGGACAAGCAATAGTGGACTTTCTATATTATTAAGATAACTTGCCACTTGCAAAAATTCCAGATAGTAGCCATTATCTGTTAAATCGCCCGTGGCAACCACTACATCAGGTTCCATCTCATTTATCTGCCTTATAGCCTCTAGGAGTATATCCTCTTTAAAGTTTCTTGCACCTACATGAAGATCTGAGATATGGGCGATGAGCACCATTTAACTTAACCTCAAGATAGCCTCTGCAAGATCACCCTCAGTCTCCTTTAAAGCATCCTCAGCCTCTTTCCTAGTGGCCCCTGTCTGACTCATCACAAGTTCTATATCCTCCTCGGGAATCTCAGGTTCCTTAACCTTCTCTTTAACTTTACCAGTCACCTGATAAGTTCTCTGGCCCATGAAATCCATGATACTAACCTTAGGATTCTTTATAATGATATCCTTGTCCTTTAACTTTATTAAAACCTCTTTAACGCCCTTAAGGTCCTTCATCTCCATTCCCATCTGTTTCATAGCCCTTTGCATCTGTTTCAACTGTTTAGGATTCATTCCCATACCTGGTATCATTTTTCTCCTCTCCTAGTCTTTATAGCCTGGCCATAACTAAAATCCATGATCTCTTCACTACAGAGTAGAGATTTGCCAGTGGCTAACAATTCATCAGCTTCATTAACCACTAAAACCTCATCATTAGCACGTATATTTTTATCACATTCTATAACAAACTTTGCAAATATATTTTTCCCCTCCCTAGCAAAGGGCTCGGATTCCCTATCAACAACAACTCTACATTTAGGATAATCTAGCTTGGAATGTAAAAGGGACGCCCCCTTCCATGATGGGATTATAAAACCATCAGACGTCCTTATACTCGCAATAAGCTCATCATCCACATAAACATAACGTATCCTACCAGTCTTCCCACTCCTCACTATCCTCAGATCCCCATTAAAGAGTGCTTCACCAGCACCCACACCAAACTGATAATCTGCAACAGCAGCAAGACGATCCCTATCAGAGATTTCAATGGAAGGTGGAATAACCCTAAATTTAAACCCAAGATTAAACTTTTCATTAACTTCCTCACAGACCATTAAACTTTCATATTCCCCTTCAAGTCTTTTTATGATTGAACGGATGAAACTCTTTGATTCACCATCCAATATAGAAGGGGACTCATTTTGTGCAAAGGGATAAAATTCATCCAATTCCAATGGTATAACACCAAATGGGACATCAACTACCATGAACTGCCACTCATCAACCTCAACCGGAGCTGGAGAAAAAAACTTGCCAAGATCAACTGGGACATGCCTCGAATAAGGCTTACCTGGAACTGATAAAAGCACAAGACCATTCCTTTTAGGGATTCGATTCAACCTTTTATGATGACGGTAAACCTCAACCCTCCTAAGAGACTCAGAACCGGTATAAAAAAATGCAGACCTCTTAGATACAGGATCATACCTTTCAATCAACCTTTGATAATCAAGCAGCCTACGGTACCCTTCTAACAGTCGAGGATGCGCCCTACACCTCTGATCAACAAGCTCCATCAGATTACCCTCAATTATAGCCTGCCTCACCCTCCTAATCTCGGCAAAACTCACATAAAGGTTATGAGCCGCTATAAGATTTCTTCTATCATCCCTACTCATCCCCCTCAATTCTTGTGGCGTGTAATCAACACATACATTACATGAGCATGGCATCTCAGTGAGATTTTCCAACTTGTATGTCCCTGACGGAGCCAATAACCTATCATCATTAGCATATAACATGTAAGCTGCAGAATCGAATAAGTCGCAGCCCATGGAAACTGCAAGTGCAAAAAGCATAGGATGCCCAGCACCCATAAGATGCCGAGGCCTAGAAGGTGGAAGACACTCTACAGAGGCCATAACAACTTCGACAAGACTCTTATAATCATAGGATTCTAGGAGGGGTACAACCGCTCCAATGGGATGAACATCAAAATCCATCCTTGAAAGTTCCCTCGCACACTTTCTCCTAAGATCGGGGTAAGTGGAGCCTTGGACAACAGAATTTAGCATCATATCCTTTCGAAGGGATAATGCTTCTTTGGCCCTTTCCAATGTTATTTTGAGGTCTTCTTCTGCCTTTTTATGGGAGGCATATGGTGGTGTTGGTATGTCAAGTGATGTTCCAATATCGGCTCCAATCTCCTCCTGAAACTCAACAATCTCCTTGTTACTTATATCAATGTCACCATACTCTGCCAATTGGAAGGAACCAGAATCTGTTACAACAGGACCATCGAAGCCTATAAGCTTATGAACGCCTCCTCTAAGAGCTAGATGTCTTAATTTATCGTTTTTGTAGATTATGTAGGCGTTTGTTATCACTATCTCGGCGCCGAAGGACTTAACATCAATTATGGTCTTCCCAGGATGTATTACTGGCATGAGCGCCGGCGTTTTAACCTTATAACTTCCTATGGTGAATATTCCTGTTCTTGCAAGGTTGTCCTTGCTTTTTATCTCGAACAATATAATCCTCCTCTTTCACCCTTCACATTTTTTTAGTCTATTTCTCATTTCAATTATTCGTTCTCGTGAAGATGAGGGTCTTTCTTCTTTGCATCCACATATACATTTTGGGTATTGTGGACAGATGATATAAAGCGCCTTTTTTGAAAGAGTCCCATTTATATTCATACTTTTAAGATTTTTCAAGATCCTTGCAGCATATTTTTCCGGGGCTTTCATTCCAAGGTATATGGGTGTTCTAAGGGATGATGGCAACCTTGTAATATTCCTCGCTAATCTTCTCTCATTTTCCCGCTTTTCTATTATCTTCTCGCGACTATCTTCCAGGTTAGGATCTCTGTAGGGTATTCCGGCGTCGCTTAAGGCTATAATTCTCTCATCATCCCATGGGAGACTTCCTTTTATGGCTTTTAGAGAGGCTATTGTGCCGCCCTTTTTTCTGCCGAACTTGGGACCTTCAACTATATGGAAACCGGCTTCTATCATGGCTGATCTTACAGGAGCTGCTGATGTGTAAGTTGTAAGGATGCCATTGTCTTTTATAACCCTTGCAAGTTCTAACATGAATTCTGAACTGTAAAGTTCTGGGGTTTTAAGTGGGCTGAAGGCATCCAAGAATATGGCATCATAGTATCCTTTTTGGAGTGAAGGTAGTGTTTGTCTTGCATCTTCACAAAAAACCTTGATGGAGATGTTCTCTGGGATCTTGGTTGAGATCATCTGAAAATGTGCCAATCCATTCTCAAGGAGCCATTCCTCATATGCCCTTTTTATGATCCTATGAGCTGGTATGGGGCTTGGCACAAGAACCCCAGCACATATAACCTCTGGTGAAGCTTCTATCATAT
Source organism: Methanothermobacter sp. MT-2 (assembly GCA_003584625.1). NCBI lineage: Archaea > Methanobacteriati > Methanobacteriota > Methanobacteria > Methanobacteriales > Methanobacteriaceae > Methanothermobacter > Methanothermobacter sp. MT-2. Next base: position 615,854 of record AP017647.1, on the reverse strand, counting down.
GTATGAGGATATTTTCGGCTTTTATATGGTCTATGAGGGCTGCTGAGTTGTATCCAAGTCCGGAGCAGATATCAAGAACTTTAATATTGTCTCTGTTTTCTAGTTGTGATGGTTTAACGAATTTTTCATAGGCTTCAGTTATGGCGCCATGTATTGTGTGCATGGTTTCACTTTTTCCTGAAAGTTTTTTTGAAGGGAGTGTGTATGAACCATCATCTGTTCTGATTAAATATCTTTTAAGTTTCCTTGAAGCCTCTTCTCTTACATTTTCTCCAAGACATTCTCTGTCCAAATATTCTTTTATGAGTACTATGATTTCATCATTTACTGTTAGAGGCTTGTACATGACTCACACTAAAAAAATTGGATCCCATATGGGGGTATACTCATAGAAGCTATAAAAGATGCAATGTAAAATTTTTTCATCATGACAAAATTTCTTTTTTCCCGCTAAAAGATAATATCTATTCAATTTAAATACTATATTAGATATAATATTTCCAGTGGTTTAAATGGATAATATTGAAAGGATTAGGGCGATAGAAAAATCCCCTATAAGTTTTGAAGGACTTAGAAGGTTGAACATAATCGCCGGGTCGTTACATTTTATCCAAGGAATCATAATGGTTGTTCTGGGGTTTCTTTTAACATGGGAACGTGATATATACACATTCTATTTGAAGTTCAAGATAATCTCACTGAATCCACCATCATTTCAAGTTTTACCTGAACCACAAGTCGTGTTCACTATAGGCTATCTTGGTGTTATATTAGCCTCTTTCCTCCTTATCTCGGCAGTTGCACATTTCGTCATAGGATTTCTTAAAACAAGGGATTATGAAAAATATCTTAAGAAGGGTATGAATCCCTATCGTTGGTACGAGTATGCCCTTTCAAGTTCAATCATGATAGTGATACTCGCAACCTTTGTGGGAGTCTGGGAACTATGGTCACTTGTAATGATCTTCGTTTTAAACGCTTCAATGATAATGTTCGGTTATCTAATGGAGAAACTGAACCAATACACGGAAAAGATTGACTGGTCACCATATATATGCGGGTGCATAGCAGGCTTCACTCCATGGATTGTCATAGCAGCCTACTTTGTCGCGGCCCTCGGATCAACAGAGACTAATCCACCAGCATTCGTCTACCTTGCGCTACTAATCTACTTTATAATGTTCAACACATTCTCTGTGAACATGCTACTACAATACAAAGGCATTGGTAAATGGAAAGATTACCTATATGGTGAGAAGGTTTATATTATCCTCAGTCTCACAGCCAAAACAATACTAGCCTGGCTGGTCTTCATCGGAGTCTTTTCACCCTTCTAGAAAATTTTATGGAAAACTCCAAAAGATTATATGTATAGTTCCATCTAGGATATTCTATGAGGATATTGATAGTTTCCGATTTCTTCGTGCCCCATTACACTGGTGGGGGAGAAAGGCGATATTTCGAAATAGGAAAGAGACTAGTTAAGAGGGGCTGGGAAGTTGATGTAATATGCATGAAAATAAAGGGTGTCAAGGAAAAAGAGGATATAAAAGGTTTGAAAGTTCACCATATTGGCCCCGTGATAACTGATCCTCCAAAGAGGAGTTTGTTAAATTTTTTGCATTTCATATTAGCTGCTATATCTTGGATTCTAAGCCATGATTATGATATTATTGATGCTCAGACATATGCCCCGTTATTACCAGCTTTTATAGCCTCAAGGATTAAAAGAACGCCAATGATTGCAACAATCCATGATGTAAGCTCCACCTTCTCTGATCAGTGGATACAATCTTCAAAAGTAGCTAAATTGGCCGAGAAAATACTCCTAAAGCTACCCTATGATAAGATAGTTACCGTAAGTAACGCGACAAAAGAGGCCCTTGTTAAAGATTACAGGATAAAACCTGAAAGGATCCAAGTCATTTATAATGGTGTTGATTTATCCCTGATAGATTCAATAAAAGCGTCAAGACTCCCCGATACTCTGATTTTTGTAGGGAGGCTCGCACCCCACAAACATGTCGACCACCTCCTAAAGATCGTGAAAGAACTCAAAAAGGAAATCCCAAATATAAAATTAAAGATCATAGGCGATGGGATTGAAAAAAATAGGCTGCTAAAACTTGTAAAAGATTACAAGATACAAGATAGGGTAACATTTTACACGAACCTTAAATATGCTGATGTTATATATCATATGAAAGAATCTTCTATACTAGTCCTACCATCAACAAGAGAAGGGTTTGGAATGGTACTCGCAGAGGCAAACGCATGCAACCGACCCGTTATAGCCTATAAAAGTGGGGGGGTTGTAGAAGTTATAAAAGATGGTGAAAATGGTTTCTTAGTTGAACCCTTAAATATAGAATCTCTAAAAGAAAAAATAAAAATTTTACTTTCTGATGAAAAATCACAGCAAGAATTTGGAGAAAAAGGAAGAAAAATAGTCGAAGAGAAATTCAACTGGGATAAAATCATAGAAGAAGTCATGAAAACGTACAAAGTCCTGCAATTCAAATAATTTAATTTGTTGCGTCATTCTGAATACATGAATGCCGTAGTCATTGATGTGTTCAAATAATACAATAATTTGTTGCAAGGAGCAAAAAAAACTCACAATGGCCGATTACCAGATCAAAAATCAGGTTGTCATTAAATTTTTTGAAAAAATATTCACACGTGCTTTTCAGATTTCATTCTTAAAGATCCTCTTTTATTTTAACTTTAAAAACATTTTCAATCTTTCTTGACAACATGCTCCAATCATATTCTTTTATGGATTTTGTTAATTTAGACTTATCGAAATCCATATTCATGGCTTTTTCCACAGCACTTCCAATACTTGTAATGTCCTCAAAAAAAATCGTATTATTAAAATTTATCCTTTTTAACTCTTCAAGAGGAGATGAAACTATCTTTAAACCAGCTGCAGAATATTCGAAGTATTTTATAGGACTTGCAGCATCTGTAAATGGATACTTTTTGAACGGTAAAAGCCCTATATCAAAAGTCTTCATCAAGGATGGTATTTTCTGATATTCTACCATTCCCATAAAGATTAACCTTTTTGTGTTTCCTAGTCTCTTTTTACAATATTTAATTTCCGGCCCGCTTCCTGCTATGATGATAACTCCATTATTCTTTTCCAAAAATTCATAAAGATTAATTACCGTTTTATAAAGGTTTGACCATTCACCAAAATAACCCACATATCCAAGTATACAATCATAATTGTCTAAATGCAATTTCTCGATATATTCATCCGGATTTGCATTCTTGAATCTATCCACATCCACACCATTTGGTAGAACAGATGAACTTCTTGACATCTCCCAATATTTATCCCTTAACACAGAAGAAACAAAAAAAGTATGATCTGAATTTTCTATTTGATGGATAATTGCTCTCTCTATCCTGAGAAATTTGCTCATAAACCTTTTTGATAAAGGAACATTTTTGAAAGAGGCTACATGATCATCAACTAAATCATAAATTACAGGAACATAATCAAAAGGCGGTACAACATCCCATATAAATGATTCCGAAAATATAACATCGATGCCATATTCCATTATAATATCACTTATTTGGGAAGTTACAGCATCTTTATTGAAAGGCGGGAAAACCAATGGTCTTGCTACATGATGAAGAGTTACATTCCTTTCTATTTTCTTTGTAAACCTTTCTCTTATCCTTTTAAGATCTTTTATATTTCGAAGTGGATATGGCATATTCCATGATAAAACATGCACATGATTCCTAAGTTTTAAATTTTCAATAAAGAAGTCAAACCTACCAGGTACTCCTGAAATTGTACGCGGCACATGTGGTATTACTAGAACATCCATTTTTAAAGCCCCTGCTCAATAATTGATAATCACCCATTTTCCTTGGGACAAAAGATATTCATTCCGTTTGCTCTTAATTATTAAAATCTTTAGTTTTTTCGAGTATATTCTTTGCTTCAAATTCTTTGAAATCTTATTATTTGAAGATAATTGTTAAAACTCACCAGGGCGTATAATTTTCCCTCTTCTTAAACTATACCCATCCCTAAAAGCCTTTAGAATATATTTTACAATTTTAGGATTCTTCACAGAAAAGTAAGCGGCATACTTGAAAAATGTAATGAATGGTCTCAAATATTTTACGAGGATGTTTTCACCATACCTCCTGTCTAAATAAATTATGTTTCGAATATAATAATATGTTTTCCAGTTAGGTTTTCCACTTGTAACTATCTTCTTTATTAAGTGCGCATCCGGAACCATATATAAGGGCCCATATTCCTGTAAACGGATAGCATAATCCGTATCATCCCCAATAATAAAAAAGTCTTTATCGGGAAAGCCTATTTTCCCAATAGCATCACTCTTAATAAGAGGACCCTCAAATGAAATACCAGAAACTTGAAAGTATTTCTCTTTAAGATCCTCTTCTGTCACAATATCATATGTGAAATATCTAAATGGGTTTTTAAAATCAAACCTTTTTGTCTCCAAATTAAAAAAAGACCCATTAAAATATCTGGCCGGTACAAGAGCTGACTTTTCCCCTTTTATTTCTTCACCCACACGAAGGAGCATTTCAAGAGCATCCTCCTTTGGCTCTACGTCGTCATCCATAAGCCATAACCAGTCATAGCCATCATTATAAGCTCTTTTCACACCCTCATGAAAACCACCAGCCCCACCAACATTCTCATTCATCCGCACATAAACCACTTTTATTAGCCTACCATCATGCAAGCCTTCTATACTTGTCGTTCCACCCCTAAGGTCTTTTATGTATCCTTCTTCCTGTAGTAGCTGTGGTGTTCCGTCTGTTGACGCATTATCAATGATGTAGATGGCGTTAAGGGGCTTTGTTTGTCTTTTTAATGCTTCTAGGCATTCGATTAGTAGTTTTTTGCGGTTGTAGGTCACGACCACCGCGGCTATTCTCATTTTATCTCCTTTTTGAATGTTGTGAGGGCCTTTTTCACGATTTCGTCCATGTTGTAGTAGTGGTATTCTGCGAGTCTTCCAAGGAGTATGAGGTTTTCATGTTTTTCTGCGAGTTTTTTATATTTTTTGTAGGTTTTTTGGTTTTCTTCTGTGGGGATAGGATAGCATGGTTCGTTTTTTCCTTCTATATGCTCCTGTGGATATTCTTTGAGTATGATTGTTTTTTTGGTGCTTGTAGGGTGTATGTGTTTGAATTCTGTGATTCTTGTGAAGTCATAGTCGTTTGGATAGTTTATTGTCGCAGCGGGCTGGTACCATTTTTGGTTTAGTGTTTCGAATTTGAAGTTTAGTGAGCGGTATGGTAATTTACCATATTGGTAGTTGAATAGTTCGTCGATTTTTCCTGTGAATATTAGTTTGCCTTTGTATTCTTTGTTCATGAATAGTATTTTGTTGTTTTTTATTTTGAGTATTTCCTGGTGGTTTGTGTTTAGCATTATTTTTATGTTTTCATGGTCTAGGATTTTTTGTATCATCTTTGTGTATCCTTCTTGTGGCACTGCCTGATAACGGTCTTGGAAGTACCTGTCGTCCCTTGAAAATAATATGGGCACCCGCCCTGTAACCTTTTCATCTATCTCTTCTGGCTTCAAGTTCCATTGCTTCTTTGTATAGTTAAGAAATACTTTCTCGTAGATGTAATTGGCTAGGAATTTTAGGTCCTGGTCATCCTCCTCTTTTAGAAGTTGGAGTATTGGTATCTTTTTTCCGTAATCGTATTTTTGGAGTAGTTTCTTTTCAAGGGTTTTGGCAAGGGCTTCTGGTAATAGCTTGTGGAGTGTGTTAAGGTTAAATGGCAAGGGTACAAGTTTCCCATCGATAAATCCTAGGACATGGTGTTGGTATTCTTTCCATTTGGTGAAGTGTGAAAGGTATTTGAAGACTTCCTTGTAGTTTGTGTGGAAAATGTGCGGACCATACTTGTGTATGATTATGCCTGTTTTGTCTATTTCATCATAACAGTTGCCTCCGATATGGTTTCGGCGTTCAATGACTAGCACTTTCTCATCTAGTATGTTGGCTATTCTTTCTGCCATCACGGCGCCTGCAAGGCCGGCGCCCACGATAATATAATTGAACATTTTGGCGGCACCTTTTCTAGATTTTTAGATAGTCCATTTTTATGGATCTTTCGTTTAGTTTGCTTTTTAAGGTTTTTATTTCATTTTTGGCGGGTTTTTTGAAATTTTTCATTTTGAGGTTTAGGCTTTTGTATTTTTCGAGTCCAAGTTTATGTATTTCGAGGATTTGGATGTGGTGTATGTTATTTTCTTGGAGGAAGTTTATCAGCTTTTTTATGTTTTCTTTGTTGAATGTGTAGGGTTTGACTGCTGGAAAGCGTATTATAGTGTCAATTTTTTCTTTTTTAATTGTTTGGAAGTTTTTATAGAATGTTTTAAGGTTTCCTTGGAGTGTCTTTTGTGCTATTTTATGGTTGAGTATTTTAACGTCTACGATGAATAGGTCTGTATCTTTTAGGAGATCCTTTAGGTTTTCTTCGGGTGCGAAAAGTGATGTTTCAATTGCTATGTGTATTGGTTTTAGTTTTTTGATTACCTTTTTCACTGCTTTGGATTGGAGTAGTGGTTCGCCACCTGAAAATGTGACACCACCATTGGTGTTGTTATAATAGTCAATGTCTTTGGTTAGAATTTCAAGTAGTTTTTTTGTTGTTATTTTTTCGCCATAAATGCCAAGAGCGCCTGTAGGACATGGTTCGACGCATTCGAAATGTTCAGGGAATCTGAATATGTCTTCTGGTTTTTCAAGGAATTTACACCTTTTCACGCATTCAAAGCATTCGATACAGTCACCTTTTTTGAAGTAGATTTCCATTTGCGGTTTTATGTTTTCTGGGTTGCAGCACCATGGACATTTTAAATTGCAACCTTTCAAGAATACTGTTGTTCTTATCCCTGGGCCGTCATGTATGCTAAATCTTTGAATTTTTGTGACTAGGAGTTCGTGCAATTTTAATCACCATATTTGGAATATTCGAGGGCTCTTTTAACTATGATTTCACGGTATTCTCTGGGCAGGTCTTTGAAGTATGTGCTGAAACCCCAGACACGGACTATGAGGTCTGGGAAAAGTTCAGGGTTTTTAAGGGCTTTGAGGAGTACGTTAGGGTCGAGGACGTTAACCTGGATTTGCATAACACCTTTCATGATGGCTGTTTTAATAAGGCCTATGAATTTTTGGGGTATGTGATCCATTAATGATTTTTCTATTATGATATCGACTACTCCGCCATTGTATGCTTTGGAGTAGTTAAGTTTTGAGGCGAAGTTGAATATTTCTGTATATGACATGTTTGCTGTGAATTTTATTGGTGATATGTTGACTCCCAGAGGTTCTCTTGCGAGTCTGCCGTCGAATGATGCTCCTGTGGATTCGCCTTCTGTAAGGTAACTTGGCGAGCTTAAACCAAACTTGTATTTTCCTCTTAATTTTTCATGTAACATTGATATTATCTTGTTTGTAAGTTTTATAACCTCTGGTTCGTCCATCCCATATTTAAGGTTTTTATTTTCAAGTTCGAATCTTAGGCTTTTATAGGATTTGAAGTTATCTTTGAGTATATTGAGTATTTCTTGGGGTTTTATCCTTTTTTTGTCATAGCATAATCTTTTTATGTTGAGGAGTGAATTGATGAGGTTGCCCATGCCCACAGTGAGCATGCCGTTGATATTGTAGCGTGCTCCGCCATGTGCTATGTCTTTAGCATTTTCTAGGGAGTCGGGGAAAAATAGTGATAAAAGTGGGGATGGTTCAACTTTTAATGATTCTATGGCATCTATGGTCTCATCGATGTATTTGTTGAGTGATTCTTGGTATGCTTCAAGGAGTTCTTCAAAACTGCCACTGAAACCATTAAGAGCATGTTCTAAGGGTTTTAGGAGGTTTATATTCGCTAGATTGTTCTGGTCGGCGGATTTTCCAGGTATTAGCGGTTCCCAGCAAGCTGATGTTGAATAATCCTGAGCGTCTGTTTTATCATAATATTCTTGTAAACTTTTTATAATGACTTCATCATTAGAAAATAGAGGGTATCCAAGACCTTTCTTGAGGCACTTGTAACTAAGCTCCCATATATCATCTGGTGTATTCCTGTTTACTCGCAGTACAATCTTGGGGTCTGGAAGTCCCAACTCCATCATAGCCTCGAGGAATATGCGTGTAAGTTCATTATATTCCCCACCAAGGACTATAACCTGTCCAGTGTCGCCTGGGAGGACATTACTCTTAAATTTGTAATATTTGGATAATGAACTTATGAATTCTTTTATAAGCTCTTTTGATTTATCATAATCTTCATAGTATGGTTCTAGTATCTTATCAAGCCTACCGAGGCCTATGAGGTGATGCCCATACATCCAGAGTAGGGAGTTTATGAATAGTATTGATTGTAGAGCCTCTTCAAGGGAACTTGCAGGTTCGAGTGGAACTTTTCCAAGGATACTTGAAAGCTCTTTTGATTCTTTTATGCACCTATCCCTATAAAATTTCACGGCCTCAAGACTCTTTTTAAGACATTTGAGGTAATCATCTTTATTCTTTAATTTTTCATCTATTATTTTTTCTATCCCATCTAGTCCTTTTTCTAGGAGCATTGAATAGTCGACTGTAAGGTTTCCAAGTCTCCTATAACCTGGATATTCAATGACATGTAAACGCGTATCTATACTATAAAAAAACCTTTCACCGGGAGTGAAATAAATCCTGGCACTTTTACATACTTTTTCGAGCTGTTCCACCCTTCTTTCTATCATGTTTTCCTTTCGAGAATGTATGAATTTGGTTCTAAGTGCGGTTTGAAGAAATGCACTCCTATCCCTTTGATAGATGGTATAATATGCTTTAAGGTAAGGTGAAAATGGGGTTTTTCCCAAAAGATTTATTAAGGATTCTTTCATAACACTCCCATCCTTTTAAGTATGATATATTCTATGATCCCAATAAATATTTCCGTTGCAACAACTGCAATAGCCGCGCCTAAAGACCCCACAACAAGGACAAGGCCTATAAGTAGTCCAAGATGCACTATCCCTGCAAAAAGAACTATCCTCGTAAACTTTTCTTTATAACCAAAGGAGACAAGACCCTGAATACCAAGAATATTATTCACTCCTATAGCAAAAATAATAAATACCAGCACTTGGAGTAGAGGAATGCTCTCCATATACAATGGACCGGCGAGTAGCCTTACTATGAGTGGCGCGGCAAATACCAAGAGAATAGAAAATATGAACGTTACTATGCCTATTATGATAACCATCTTTTTCAGTTCCATCTTGGCACGTTCACGATCCTCCACTTGTATCCTTGAAAAATAAGGGTATATGGCCTGGCCAATAGGGGATATTAGGCCTTGCAGGGCTCTTGTTATGTCCTCTGCCACGGCATAATACCCTAATGTAGTATTATTGACGAGTAGGCCTAGTATGAATCTGTTTGATGTTGTGTAAAGGCTTACTGCAAGCATTGATATGAATAGGTGCCATCCCTCGACAAGTTGCCTTTTAACGTCCTCGAGTGTAGGCATCACAAATTTAACTTTAAACTCTCTTCTTACTACATGTTGACTGTAGACTCCCACAATTATAAAACCTATAGAATTTATAAGGGGCACATAAAGATAGTCGTTGGGGCCTCTCACAATAAGGAATATGAGCGCAGTGTAGATTAGCGAGCTTAAAATCCGCAGGATGCTAATGTATCTCATCCTTTCAACACCTTGAAAAAACCAAACCGGAAAAAGAACAGCACCTACAACTAGGCCAAAAGTGAAAATATAAAGCAGAGGATCACCCTGAAATCTTTCAAAGGATGATATGATAACAAGCATCAGTATGAAAGTTAAAAACATTAAGATAAGTTTTGTCACCATAACCGAACTATAAATCTCTGAGATCTTTTTCTTGTTTTCACGGTTTATCGAGATTTCCCTCGTCGCAGACAAATTAAACCCATAATCAGTTAAAATTTGAAAATAGCCAATGAAAGCTACTGCAAACGCAACCCGTCCAAAATTGGCCGGACCTAAAACCCTAGTAAGATATGGAAATGTTACAAGTGGAAGAAGATACTGTACAAGTTGTATTCCAGTAAGGGACATGATATTATCTAATATGCGGCGATAATCCTTATTTGAAAAAATCAACTTTAACCTTGCAATCATCCAAATAAACCCCATAGATTGTTCATCATCAGCAATTCAAATTATAGAATGAGTAGAATTCCCATGAATTTAAGTTGATGATTCTTCAACCACATTTTCCATCTTGTATTCTATGTTTTCTTCTTCAAGTTTTCTTGCTATGCTTTTACTCATCCTACCCACAGCTAATACTAGAACGTTTAGGCCTCTCTTGGCCGCGGCTAGGGTTGCTTCTGGTGTTGCGAATTCAAAATCGACTCTTAAATTTAGTTTGTCGGCTACTGCCCTTGCCACTGTCCCCATTACACCAACCTTGTCATAATCTTGCTCGTATATCTTTTTTATTTTTTGGAGGTTGGCGGCTCTGGATCCTCCCTCGTTTATCCTTGGGAGTACTAGTATGGTTACTTTGCCTTTTTTGAGGTTTATTAGTCCGCTGAGTTCTGTTAGAGCCACGTCTTCTCCTTTTTTGGCATCGTGTAGGACTTTTCCGTGGGCTTGGCCGTCTTTTCTTTTTTTCGCGTATAGTATCCCGTTTTCCATGAATATTTCGACTTCTTCACCCCTTTTGAGGTCTTCTTTTGCTATGGCTGGCCATGTTGACTTGTAGGTGCTCATTGTCTCTAGCACGCTATCGGCATATTTTCGCAGTGTTATGGCTTCCCCTTTTAGTTTTTCTATTCCCTTTTTTGTTAGTTTGTAGTATGATCTTCCGTCTCCGGGTTCTAGGTAGCCTTGGTCTGTGAGTGTTTTTATGTTTTCTGAGACCGCTTGTACTGTTATGCCCAATTTCTCGGCAATGTCTCTTTGTCTTATGTGTGGTTGGTTTTCCGCTATCTCGGCGAGTATCTGGAATCTTGTCAGTTCTCCTTTCTTTTTGAATGCCCTCATCGTGTTCACCCTATTTTGCCTTTGAGGCTATTGTCTAACAATTCTAGGAATTTGTTTTCGGTTCCGTGGGGTATGTAGGCTCCGCAGGCCATTGCATGGCCGCCTCCGCTGCCGCCAACTTTTTCTGCTATTTTGCTTATTATGGATCCGAAGTGTATGCCGTCTAATGCTAAGAGTCTTGAGCATCGTAGTGAAACTTTTGTGCCATGTTCTTTGGTTGCGAGGCCTATTATGGGTTTTCTCCAGTCTCCGTAGCTTAGTATCATGCCTGCTATGGTGCCTATCACGTTGTCTCTTATTTCTGTGGTTTTGAAGTATTGTAGGTTTTGTTTTTGTTTTAGTAGTTCCTGGGTTTTTATTAGTTCTACTTTTTCTGCTAGGTATCTTCTATGTGCTCTTGATACGCTTTCTAGTTCGTCTAGGGCCGGGCCTCTTTCTCCTTTCAGTATTCTGAGGGCTAGTTTTATGTCGTTGTTTCTGCTGCAGGCGTTTATGGCTGTTGAGAATTCTGCGAGGTCTCGGAGTGGTGTGTATTTTTCTTCTCTTTTGAGGTCGTAGGCTTCCCCTGATATTATTTGTGGGATGTACTTAACATATTTTGGGGGTACTTCTCTTGAGAGCATTTTGACGAGTTCTGAGAAGAGTTTTCTTTTTTCTTCCATGGTTAGGTCGCAGAGTCGCCGGTATCTTTCATCTTCTTTGTATGGTATGCCTAATTTTTTTAATAGGAGGATGCATTCTGTCTTGTTATTGGTTATTGGCAGGTTAACATCACTGAAATAGGATAGTGCTATGAATAGTGGTCTTGTTTGCCTGCCATAGATTGATAGATCTTCTAGGATGTCTATTTGTCCTATTGATACGCTATCTTCTAATATTTGGCTGTTGAGTCCTACTAGTTTTCCGGTTAATGAATTTTGAAGGTCTCCTATGGCAGATAGTACTCCCATCCAGCTTAGGTCATGGTAGTTGAATTTTTTTGAGAGTAGGTATGCCATGCCACCCCCTGAAATCTGTGTTGACCCGTCTATCCCATATTTCATTGGATTTAATTCTAGTAATTCTCCTTTCATGTTTTTTCTTGGTAGTGGTGGGTGATGATCCAAGACTATGATCTTTGAATTGGATGTTGAGATTTCTTCTATGCGTTGGCCTGAGCCCATGTCTGTGAATATTGTGAGTTCGTTTTCTATTTTGATGTTTTCGACTTGGTTGAGGTTTATGAATTCAACTTCGTGTTCCTTTCCAAGTCTCTCAAGTAGTGTTGAAATGATAGCCCCTGCTGTTATACCGTCACAGTCGCGATGACTATAAACTTTAATATCCTCTGAAGATTCTAAGAGCCTTTTTGCTTTTAGGAGGCCTTTATCAAGTCTTGGGGGTGTTTTCATCCTTTTCATCTCATTTTTTTCGGGAGGCTTTTATCATTTTACTAATCTTGAATAATAATTCCCTTTTTTTCAGGTTATTGTGTTCTATTATGACTCTTCCGCTGCGCTCCCACCATGAACTTGGATATGACTTATCAGCTTCTATTCTTGCTTTTAATTTTAGTCTTTCAGCGGCCTTTTTGATCTCGGCTAAGGTTGGAGATTCTATTGCATGCTTTCGGGGGATTTTTCTTCCTTCTTTTTTTGTTTTTTTAGCGTCTAGGTAAGCTGGCCATATGATTGTTTCCATGTTTAATCCTCTGAGAGTTCATGGAATAATTTTATTAGCATGTCTTTTATGGTGTAATTTTTGGGTGTTATGGCTTTTATACCATATTCTTCGAGTTTTGCCGCGGTTATGGGGCCTATGGCGGCTACTATTATCTTTCCATTGGATAGTTTTTTTATCAGGTTATCTTTTTTGTCCTTTCTTGTTGTGAGGAGGTTTTCCACCGTTAGTGGACTTGTGAATGTTATAGCGTCTATCTCCTCTTTTAGTATTTTTTCTATAAGCCTCTGTATCCTATCATTTTTGGGTTTGGTGGATTTGTAGGCTTCTGCTATATAAACATTGGCCCCCATCTTTTTCAGTCCTTCTGGTAGCACATTTCTGGCTGCGAGCGTCCTTGGTATGGCCACGTTCTTGTTTTTCATATCATGGGATGATAGTGCCTTTAGTAGACCCTCTGCAGTGTATTCTGATGGTATGACATCGGCTTTTAATCCTAATGTTTCGAGTTCCTTTTGGGTTTTTGGGCCTATGACCGCGATTTTACAGTCTGGTCTGGGTATTTTTTCGCAGTGTTTTTTTATGGATTTTATGGCTGCTGGTGATGTGAATATTATCCAGTCGAATTTTTTGAGGTTTTCACATAATCTTTTTAGGGTTTTTGTTGGGGGTGTGTGGATTTGGAGTGTGGGTGCGATGTATGGTTTTCCACCTGCTTTTTCTATGAGTTTTATGGCTTCTCCGCATCTTTCTTCTGGTCTTGTGACGGCTATTACTTTGCCTTTCAGGTCCATTATGGATCCTCTTCTATTAGTTTTTTGTATAGGTTTACTATGTGTCCTATGATGATGATTGCAGGGGGTTTTATATCCTTTGTTGATATGTCTTCTAGTGTTGCGAATGTTATCCTTTCTTTTTCTGTTGTGCCATTTTCTATGGCGCAGACTGGTGTGTCTGCTGGACGATACCTCATTAATTCCCTTGTATTCTCTTTGAGGTTGCCTACCCCCATTAGTATGATTAGGGTGTCTGCCTTGTAATCCCAGTGTACTTGTTTTTTCTCTTTTGTGGGATCCTCGTGGCCTGTTACTATGGTGAATGATGTTGCTATGCCCCTATGGGTTATGGGTAGGCCTGCTGCTGTAGGCACGCCTATGGCAGATGTTATACCTGGTATTACCTTTGTTTTTATTCCATGGGATTTTAGTGCTAGTAATTCTTCCCCTCCTCGGCCGAATATGAATGGATCTCCCCCTTTTAGCCTGACTACTGTCTTGTTTTTCCTGGCTTCTCCCACTATTATATTGTTTATTTCTTCCTGGCTTTTAGAATGTTTCCCAGCCCTTTTACCTACGTAGATGAGTTTGGCGTCTTCTCGTGCATATTCCAGGATTTCTTTGTTGATTAAACGATCGTATATTATGACGTCGGCTTTTTTCAAAGCCTTTTGTGCTTTTATTGTGATGAGTTCAGGGTCTCCTGGCCCGGCCCCCACAAGATATACTACCATCTTTTAACACCTACTAATGTATTCTATTATGCCCTTGAAAAATTTTATTCCATCTGCGGATCCTAGTATGGTTTCGGATGCCCTTTCTGGGTGTGGCATAACTGCACATACGAGCCCTGACTCGTCGCACACTCCAGTTATCCTATCTAGGGATCCGTTTGGGTTTTCTGAATGGAATTGTAAAACTACCTGGTCATTATCCCAGAGTCTTTGAAGGTTTTCAGTGTAATATCTTCCCTCGGCATGGGCGATGGGCATCCTTATAATCTCATCCTTCCTATAAAGTGAAGTGAATGGCGTTCTAGTAGTTTTGACTTTTAGTTTTGTCCATTTGCAATTGAATTTTGGGTATTGGTTAACTGTGAAGACTCCTGGTACTAGGCCGACTTCTGCTAGTATCTGGGCGCCATTACATATGCCGAGTATTGGTTTTTCATCTTTTATTAATGATTTAACAGATTCCATGACTGGTGTTATGGCTGCTATCGCCCCGGCCCTGAGATAGTCTCCATATGAGAACCCACCCGGGATTATGACCGCGTCAAAGTGGCTTAGATCCTCTTGATCCCACCATATGTATTCTGGTTCGGCTCCTGCGAGTTTGAGGACGTGATAAACGTCCCTGTCGCAGTTGGAACCTGGGAATCTTATAACTCCAACCCTCATATTTGATCCTCGGGGTTTATTTTAATTTCATAGTCGTGTATCACAGGGTTGCAGAGTAGGCGCTGGCACATATCCTCAACTTCCTCTTCAACCCTTTTAATGTTATCCTCTTCCATCTTAAAGGTTATGATATCTATGGTGTCGGTATCTTCAACCTCATAGCCGAGTAATGCCAAGGCTCTTTGTATTGTGGCCGCCTCAGGGTTTAACATGCCCTTTTTTAATCTTATCCTGACTTCTATATTGAATTTCATAATAGATCATCCTCTAGTTTCCATCCTTTTTTGTCTTCTTCTTCGAGTATTAGGGATGCGACTCTCCTATAAGCTTCTATAATGTTTCCTTCATCGCGTCTGAAAAGATCCTTATCCAATGTCTCTCTGGTTTGAAGATCCCATAACCTGCAAGTGTCTGGGCTTATCTCATCACCCACAAGTAATCTGCCAGCAGATCCTCTTCCAAATTCTAATTTAAAATCTGGCAATAGCAAGCCTTTTTCTTTGAGGAATTCCTTCAAGGTCCTATTAACCTTTAATGTTATCTTTCTCATCTTTTCTAGTTCTCTTTTGGTTGCGATGCCCAGGGCTATGGCTATGTCATCATTGAGCATGGGGTCTCCATATTCATCGCTTTTATAATCCATTTGTATTATAGGATCCTCGAATTCTTGGCCTTCCTGGAAGGGGTATCTTCTTGTGAGGCTTCCTGTTGCTATGTTTCTTGCTATAACTTCTATGGGTATTATTTCAAGTTTCCTTGCGAGGATGTAGCCCGGTTTTATCAACTTTATATAGTGGGTTTTTATATTGGCAGATTCAAGAACCTTGAAGAATTTAGCAGATATTATAGAATTATAGTATCCTTTCATTGGGATCCTGTCACGTTTTTCACCGTCTCCAGCTGTTATATCATCCCTGAATTCGATTATAACCTTCTCTGGATGTTCACTCTCATATATGTTCTTCGCCTTCCCAGTGTAGAGAAGCTTTCCAATTTTCATAATTATCACATTTCCCATTTTAGGAGGGGAGAACTTATATAGATGTAGATAGTATTATTAGTGATTATATCATCAACAAAATTTATATAAGTCCATTCATGATTATCCCCTCATAATCCTTTTACAGGGTTAAATTTTCCCTGGAGGTGAAATGATAATGTGCGGTATAGCTGCTTGCATACTTAACAATGAAAAAGCCGCCCCAATATTATGGGAGTGTGTTAAAAGATTAGAATATAGAGGTTATGATTCTGTTGGCATAGCAACACTTGACTCAAAAATAATACTCGAGAAAAACAAAGGCAAAATAGTAGAATTTGAGGAAAAACTAGACCTCTCTAAGTTTCATGGTAATATGGGTATTGGACATGTGCGCTGGGCAACACACGGCCCCCCAACAAAAGAAAATGCACACCCACACCTAGACTGTGAAGGAAAAATAGCACTAGTCCACAATGGGATAATCGAAAACTACATGGAACTAAAAGAGGAACTTAAAAGGGAAGGGCACAAATTCACATCAGAAACAGACACAGAAGTCATAGCACACTTAATAGAAAAATATAAAAAGGAAGGAAACAACCTCGAAGAAGCGGTTAAAAAAGCGCTAAAACGCTTAAAAGGATCATATGCAATAGCAGTGATGTCATCAGAAGAACCAGATAAGATCATAGGCGCCAGAAAAGAAAGCCCACTCATATTAGCAAAAGGCAAAAAAGGATACTTCCTAGCATCAGACATCCCAGCCGTACTAGAACATGCAAAAAATGTCATATTCCTAGACGATAATGAAATGGCCATAATCAACAGCAAAGAACATCAAATAAAAGACCTAGAGGGCAACATAAAAAAGAAAAAATTCAAATACATCGAATGGACCATCGAAATGGCCGAAAAAGGTGGATACGACCACTTCATGATAAAAGAGATACACGAACAGCCACAAGTTTTAAGAGACACCCTCAGAGAAATCAAAGAAGTGAAAAGAGTCGCGGAGGAAATAGGTGAAGTGAAAAGAATATGCTTCGTTGCCTGCGGAACATCATACCACGCAGCCCTAGTCGGCAAATACCTATTCGAAAGCATCCTACACATACCCACAGATGCCATAATAGCAAGCGAATTCCAATACACTGCAAATGCACTCGATGAAGAAACACTCATAATATTCATAACACAATCAGGCGAAACCGCAGACACACTCAACGCCTTAAGAGCCGCTAATAAAAAATCAAAAACCCTCGCAATAGTAAACGTCCTAGGAAGCACAGCCACAAGAGAGGCAGACCACGTAATATACACCCGGGCAGGCCCAGAAATCGGCGTCGCAGCAACAAAAACCTATATAAGCCAACTAGCTTGTATATACATGCTAGCAGCCACCATAGGCCAAAAACCTTGGATCATAGAAAACTTGAAAAAACTCCCCGAGGAAATGGAAAAAATACTAGAAAAAGAAAAACAAATAAAAGACATGGCAAGAATCTACAAAAACGAATCAGACTTCCTATTCATAGGACGCGGGTTCTCATACCCAACAGCACTCGAAGGAGCCCTAAAACTCAAAGAAATCACATACATACATGCTGAAGCTTACGCATCAGGAGAACTAAAACACGGCCCCATAGCACTAATAGAACCAGGATTGCCATTAGTCGCCATAGCACCCCCACCCATACCACTAAAAACAGCAAAAGACATGAAAGATGAGGAAAAATTCCGCAACTCACACACCTTAACCCTAAGCAATGTCAAAGAAGTTAAATCAAGAGGGGCTGAAGTCATAGGCCTCGGAGCAGAAAACGACAAAGAATTCAAAAAGAATGCAGACGACTACATAGCATTCAACCAAGATATAAGAGAAGAAATATCACCACTACTCTACATCATACCATTACAACTCCTAGCCTACCATATCAGTGTAATGAGAGGCGAAGACCCAGACCATCCAAGAAACCTTGCAAAATGCGTAACGGTAACATAATAAACGTTCCCAGTAGAGTTTAACCAATGGCTACAAAATCTTCAAAGTTTCAAACAGTGAGCGGATAAACCCTCTAAATTGTTGAAATCTTCTTTTTTCTAATCCAATCTATGTTTAAAGTGTGTGTGGGGGATGAACCCTCCAAGGAATTTTTTTGTTAAAGTGGAGGTTTTCCCACCCTTATAATTTCCAATGATCAGAGTTCATGAAATGGATTAGTTTTAGCTTTGCTAGATTCTCCACGGTCTATTTCAACATGCTTTAATTTGCGTGTTTAAATTTTATAGACTTCTTCGGCTGTTAGTATCGTTGCCCCGCCCTTTTTTAATACTTCTATTGTTTTGTCTATCTTGTCAGCTTTTAGGAATAATATAGCCTTGCCTTTTTTTTCGTGCACGAAAGCGTATATGTATTCTATGTTTATGTCCGAATCTTTTAGTATTTTTAGGATTGATGAAAGCCCTCCTGGTTTGTCTTCTAATTCTACTGCTATTACTTCATTCATTTTCACAGCGAAGTCGTTTTCTTCAAGAACACTCTTCGCCTTTTCAGGTTCTGGCACTATAAGTCTTAGTATCCCAAATTCTGAGGTGTCTGCAAGATAAAGGGCTCTTATGTTTATATCTGCACCTTTTAGTATGTTTAGGGCTTTCCAGAGTCTTCCTTTTTTGTTTTCTAGGAATATTGAAATTTGTTTAATTTTCATATTAGGGACCTCAGAATTTTCTTTTATCAATGACTCTAACAGCTTTTCCTTCACTCCTAGGTAAAGTTTTGGGTTCTACTAATGTTACTTTAACCCTTAAACCTATTTCGTTCTCTATATATTCGCCGATTTTCTTTTGTAATCCTATCATTTCTCCTATATCATCTGAGAATAATTCTGGTGAAGTTTCAACTTTAACTTCCATTTCATCCATGAGGTGAGGTCTTGTTATGATAATCTGATAATGGGGTTGTATACCATCAATCTTAAGCAAAGCCTTCTCTACCTGGGATGGGAATACTGAGACTCCTCTTACTTTTACCATGTCGTCTGCGCGTCCTGTTATCCTTGAAATCCTTGCGAGTGTTCTTCCGCAGCCACACTCATCATAATTTATTGAGGTGATGTCCTTTGTGCGGAATCTGATGATTGGCATACCAACTCTTGTGAGTGTTGTTATAACGAGTTCGCCTCTTTTTCCTGGCGGCAAAACTTCGCCAGTTTTGCTGTTGATGATCTCCGGGTAGAAATGATCCTCGAAAATGTGTAAACCGTTTTTTTCCTGGCATTCCATGGCCACGCCCGGTCCTATGATTTCTGTTAAGCCATAGATGTTGAATGCTGGTGCGTTGAAACGCTTTTCGAGTTCTTTTCGCATTTCTTCGGTCCACATTTCGGCTCCGAAACCTATCGCTTTTAGTTGGAATTCATTTGGTTTGTAGCCTTCTTCTTCGGCCACTTCTGAAAGGTATAGTCCATAGGATGGTGTGAATATCATGACTGTTGTCCCGAAGTCTTTCATGATTTCGATTTGTCTTCTTGTCTGGCCGGTTGAAATGGGGATCACTGTGGCCCCTATCCTCTGGGCTCCGTAGTGGACTCCGAATCCTCCCGTGAATAGGCCGTAGCCGTGGGTGTTTTGTATTATGTCGTCTTCTGTAACTCCCATCATTGTGAGGCCTCTTGCCATTACTTCACTCCATATTTCGATGTCTTTTTTTGTGTAACCTGAGACTACTGGTTTGCCTGTTGTCCCTGAAGAAGTGTGTACTTCTATTATCTCCTTTTTTGGGGTTGCGAACATTCCGAAGGGGTATACTTTTCTGAGATCGTCCTTTGTTGTGTAAGGGAGTTTTTTTATGTCATCTAGGCTTTCAATGTCTTCGGGGTGGATGTTATTTTCCTCAAATTTCTTTTTGTAGTATGGTACCTTTTCATATGTTCTTGTTAGGGTATCTTGCAATCTTTTGATTTGTATTTCTTCAAGTTCGTCCCTTGTGATGCATTCCATCTTTTCATCCCAGATCATACTAGATCAATCCCATCTCTTTTTTTTTTGAAATCCTGGATATAAATGAAAAGTTTATTGATAAAAAAATAGTTTTTGCCTAGGGTAAGATTATCCTAGAAAAAAATAAGAAAAAATAGGTTTTTTAAAGGTTTTCGACTCTATTGTTTACTTCATCCCAGTTTATGATGTTCCAGAATGCTTCAACATAATCTGGGCGCAGGTTCTTGTAATCGAGGTAATAGGCGTGCTCCCACACATCCAATACGAGTAAAACCTTACATTGTGGTATTAGGTTAACATTGTGCTTTTCAACTTGTACTATGAATAGACGGTCTGTAAGGGGACAATATGTTAACATGGCCCATCCTGAACCCTCAGCACTTATAGCGGTCTGTGAAAACTCCTCCTTGAACCTTTCAAAGGTCCCGAAGTCCTTCTCGATATATTCTTTGATTTTGCCTGTGGGTTCCCCACCATTATCGCCTGCCGGGCCCATGTTCTCCCAGAAGAACCTGTGTAGTAAGAAGCCGCCGACGTGGAATGATAATTCCTTTGCAGCGGCCTTATAGTCTATGCTTGCATCTGATTCGCGGGCTTCATCCAATCTCCTGAGTAAGTTGTTGGCACCATCTACATAAGCCTGATGATGTTTCTGATGATGTATAGTTAACTGTTCCTCTGAAATATAAGGTTCAAGGGCATCATAACTGTAAGGTAAACTTGGCAGTTCATAAAACTTTTTTTCCATAAATTATCACCTCCACTTAGATTTTTTTGTAGCAAAGCCACCAATCATAACAGTTCTCTTTACCCTTCCTTTCTTTCGCTGTTTTCACGTCCGTTGGTGGTGGTATGATAACACCATCATCAACTATCTCGTTATTGGGCCAGTTAGCTGGTAGGGCGACGCCTTCTTTATCGATTGTCCTGAAACCTTTTATCATGCGGAGTATCTCATCCATGTTACGTCCAAGCTCCTGGGGATAATAAAGTATGGCCCTTATTATACTCTCCGGGTCTATGATGAAAACTGCCCTTACTGTGTTGGTTGGTCTTGCAGGATGTATTAGGCCGAGTGTGTCAGCTACTTTTCCTGTGTCTGCGATTATGGGAAATTCGATTTCTACTTCTAGGTTTTCTTTTATCCATTCTGTCCATTTTAGGTGTGAGAATACTTGGTCTACGCTTAATCCTATTAGTTCACAGTTTAGTTCCCTGAATTTTGGGTATCTTTTCTGGAATGCTACAAATTCTGTTGTGCAGACTGGTGTGAAATCTGCTGGGTGGCTGAATAATATGAACCATTTTCCCTTGTATTCTGTTGGCAGTTTCATCATCCCATGTGTTGTTTGCACTTCCATTTCCGGGAATTTATCCCCTATCAGGGGCATGCCTTCATTTTCCATTTTTTATCCTACTCCTTTTCATTTGTTGGTGGATTAAATACTCTTCCTCCAAGCTCATTATCTACCATGAGTATGCCTGCCGGCGATTCGGATGCCATTTTAACCTTTCTGAGGAGTTCTGATGCTGACTCTTCTTCTTCAACTTGTTCTGCCACGAACCATTGGAGGAAGTTGTAGGTGGCATGATCCTTCTCCTCCAAGGCCAAATCAACAAGATCGTTTATGAGGCCTGTTACCTTCCTCTCATGTTCTAGTACATGTGTACTCACATCTACCGGTGAATCCCACTCATCTGGCGGCTTTTCAATAGCCTTGAGGGTTACTCGCCCATCTCTCCGGATGATATAATCAAAGAATTTCATGGCATGGGTTAATTCTTCTTGTGCCTGGACCCGCATCCAATTCGCAAAACCTGGCAAATCAGAGGCCTCATAATATGCGGCCATCGAAAGATATAGGTAGGCCGAGTATAATTCGGCGTTTAATTGCCGGTTTAGGGCATCTTCCATCCTTTTACTCAACATTTTTTTATCATCTCCAATTTCTCTTTTATTTCATGTGCAAGTTTGTCTAATCTTTCAAAATCTTCTCTTAGGGGTTGGCCTTTAACAAGCACTGGATCCAGGAATTCGACGTTAATGGTTGATAGTAGCTTTTTGGTTTCTTTTTCGATTAGGGTGCCCCATCCATACGAGCCTATAAGTGCAAAATATTTTATTGGCGGTTTTAGCATGTTAACAAGATATAATGTTGATGCTACCAGTGGGTGGGGTCTTGTGAGTACTGTTGGCGAGGCTATGATTAGGGCTGCTGAATCAACAAGTTCCATGATGATTTCGCTGCTGTCAGTATTTGCAAGGTTTAATACTCTAAGGTTAACATTTAAGTCTAGTAGTGTTTTTGTGAGGTGTTCGACCATGAGTTTTGTGCTTCCATGCATCGAAACATATGCAATGACTACCTTCCTTGATGTTTCAGTTGACCATCTCTCGTAGAAGTCTACTATGACCTCTGGTTTTTCTATGATTGGGCCGTGTGAAGGGGCTATCATCTCTATTTTAAGGTCTTTGAGTTTATCCAGGTTTTTTTGTATCATCTGGGCGAATGGCATCATTATATGTGCATAGTATCTTTTAGCCTCCTCTTTGATATCCTCTGGCTCTGATATTGTCTTTGTAGTTGCAAGATGGGACCCGAAGAAATCGCAAGAGAATAGTATACCTTCTGGTGAAAGGTATGTTACCATGGTATCTGGCCAATGAACCCAAGGCGTTACTATGAATTTTAGTTGGTGTTGGCCAGTTTTTAGGCTTTCACCATCTTCTATTGTAAGGATTTTTTCTTGGGGGATTCCTAGTAGGTTTTCGAGGAGTTCTTTTGCCGGTTTTGTTCCTATGATCTTTGCGTTTGGATATTCTTTTAGTAGGGTGGGTATTGCTCCTGAGTGGTCTTGTTCTGCATGTTGTGATATTATATAGTCGATTTTAATGTCTAATGATTTTAGGTTTTCGAGGAGTTCTTTTGCCTTTGATGGTTCTGTTGAATCTATTAGGATGTTCTTTTCATCCATTATCAAAAATGAGTTGTATGTTGTGCCTTTGGGTGTTTTGAGGATGTTGTCAAAGCTTTGCCTGTCCCAGTCAAAGGTTTGTATAGTATATATGTCGTTGGCTATTTTTTTAATTGCCATTTTAATCAATCTTTTTGAATTGGTCCTTTCCCACTCCACAGATGGGGCAGGTCCAATCTTCTGGCAGATCCTCGAAGGGTGTTCCAGGTTCTATACCCTGGTTGGGATCTCCTTCTTCTGGGTCATATATGTATCCGCACATTTGACATTGATATTTGTCCATTAAAAATCCTCCAATGTTATTCTAGTGGTCTGAACATCCTCTTCGGGGCTCCGCAGGAGGGGCACCTCCAAATATCTGGCAGGTCTTCGAAGGGCGTTCCCGGTGGCGTGTCTCGACGCGGCTCACCTTTTTCAGGATCATATATGTATCCACAAACTTTACACTTATACTTTTTCAAAAATGACACCTGCAAATTTTGCTATCGCAATCTGTGTGGGGCTTTTTGCTTTATTGAGAACCTTCCATAGGTGTTCAAGGGGAGGGTTCTCCAGCCCCCAAATCTATGCTTATAATGTTCTTCTTGAAACTATATAAAGATTACTCTCCCCTTATGGTATCCTTTCGCTTTCATAGGGGTCTTATAAGTAACTGGAAGCTAAAATTAGGATTTTATAGCATTTCATGCTCCTTATGTGACATGATAGGATCCTTCAATGGTCTTATCGGGGCAGAGCATGAATAGGGGGGTCTTAGATGTTAAATTTTTGCGGGTTTTTGTTTACAATTTCGTTTCGTTGACTTTCATAATATTTGGCGTCTTCCATAAACTTATTCGCCAAACTTAGACTATAATTGGCGGATTCGTTTTCATTTATGCTGAGGAGTTGGATAGCGTTCTTGAGTTCAGATGTGGCGTTTAATTTCGCATCTATCTCTGCTATCACAAGTTCCAGATATTTTATGAATATTTCATCCCTTGAATCCTGCGCATAACTAAGCGCCTCTGATGTGAGTAGACGTGCTGCATTATATTCTGATGAGGCAAGGTCACATTTTTCAAGGGCGCTTTCTAATCTATTACTATTCACATCATTTGCTGCTTCATTATAATATTCATCACCCTTTTTAAGATGCTGGTTAATATCCCCTGAAAGCTTGTTTATTTCACCTGTATTGGAAATACAACCACTGCAGAAGACTAAAAGTATTATAATAGCTGGTATCCATACTTTCTTCATCCTTAACGCCCTTTGGAGACACCATCCATAGATACTGGGGAAAACGGGCTTCTCACCACCATTAAGAGTTTATTACAAATTTTGGAGGAGGAGGGGAGACTAGGGCACTTCTCCTATTGTGGGGGGACGACTGCATAGGGATATTCATAGAGGAGGGTTGCTTTTTGCTGAGTTGGCTTGGCAAAGTAAGGTGGGGTCACTGCAGAGGATGATGATGGCCTGCAATCCCCCAGGTTAGGAGATGGTTGACTATCTTTCTAGAAGTTGATGGTCTTCAATCCTTTTCAATGTTTATTGTTTGCATAGACCTTAGTCGTGCCATAGTCCATGGATGTTACAATATGCTCTTATAAAGATCTTTCCTGTGGGTTTCTCTGCGAATCTTGCCTCTGGTTTATCACCTGGTTTAAGGGTTTTCCTTAACACTTTATTATCTAGGATGATTTCTATCCATTGGATGTAATGTTCTTCTTCCATTGGATGATCCTCTTCACCAACCTTCACCTTTAAGCCTTCATCTGTCTTTTCTATTATTGGGATGTGTTTTTCGGGGCCGACGTCTGTGTGTCTGGCTAGTAATAGTTCCATTGGTTGGCCGCAGCATACTAGGCGCCCTTCACCTGGGTTGAGTATTTCGACTATGTTTCCGCATATGTTGCATCTGAATATTTGGTTGATGCTTGTCAATCTTCTACACTCCTAGTATTTTTCACATTTTATTTCGAAGTATCTGCTTGGATGGTCGCATGATGGACATTTTTCTGGCGGTTTTTTACCTTTATGTGTGTAGCCGCATTTTCTACATACCCATGTGACCTCCTTGTCCTTGTTGTAAAGTTTATTGGATTCTACAAGTTCTAGGAGTTTTTTGTATCTTTCTTCATGGTGTTTTTCGGCTTTTGCTATGGCTCTTAGGCGTTTGGCTATGTTGGTGTATCCTTCTTTTTCAGCTGTGTCCGCGAATTCGGGGTACATTTCACTATATTCATAGTTCTCCCCTTTTATAGCCGCTTTTAGGTTCTCTGTGGTGTCTGATAGTGTTAATGGGGCTTCTGCCTCTACTGTTATCGTGTCATTATCTTCTTTTAGTTCTTGTATCATCCGGAAAAGCCATTTTGCATGTTCTCTCTCATTTTCTGCCGTTACTAGGAATATTTCAGAGATTTGTTCAAATCCTTCCTTTTTCGCTATCTTAGCATAGAATGTGTATCTGTTTCTGGCTTGGCTTTCACCAATAAAAGCTTTAACTAAATTTTCAAGTGTTTTTTTCATTTGGATCCACCTCTTAGGCATTCTCCTTGGGGGGGTGTTCATCAGCCGTGGAGGGTTTTAGCGTTCAGTATCACGATCATGATACTTAATATCATTAGTGCGGCGCCTATTGGCGCGTTTATACTTATGTTCTGGTTTTGTAGGATTCCTGTGGCGATGGGTATTGTTATTGTATTGTAGATGGTTGCCCATGTGAGGTTTTCTTTTATTTTGTTGTGTGTTGCTGTGGCAAGTTCCAGTATTCTTGGAATTTCTAGTAGATTGTCTTCTGTGAGTATTATGTCTGGGTTTTCAATGTCTATGTTTGGGTGTGTTATCATGGCTATGCCTAGGTTGGCTTGTTTTATGGCTGGCATGTCATCGGCTTGGCCTATCATGGCAACTTTTAGTCCATCTTCTTGCATTTTTTTGATCTTTTCGGATTTTTCTTCGGCTGTGAGTTCTGCATAGTATTCGTCTAATCCAAGTTCTTTAGCTGTCCATTTTGCAACTTTTTTATTGTCTCCTGTTAGCATGATACATTTTATTCCATTGTCTTTAAGTGTTTTTATCGTCTTTTTAGCCTCTTTTTTTATTTTGTCTGTGAGTCCTATGCATCCTTTCAGTTCATCGTTGATGACTACGAAGATGACTGTTTTTCCCTTTTCAGTCATCTCCAAGATTTCTGGGTTTTCTATCCGGAATCCTAGATCATTTAGGTGTTTATAGTTTATGATTTGGATTTTAGCGTCTCCAACGCATCCTGTGATGCCTTTTCCTTGGATTTTTTTGAGTTTTTTCACTGGTAGTGGTTCTTTGACCACTTCTCGTATGCCTTTTGCTATTGGGTGCTGGCTTTTGGATTCTATGGCAGCTACATAGTTTATTATGTCGCCTTCTTCAAGTTCTTTATCGAATGATATGATGTCTGTTACTTTGAATTTCCCCATTGTAAGGGTTCCTGTTTTGTTGAATGCTATGGCATCTATTTGGCGTGCGTTTTCATGTGAATTTTTATTTTTTATGATTATACCATTTTTTGCCGCGATTACTGCTGATACAAGTATTGGGATGGGTGCTGCTAGTCTTATGGCTTGTGGTGATGCCACAATAAGTACTGTTAGTGCGTGTTCTATTGCCAGTGTTGTGTTCTCCCAGTATATGAATGTGGTTATTGCCACTGCAATTATTATTAGAATGAAAATTGATACGATTTTGTTTATGGATTCTTGTATCTTGGTCTCGTTTTTTCTTTTTAAAACTTTTATTAACTGGGAAACGAATGATTCTTCACCGACTTTTGTGGTTTCCACCAGAATGGGGCTTTTGATGTTTAGTGAAGTGGCTGTTACAGTTTCTCCCGGCCCTTTCACTGTGATTTTTCCTGTGGTTGGTTGTATTGTGGTTGAACCTTTTATTATTATACCATCTGATGGTATTATCTCTCCTTTTTTTACTAGTATTAGGTCTCCTGGTTTTATGGTTTCGGTGTGGATTTCTTTGATTTTCCCATCTTCTATGAGACGTGTTATGGGTGGTATGCTATTTTCAGGTTCTTTTAGGGGTTTTAGTATACCTTCTGTTAGTTTTGTTTCAATCCAGCGCCCGGATAATATTATGTTGATGATTAGGGCCAGTTCTATGGAGACTATTGTAACTTTGCCCTCTATTGACATTAGTATGATATAAATGTATGCTATTGTGATTGTGATAGTGACTAGGCTCATGGATCCTAGGTTTTTGTTCTTTAGTTCTTTTATGGCGGCCTTGAATAGGGGTTGGCCTCCATAGAAGAATATTATGGTTGATATGAGTAGTGTGCTCTGGTTTTTTAGGGGTGATTCCACTATCCATAGTAGGATTAGGCTTATTGTTAATAGTATGCAGATTATGAGTCGTTGTTTAAAGGTGTCCATTTTGGGTTGGCGCCCCCCTGCACATGAGCTTATTTTAACATGTCTATTAGGGTTTTCTGGTCCTGTATTGGTGGGTGACAAGTTCTGTCTTTGCATAGATAATATGTGCATTTTCCATTGATTGTTTTTTTCTCTCTTAGGCTTTTGGGTGCGAAGGACCAGTCATGATCTTCTAGTTTGAGGGTTATTGTGAGGTATGGTATAAACATGTTTTTTAGTTTTTTTGGTATGCATGATGGTGTTTGCGCTGCTATAACTAGACTGGTACTACCTGTTTGGAGCCAGTTGACTCCTACTAAAAGTAGGGTGTGTGCGATAGGTAGTCGTTTAATCTTGGCTGTGAATGATTTTATGATAGCCTTTGCAGCTTCAAGTATGGTTTCGTCTTCGAGTATGCTGGCAATTTTCAGTAGGTTTATGGCATGAACAGAATTACCAGATGGGGTTGCGCTATCATAACCCTCCTTTTTCCTGATTAAAAGCCTGTCAGCATAATCAGCTGTGAAGAAGAACCCTCCATTCTCATCATCCTTGAAATGCTCGTCTAGTTCCCCTGATAATTGAAGGGCGAGTTTTATGTATTTTTCGTTGAAGGTTGCATCATATAATTCCAGTATCCCCCAGATTAGGAAGGCATAATCATCGAGATTAGCCCAGATTGCGCTTTCACCATCCCTGTAACGATGCATCAACCTCCCATCATAAACTTTATCCATGATAAACTCCAAGGCATCCCTAGCCGCGTCTAGGTATCTTTTATCTTGGAGTATCCTATAACCCCTTGCGAATGCGGCTATCATAAGGCCATTCCAGTCTGTGAGGATCTTATCATCCTTCTGTGGTGGCGTCCTCAGGGATCTGTAATTGAAAAGTTTTCTTCTCGCATCCTTAACTTCTTCTAGGAATTTTTTTGGTTCGATCCCTTTTTCTTCGGCGAATTTTCTAGGTGCGGTTTTCATATAGAGAATATTTTTCCCTGATGGTTTTCCAGTCTCATCTAGGAAGTTGCCCTCTTTTTTGACATTGAAGAATTCAAAAAGCAGATCAGAATCCAAGATTTCTTTTAGTTCTTCCATTGTCCAGAGGTAGAATTTGCCTTCTTCTCCTTCGCTTTCAGCATCCTCTGCTGAATAGAATCCACCCTCTGGGGATTTCATCTCCCTTATAACATATTCAAATATTTCATTTGCTGTTTCCTTGTAAAGTTCTTTCCCCAGCGCCTGGTAGGCTTCAAGATATATTATGGCCATTAGTGCTTGGTCATAAAGCATTTTCTCGAAATGGGGTATCCTCCAACTTGGGTCGATTGTGTAACGGTGGAATCCATAACCCACCTGGTCATAGATGCCTCCAAGACGCATCTTGTCAAGGGTTAGTTCAACCATCCCCAGGGCTTTTTCATCTCTCAGCACACCATACCTTAAGAGGAAATAAAGGTGATTTGCCAAAGGGAACTTCTGTGAAGACCCGAAACCACCATTTTCACCGTCGAAAGCCTTCTCAAGCTCCTCAAATCCCCTATCTACAAGTTTTACTTCGATTTCCTGTGGAGAGGTTGGAGTGTTCATTCTCTCAATTGCCTTTGTAATCTCTGTAGCAGCATTATCTATATCCTCTGGTTTATCCTCCCATAACTCCCTAACCTTAAATATTATCTCTTTAAGGCCTGGAACGCCTTGACTAGTCTCATTTGGGAAGTATGTGCCTGCGAAGAATGGTCTGCCATCTGGAGTTAAAAATATTGTGAGTGGCCAGCCACCTGTGCCTGTTAGTAGTTGGCAGGCGTTCATATAAATGTTGTCGATGTCTGGTCTTTCCTCCCTGTCAACTTTAACTGGTACAAATGTTTCGTTTATGAGCTTCGCGACTACCGGGTCGTTGAATGATTCTCTTGCCATCACATGACACCAATGACAAGTAGAATAGCCTATGGACAAAAATATTGGCTTATTATACTTTTTAGCTGTTTTGAATGCCTCATCACCCCATGGGAGCCAATCCACTAGGTCATGGGCGTGTTGTAAGAGGTATGGGCTCTTCTCTTTTATAAGGGCGTTTTCATGCTTCATCTTAAAAATTCTCCTAAAACATCACTGGATAGGATATATATAAATCCTCTGATAAAAATACTTCCCAAACACACACAAGCAGCAGAGGAGAAAATTTTTTTATACTCCCAAGAACGAGGATGGGTGATCCTCCAATGAGCCTCATAATAACCTATGTCAGCAGCAAAGGCTGCGTAATAGTAGGTGACAAAAGAAAGATAGCCTATTTCGGGGACCGGGAAAACAGAAAAAAACTTGAAAAAGAATTATATGAAGGCAAAATCAAAAACGAAAAAGAGCTAAGAAAAAGAGCCGAGGAACTCGGGATAACATTAAATATAAGAGATGATGCCAAGAAAGTTCGGAGCATAGGAGATGTTGTAATAGGCGAAGTAAGCCTTAAAACACCCTTCGAGGCCAAAAGAAGAAGGATCTACGCCACAACCAACGCATATCAGATCGTGGAACTTGTAGGATCCAACATAACCAAACTAGAAAAGGGTGAAAGCTCCATCATAATCTTCGGTAATAAAATAACCAAAGAACTCACAGGCAAACTATTAAAAAAGCGCTGGAAGAAAAAAACAAACCTAAAAGAAGTATCAAAGCTCCTAGAAGAAGTGCTAGAAGAAGTCGCGAAGAAAACACCCACCATAAGCCAAGAACATGACAAGTTCATAAAAACCCCAAGATTAGACAAAAGAAAAGCCCACAAGCTACTACGTGAAACCATTGTAAGAGACGTGAAAGTGCTGCAAAAATGGAGAGCCACACTCAAAATGGAACTTATAAAAAAGAGTGAACAGATAAAAATGGCATCAAAGATAATCAAAGAAGGAGAAATAGGCCAAGTCATAAACATAGACGAGGACAAAATCGAAGTCAAACTCTCACCTAAAGTCGAAGCCTACAACATAAAATGGAAGAAGGTTGCGAAACCCGGAGAAAACGTGCTAATGATAGCAGAAAAACCAGGAAAGGTCAAAGTAGGCGACTTAGTAGTGATAGAAAAAGAAAACCTGCAAATAAAAGACAAGAAGATCCCATTACAATGTAATGTTATACTCTGCAAAATCTGAACCCCTCGGAGGTTTTAACCATGAAACTAACCTTTCTAGGAAGTGGTGGTGGACGATTTCGCCACAATCACCCAGAAAAGGATGACTGGCGGGTTAAGAATAGATAACCTTGAAGGTAAAAACATCCACATAGACCCAGGACCAGGGGCTCTCATAAGATCATACCAATTCGGGTTAAACCCCCGCAGATTAAACGCTATACTAGTTTCACATTCACACACAGACCATTATACAGACGCTGAAGTCCTAATCGAGGCCATGACAAGGGGCATGACCCGTAACAGGGGCATGGTAATAGGGAGTCTTAGTGTGATAAAAGGCTACAAGGATTGGGGCCCCTGCATATCCAAGTATCATCTAAGCCGGACAGAGAACATAATATTAAAAGAAGGTGATACAACAACCCTGGATAATATAAAAATCACAGCCACGAAAACAGTCCATGGAGACCCTACATGTATTGGTTTCAAGTTTCAAACATCTAAGATAACAATATCATATACCTCAGATACAGCCTATTTCAATGAACTTGGATCATATCATCGCGGCGCCGATGTCCTAATAGCAAGTGTTATAAGACCAGACAATGAGCATATAAAAGGGCATATGTGCTCAGATGACTTCAAAGTTCTCATAGAAGAGGTTAAACCTAAACTTGCGATAATGACGCATCTTGGCATGAAGATGATATTCAATGATCCTGATGGTGAAGCCCAGAGAATACAAGATGAGACAGGTGTCGAGGTTATAGCTGCAAGGGATGGTATGCGCATAAACTTGGAACATTTAACAGATCATCAGTTAACATTGGATAATTATGATCAGCCCCGGTAGCTCAGTTTGGTAGAGCGCGAGACTCGTAATCTCGTGGTCGCGGGTTCAATTCCCGCCCGGGGCTTAAACCCGACACAAAGTTTTTTAAGGGCTTCTTCGAACTTGTCTGTTATAGTTTCCCAGTCATTGGATTCAACAAATTTTCTACCTTTCATTCCCTCACTTTTAATCTTCCCAAGTTTTGCAAGTTCATTAGCCACTCTAAGTACCTCTTCTGGTTTTTCTATATAATGTATCCCGTTATCTTCCCCGAATTCCATTTTTATACCAGGGAATCTTGTGGCTATGACTGGTTTGGCCATTGCAAGGTACTCGTAGATTTTTATCGGTACTATGTCTTGCATTATCTCCTCGTCTCTGTAGGCTGGTAATATGCAAATGTCGGCCGCCGCTAAAAACTCTGGTATCTTATCATAGGCTTGTCTACCCGCCAATATTAGACTTTGGAGGTTGTTTTCTTCTTTTATCCTTTGAAGGTTGTCATGGGCGTCGCCTTCACCCACAATCATGAGTTTGATGTTTGGGTATTCATTTTTAGCCATTTCGAGGGCTAGTTCTTTTAAACCTGAGAATTCGTAGAGGAAGCCCATGAAGAATAATAGTATTTCATCGTTTTTTATCCCATATTTTTTTCTTATTTTGGATCCGTCAAGTTTTGGGTTGAATTTTTCAAGGTCTATACCAGCTTCTATGACAATTGTATCATAGGGGTTTGCGCCCATTTCTATCATTAATTGTCTTAGACGCTTGTTTATTGTGACTACGAGATCTGCTGATTCTAGGATTTTTTTCATGATCCATCTGCCAAGGACTTGTAAACTTTTCTCTGGGATAAGTGTGTATAGGACGTCGATGGGATAGTATACGAATGGTATGCTCTCTCTTTTAGCTTCTTTTAATCCTATGTATGCGTTGAGTATTCCGAATCCTACTATGATGTCTGGTTCGAATTTTTTTATCTGTTTTCTTATCTCCCATGAGTGGGTGATGGGAATTGAGAGATAGTCGAGTATTGGAGCCTTAAATATGCTGGGTCTTATCACTTCGATGTTGGCTTCTGGTTTAACCTTCCATGCGCCCTTGAAGATCCTCCGAGGGTATATTAGGCCCTTTGGCTCCTTTTTCCTCCAGTCTATTGGATAGTCTATAACTTTTATTTTGTGTCCTCTGATGCTTAGACGATCAAAGAGGTGGTGTTGCTGGTGGGGGTTTCTTTCGATCCAGTCAGATTCTTGTATGACAAGTATCCTCATACCTTCACCTTTAGAATTCGGCGCTTTTTTGTATGAGTTCCCAGTTTTCCTTGAACCATTGGTATGTTTTTCTAAGACCTTCCTTGAATGTTGTCTTCGGCTCATAATCTAGGAGTTTTTTTGCCTTTTCTATGGATGATAATAGGCGGGTTTTAGCATCCCATTCTCTTCTTGGCTTGTATATGATCCCGGCCTTGTTTCCTGTGAGTTCATTGATGATGTTGGCCATTTCTATTACCTGGTGTTCTTGTCCTGATCCGAGGTTTATGGCTTCACCTATGGCTTTTCTGCGAACTCCCATGGCTATCAGACCATTTATTATGTCTTCTACGAAGGTCCAGTCTCTTGTTTCGGTGCCGTCTCCTGTTATTGGGAGTGGCTGGTTGTTCATGGCCCAGTAGAAGAAGTTTGGTATGACGTTCCGGTATTTCCCTGGGACTTCCCCTGGCCCATAGACGTTGAAGAATCTTGCGTTTACAATTGGCAGATCGTAAAGGTTGTGGAAATAGTTGGTGTATAATTCTCCTAGGAGTTTTGTGACCTGGTATGGTGTGTGGAGTGAAATTGAGATGTCATCTTCTTTGAATGGTATCTTTGAATCTAGTCCATAGACTCCGCAGCCAGATGATGAGTAGATAAATCTTTCAACTCCTATGAGTTGCGCGTATTCTAGGACTTTTAGGGTGCCGAGGCCGTTGACGATGAGATCTTCTTCTGGGTGGTCTACGCTGTTTTGGTTGGCGAAGTGGGCTGCGAGGTGGAAAACATATTCTGGTTTTTCTTTGTAGACTCTTTTCAGGATTTCGTCGTCGAGTATATCTCCTTTTATGAATTCTATGTTTTCTAGTTGTGGGATGTTCCATTCGTAGCTGGATGATAGATTATCTAGGATGATTACATGTGCTCCTGCCTCGCCAAGTTTTCTTGAAAGGTTGCTGCCAATGCAACCGGCACCTCCTGTTATGAGTATGCATTTACCATCATAGGCGTGAATATCTTTCATTGTGGATCAACCTCTTCATCTTTTTTGGATATGAGTTATCATCTTTTTCATTGAATCTAATATGATGCCTGTGAACATGAAGAATGTTCCGAATAATGTTAGCATTATTGCGAGTATAGTTGGCCCCATATGGATGCTTTTACCTATGATGTAGTCTCTTAGGAATATTAATGTGAGTATGGCTCCAATGGTTACTATTATGAGTCCTGGGAAGGTGAAATAGTATAGTGGCCGTCTTATTTCCATGTCTCTGACTATCCTGTAGAGTACTGATGCTCCGTGGCTTATGGGATGTTTTGTGGATCCTTCAACATCATAGGTGACCCCTATTTCGACTTCTACTATTTTAAGGTTTGATTCAGCGGCATCTGATAGCATTTCACTTTCTATTGCGAATCCATTCTCTTTGAATCTGAAGTATGGTATGCTGTCCTTTGAGAATGCTCTGAAGCCGCTTTGGGTGTCTGTTATTTCTAGTCTGGTTGATATGTTAGTTGCTTTGTCAAGTATTTTCTGTCCAACCCTTCTATAGAATGGTGTGTTTTTATCTGAACCTGATAGGTAGCGGCTTCCGTTTACAATGTCTGCTTCACCATCTATTATAGGTTTTATGAGTTTAGGTATCTCTGATGGGTCGTGTTGACCGTCACCATCCAAGGTAACTATTATATCAGCATCAGCAACCCTGAAACCTGTTTTAAGCGCGGCTCCTTTCCCAAGATTAATATCATGTCTTATAACCTTCGCACCAGCCGCCTTGGCTATCTCGGCTGTCTTGTCGCTGCTCCCATCATCAACGACGATAACCTCATCTACATATTCCCTACAGAGCAATACTATACTCCCAATGGTTAATTCTTCATTGTATGCTGGTATCAGGGCTGCTATTTTCATCTGTCTGAACTCCCTATCCTATAGTACCATTTCATCCATTGAACTGTGCGCTTTATACCCTCCTCTGGGGGTATCCTAGGATTATGTTTAAGGTCTCGTTCGGCCTTGGAACAGTCAATTGTTTTAACTTTTGTTGTGAAGGGCTCGGCCTCTTTATAAGTTACTATGGAGTCGTCCCTTCCAACAGCTTCAAGCACCATATCTGAATATTCTTTTATGTCATGCTCCCATTCAGGGCGGCCGCCAACATTATAAACTTCTCCTGGGATGAAATTATCTACTATGTTGGCGAATGTCCTCACAGAATCTTCCACATAGTCTATTATACGCTTATGGCCTTTATAGACTGTGTATGGTTTGTTGTGTAGTGCATGGTATATGAATATTGGTATGAATCCCTTGTATGGTGTGTATTTTTCGTGGGGTCCGTAACAGTTAACTGGTCTTACTCTTACTGTTTCTGTGCCGAACATCCGCGCAGAATTTATGCACATGAGTTCTCCAACCCATTTGGTCATGGCATAGTCATTCATCTGGTAGGTGTCCTTTATCGGGTTCTTCTCCATAACATCTTCTGTCATGACACCAGTATAGTCTCCATAGACTTCTGCCGAGGAGAAGAATATCATTCTAAAGCCTAGTTTTTCCTGTAATCTGATAATATTCTTTGTGCCGATGACATTGGTCCTCCAAAGGTTTTCATAGTATGCTTCACCATTCCATCTGCCATATTCGGCTGCTAGATGATAAACATAATCAAATTCATAATCTTCAAAGACTCTTTCAACTTGTCTGTATTCTCTTACATCGGCTCTCAGATAATCTTCGAGTTCGGTGTGCATAAGATCTAGGCTTATAACCTCATGGCCCCTATTTTTAAGTTCATTAACAAGGTTGGTTCCTATGAATCCAGCTCCTCCGGTGACAAGTATCCTCTGAGTTTCCATACTATTTTCACTCCCCTATTTTTTTTGGATCGTCCATCACCCCCCCAATACAATTCTATGGGGGTGAAATTTTTTTTATTATACTATTTGTGGTATATAATCCCCCCTTATAGGGAAATTTTTTCGGCGATTATCACACCATCCTTGTTATAGATTATCTTGTAACCGCGTATTTTGGGATTATTACTAGACCAGTATATATAATAGTCTGGTTTGAGCTCATAGAATAATTTATAGAATAATGCTTTGTTCTTCTCATTCATCCTCCTTGTGAAAACATAATCTTTAAGATACCATGAGAATGCCGGACCCCTATCAGATGCTATCACCCTACTATGATAGTGGGGATCATGTTCTTTAAGCCATGCGGCCGCTTCTCTTTCAGCATCTACGATAGGATAATCCAAGGGCATGCCACTAATATAATATACAGCAGAAGATAAAAGCAAAAGGCTTGCGAAGATTGATAAGATAGGTTTAGCATGCTCCCATTTTAACAGATTTGAAATTTCATTTATACCCAGGGACATTGAATATGCAATGGCTGGTAAAACCGTTATAAAGTATCTGTCAACTTTAACAGCATGGAAACTATGCATATACAAGAATGCTAAAAACCATGTGGCCATAACAAGGTTAATATCTAGGTTGTCCAGGTCCACGTCTTTCAGGAGCCAGTATATGCTAAGGGCCCAGAGGAAGATCAAAATCTCGGCTAGGGCATATGATATTCTCCCAAAGATCGCTAATAATGCAACTGACAAGAATAGGAGTATTATAAGCTTAAAACCTCTAAGATTATTGAGCAAGCTCCTATTGCGGATAATATAAAGTATGATCCCAGTTACTATTATTGTTAGTATGATATATGCTATGGGGTTTGGACCTGCAGATGAAGGGTTAATGATTAGCATGTAATTTTTGGAGGGGAGAGCTGATAAATACTCTGGCAAGTGTCTGAGATAATATAAGCTGTCAGGATTATAACCGGGGTTAACAGCGGTAACAGAACCGCTTGCAGTAGATGTGAACTGTCCAAGGAATGGTAGAGGATTCTTAAGGTTTCTGTAAAAGAATAAACCGAATGGTAAATATAAAAGAACTCCTAGGAGCATCCCTAATCCGACCTGCCTAAACTTAGGCTTTGAGTCCATTATAATAGCCAAGAGCATGGGGATGATTATAAGAGCCGAGGTATACCTTGTAAGGAAGGCTGCCATGGCCACAGGGAATGCTAGATAATAGAATCTGCTATCTCTTCTTTTAGCAAGTAGTGTTAAGTAGACTGCCCATATCGACAATGATATGGCTGGAACATCAAGTGAACCTGTAACAGCCCATGCTAATATTAGAGTGGCGGATGCGAAGGTTAAAGCTCCTGTGAAACTTTCAAATTCGTCAAATCTCAACCTTAAAAGCTGGTAGATTCCAAGGACGCCCAGTATGTAAAATGCTCCGCTCACAATAAAAACTGTAGACTCTCCAACAAATCCAAGTCTGAAGAATATTGACAGGATCGCGGGTAAAAAAGGGGGTAGATATAGTGTGTCGCTGGAGCCAAGATGAGCCATTCTAAGGGCGTTGTTAAGATAAAGGAATATATCCCAATAATATATACCAATAGTGGATTGTATCATTATAAGCTTCCATGCGATTACTAGAACAATCAAACCTAGAATGATGAGAATCTTCTTATCATGTGACATTATAAGCCCCACCTACTTGTATCCATTGATCGCATCCTTGTAGATCTCCTCGATGCCATTGGCGATTTTCTCGATCTTGAACATTCTCGGCACCTGCGGATGAAACCTTTCCGGGTTTTCTAATATTATCATCATCGCATTTCTTAATTTCTTTTCATCGGCTTCGACTATGAGACCAGAGGACGGCTCCATCCACTCTGAAATCCCACAATTGGATGTTACAATGACTGGAGTGCCACAAGCAATGGCCTCGGCAGCAGCCATGCCAAAGGACTCATATTCCTTTGAGGGTAGTATGAAAACGTCAGCATCAACAAGGGCCTCGAATTTATCACGGTCATATAATGGACCTGTTAAGAGTATCCTATCATCTAATTCAAGGTCTGAGATTAACTTTTTCAATCTTCCAAGGTAGTGGTCGTCTGGGCCTATGATAACAAGTTTCAGGTTTTCATTTTTTATTTTATGGAATGCTTTAACCAGTAAGTCCAGACCCTTTTTTTCATGGATTCTTCCAAGATATATTATTATCTTGTTTTTTTCGAGTCCCCATTTTCTCTTGAAAGATCCTCTATCTGGGATTTCTGGGATGTTCACAGGATTTGGGAGTCTGGTTATCATGTTCTTTTCTAGTTTGGGGTAGACTTCTATGTAGTATTTGGATTCTATACTTGAGGATGCTATTATACGTTTTGCATTGTATATTATCTTGTTGCCTATTAATTTGTCGAAGAATTTTTTCTGCAGGCTCTTTGTCATCCTTGGCGCGGATCCATGTGGCTGGACAATATATGGTATATTATATCTTCTTGCGAGTATGGATGTTAGAACTGCCAGGAATGTTCTATGTTCATGTATATGGATCACATCAAAGGTTTTTATCTCCCTTAAGGCGACTACTGGGAGATAATAGGGTAAAGGCATGTTAAATTTTCCTGTTAGGTAAATTGAAAGGTTTCTGAAATAGTATGTTCTTATACCATCAACATTCACAGGGGTGTTCTTTTCCACTTTAACTCTTTTTTTAAACCCGTCACTTGTATAGACTGTCACATCATGTCCCATCGCTACCTGTTGACTTGCAAGATCATACACGAAACGTGGCGGACCCCCTCCCTCCCATGAAGGCTTAAAATATGGGCAAACATGAAGTATCCTCATTAGGTTCTCCCCCATCCTAAGCACCTGTCAGCCTTCCATTTGGAGAGTGTGAACATATAACCGTAACCTCCTCCCTGTCATATCAAGACAGAGCCTTCTTAGCAACAAATGGTAAATAGTAGATTATATATGATAAAATTTTAGCCTAAAAATAATAAAGGTGATTTTCATTAAAATTATTATCTTAGCTGCAGGTGTGGGGAGCAGATTAGGCCATGGATTGCCAAAGGCCCTTGTAAGGTTATGTAATGATAAAACCATACTTGACCATCAACTAGAAAATCTTGAAAGGATAACAGAACCAGAAAACATAAGGGTTGTAATAGGATACAAGGGTGGGCTGATAAGAAAAAGGCACCCGAACCTTAAATATGTTATAAATAGACGATACAATATTACAAACACTTCAAAAAGCCTTCTCCTAGGCTTGGAGGATCTGGATGATGATGTATTATGGTTAAATGGTGATGTGGTATTTGATCCGCAAATACTCAATCTTATCCTAGAAGAAAAAAATGAAAACCTTGTATGTGTAGATAACAAGAAAGTCGGCGAAGAAGAAGTTAAATACAATCTCACAAGTGACGGGTACATTAAAAAACTTTCAAAGAACATCCCAGATGGTCTGGGTGAGGCTGTTGGGATAAACTATGTTAAAAGGGAAACCCTACCAGTTTTAAGGGAGTCGCTAAGAGAATGTGAAGACCAAGACTATTTCGAAAAGGGCATCGAAAAATCAATAAAAAAAGGTGAAAAGTTTAAGGCCCTTAACATCCAAGACAATTTCTGTATAGAAGTTGATTTCCCAAAAGACTTGGAAAAAGCCCGGGAATATTGCAAGGAGGCCATCAAATGAAGATTTCGGTAATAGGCGCTGGGAGTTTCGGGACAGCCATCGCCCAAATACTAGCAGAAAATGTTGATAATGTCTATCTTTTAGCAAGAAACAAGAAAAGGGCAGAATACATAAACAGGACACATGAAAATAAATGGTATCATCCAGGGATAAAATTAGATGAAAAAATTAAAGTTGCCATAATCCAAGAATCTGATGAAATCATAGAAGATTCTGATTATATCTTCTTCGCAGTTCCATCCGGTAGCCTGCGCAGCATCATAAAATCCTTTGACAGCCACCTTAAAGACAAAAAGATCATATCATGTATAAAAGGGATTGAATATCCTTCCCTCAAACCAATGACAACCGTAATCCAAGAAGAGACAGACTCCAAGACAGTATTTTGCATTTCCGGTCCAAACTTTGCAGATGAACTTATAAGGGGTGTTACTTCCGGGATCACAATCGGAGCGCCAATAAAATATCAAAAAAATATAAGGGGTCTCCTGGAATCTCAAAATATAATCTTAGACTATTCAGAGAATATCAAAGGAGTTGAATTCTGCGGTATACTTAAAAACGTCTACGCAGTAGGAATGGGGATACTAGACGGGCGAATAACCGGCGAAAACCACAGATACACACTATTAACATTATGCTTCAAAGAAATGAAACAGATACTAGATGAAATGGGATATGTGAAACTTTTAGATAAATTCTGCGGCTTCGGAGATTTCTTGTTAACCGCATTAACTGATAAGAGTCGTAACAGGACATTAGGCTTAATGCTCGGCAAGAAAATGCAACTCAGTGAAAAATCCACCATAACAATAGAAAGTCTAAGATCAATAAAAGCCATAAGAACACTGACAAACAACCTAAACCTTCCAATATTAGAACTCGTCCATAAAACCCTAGAAACCCCAGATAATATAAGTGTCCATATAAAAAATTTCCAGGAAAATCTTAAATGATCACAAGGATACTTGAAAAGCTAAAATCGGAAGAATACAAGGTTATAGCCGAAAATTTCTTCTCACTTTCCCTCCTCCAAATCCTAGTATATGTGATGCCACTCATAACCCTACCATATCTTACAAGGGTTCTTGGAGTCACTAACTATGGCCTTGTGAACTTCGCAATAGCATTTAACACCTATTTTCAGGTTTTAACAGATTATGGTTTCGCACTTTCAGCCGTCAGGGAAATATCAATAAACAGAGACAACATAACTAAAATCTCAAGTATATTCAGTTCCGTGATGATAATAAAAGGTATACTAACCATTATAAGCTTCATTATACTCATCACAGTTGTGTTTTCATCCCAGAAATTCGCCAGCAATTGGCTATTATACCTCTTCGCATTCGGCCTTGTGATAGGCACCACATTATCACCAACATGGTTTTATCAGGGCATGGAACGCATGAAATATATAACAATACTAAATGTCATAGCAAACTTGATATTCCTTGTGACAATCTTCACCTTCATAAAAAAACCATCAGATTATATCTACGTACCCCTACTACAATCACTCGGCCCTATAATAGCAGGTATAATATCATTATGGATTATAAGAACAAAGTTCAATGTAAAATTCCATATACCATCATCTAAACAGATAATAGAAACATTCAAGGATAGCACACAATTTTTCCTTTCAAGGGCCTCTGTATCCATATATACAAATAGCAACTCATTCTTCTTGGGGTTATTCGCTGGTAACACCGCAGTAGGCTACTATTCAGCAGCGGAAAAAATCTATGTAGCGGCTCAAGGCCTCTACGGTCCCCTTATCCAGGTTATATACCCATACATGGCAAAGACAAAGAACAAGATATTCCACAGGAAAATCTTAAAATATACCTTGATATTCAACACCCTACTTTGCGGTTTGATCATCATAATGGCGCCATTCATCGTCAAAGTATTGTTTGGAGTTGCGTACATGCCAAGTGCCTGGGTACTCCGCCTATTTGCAATAGCACTTATGGTCGCCATGCCATCAATATTACTCGGCTATCCCTATCTTGCAGTTTTCGGCCAGCAAAAATATGCTAATGGAAGCGTCATAGTCGGTTCACTAGTACACCTTGCAATGCTACTTATAGTCTCCCCATTCATAAACATATACATAGTAGCAACACTGGTTATAATAACAGAAAGCATAATATTGGCCCTTAGAATTTATGGGGTGAACAAACATGATCTCTGGTAGGTTAACACACGACTATGAGAGGATGCGATTTTTAAGATGAGAGCCTATAAACATTTAGGGTGGGGGATCTAGAGATGGGAAAACGTGTTTTGATGGTGATACCATTTCAGCCTTCGAATAGGGGTGGTGTGATAAGAGCTGTTGAATCCCAAAAAAGGGTGTATGAGAAACTTGGATTTACTGTGGATATGATACATGTGGATGATCTTGAAAAATTGGATTTAGATTCCTATGATTTTATACAAGTTCATGGGCCTTTGAAAATTAAAGGGCTTTTGAAGATTATGAAGAGTGATGCTAAGGCTATTCTCACAATCCATGGTTGGGTTGTTGACGAAGATTTAACAGCTCTTCGAGAAGATCCCATAGGAAACTTCCACCATGTTTTCCGTTTATTTAATTGGATTCTTCATCGTTTAATCTTCATATCCCTTGTCTATGATGGTCGTGTAACTGCGGTTTCTAGGATAAAAATGGAAAGGAATGGACTTAGAGGGTTTGTTATCCCAAATGCGTTCATACCAGAGGATCTGGAAAGGAAGGTGGCTGTTTGTAAAGATTTATCATATGATGATTTCACCCTTATAACATATGTTAGTGTTGGGGGGTCGAGGGTTAAGGGTATCAGGACACTTTCAAGGATAATCCGTGAAGTGAATAAGAGAACTGATAAGAATGTTCAACTTCTAGTTTTTGGGGGTTCTTTAAAACTTGAAGAGCCGAATATAAAATTTATGGGTTATCGTAGCGACTTTCTTTGTTATCTTAAATCAGCGGATATGATGATCCTTGGTTATGATGTGATCGAACTTAGCAGTTATGCTCTGATGGAAGCTGGTTACCTTTCGGTTCCCATAGCCAAGTTCAAGGGAGAATTTGAGGAATTAGAGGATGGGGTTCATGGTATAATAGCAGAAGATGAGGAAGACATGATCAGAAAACTTGTAGAAGCTGTTGAGAATCCTTCCCTGGTCCGTTGTTGGGGTGAGAATCTTAAAGAGTATATCTTGAAGACTAGGAGTCTTCATGTGATCGCTGAGAAATGGTCCAAGTTCCTTGGATCAATCTAGGACTTCCCTCCACATTTTCTGGATTTTCTCCTCACTAAAATCCTCAGCTCTTTCACGGGACTTGATGGAATAATATGCTAATCTAGAATCTTCTAGTAATTCTTTAAGTGTAGTATACCACTTTCCCTCCACACTTGTCAATTCACTGTCTATCTCCACTTCTTCATTGAATACTGGTAGGAGTATCCCATATTCTGCAAATTCCGCTTCCCTGGTCTCATAATTAGGATCTGTTGAAGGTGCTAATATTTCCCTTGTCCCACCACAATCAGATGCAATTACAGGCACGCCCAGGGCCATAACCTCTAAGATTACAAGGGGAAGGGCTTCCCTTAATGATGGTAAAACAAAAAACTTAGAGGATTTGAAGAATTTGTAAGGGTTTTCCCGGAATCCTAAAAAGTAAACATCTGAATCGGTGATTTCGCCTCCAGCACATGTTTTAAGGCCTAATTTTTCGGAAAATTCTATCAGGTAATCTTTAAGTTCGCCATCACCGAGTATGACCAGTTTAAGTTTTGGGGATTTTTCTTTTAACCTTTTGAATATTCTGAGCAGATACCATTGACCCTTGGCATAGGTGAGCCTACCAGCGGTTATTATCACTGGATCCTCGA
This sequence comes from Methanothermobacter sp. MT-2, assembly GCA_003584625.1. Taxonomy (NCBI): domain Archaea; kingdom Methanobacteriati; phylum Methanobacteriota; class Methanobacteria; order Methanobacteriales; family Methanobacteriaceae; genus Methanothermobacter; species Methanothermobacter sp. MT-2. The sequence goes on along the minus strand of AP017647.1, from coordinate 572,921 downwards.
ATATTTGAGAGTATCTGCCAAGATCTTCTCCTCCTAGCTTTTTTATCACCTTTATCTGGACTGGGTTTGGTATTATACGTATCCTTGATGATTTAACATTAAAATTCGTTATAAGATCCCTGGCGGCCTTTTCCGAAACCGAGACTATTAAGGAGGCTCTATTATAAAAAATTTTTATAAGAAGTTTGAGCATTCTACCATAAAGATCCTCAAGCTTCTCATTTTTTGAAAGTATTGTATGGAGTGTTATAATAGTCTTCTCAGAACCCATTGTCAGGATATTCTGGATATTAAGCGCCTCAGAAAATGAAATGGCAACATCAAGACCAAGATCTTTTTTAATCTTCTTTAAGGCAAGTATACGCTTCAAAAATAATATTATACGTTCTATGAAGTTTTGATTCTCATTTGCAGGTGGCACATCAAGCACATGGAAACTCCCAGCATATTCATGGACTGGCCTATGCCCATACACAGTGATCATATGAACATCATGAGATAAACCTTCTAGGATGAATGATAATTGGGATGCGGCCTTCGCCATCCCACTATCATCCACTGCAGGCAATAGTATACCAATCTTCATAGCCGACCCCAGACAAGTTTATACACTCTCTCTGATGATCTGTCATCTTTATAGTGGTTCACAAGGTCATTTATGGTTTTTCTCTCTTCTAGGTAATATCCTGGATCCTTTAGGGATTTTTCGATTTCCTCTAGGAATTCACTAAAACTTTTAACCTTAGGTCCTGGCATCCAAAAATCATAAGGTTCCAGGATGAAACCCCTGCGCCTACGATAATCTTCAAGGTCAGGGACTGTGAAGATAATTGGCCTGTCTAAGAGGAGAAAATCAAAATATATGGATGAGTAGTCTGTTACAAGGATATCTGCACAAGGGAGAATATCATAGATGTCTATTTGATGTTCTTGCAGCATCTGATCCTTTAAGAGGATGACATTCGCCATATCCTTGAAAAATTCCAAGGCATAGGCCTCCTCAAGGGGGTGGAATTTCACAATGAAAAGGATTTCATGTTCTCTGAGGAAATTTTGGAATCTTTCCTTATCAAAATCGGCTAAAATGGGGTTTGACCCGTTTTCACGGTATGTTGGAGCATATAATATTATGGTCTTGTATTCAGGTCTTTTGATGAGATTCTTGGAGCAGCCCTTGAAGATTTTGTCATTTCTTGGTTGGCCTGTGACATGTATTCTTCTGGGATCTTGGTTGAAGCAGGCTGCGAGGGCGTTTCTCATGGTGATGGAGGTTGCGATGAGGTAATAGTTAGCATCGTTGGAATTTGGTGGTAGAATCCTGGGGTTGTTTTCAGCATATCCCATTGCCTTGAGGGGCATTCCATGCCATAGATTAACATAGACTTGATTTTTAGCCTTTAGGAAAAGATGGTAACCATGTGATGTTACAATATATTTTGATCTTAGAAACTGCCATAATTCTCCTAGTGTGTTCCTTTTATATTGTGGTGCATCAATGTCTTCTCTTATTTCATCAACAATCCAATGGAGCCTGTAACCCCTATTTAGCGACTTTATATGATTGTAGAGTTGCATTGGATTATCTGAGAAATCTGGGATGCTCTCAAAGAGTATCTGATCGTCCCTTTTAGGTATTAACCTGTTTATAAATCTTAAAATTGAATTGAAGCCCTTGCCTATCCATGAATTCAAGAGAAAATCCACGATTTTATCGTTAAATATTTCACATTCCCTCCCATGTCATCTGCTAAGATACGAATTTCTATTATCAATAGATTTCGCGAGAAGACCCCCCCAACCCTAAGAGGGGGGAGTGAATTTTACAAAGCTTAAGTACTGCCTTCCACACACCCTTTTTTTTGTAGTTCATAGCCTAACGAAGGACATGGGATCCAAGCCGAGAAGGATCCTATAGGCGTGAAGCCAAAGGTTGGACTCCTCAACTTTGAAAGTTTCCATGTTTGAAGCTCTGAAGGTGAGCATAGGGGGGGTCACTTTATCTGACATGGGTGTATGAAACCTGCCCTTATTAGGTGGTCTGCGATTATTACCGCGATACTTGCCTCTGCTACTGGCACTATCCTTGGACATATACATGGATCGTGCCTACCTTTTATTTTTATTGTTGTTTCTTTCATCGTCTTAAGGTTAACTGTCCTTTGAGGTAGGGAGATTGATGGTGTGGGTTTTACAGCTATCCTTGCAATTATCGGCATCCCACTGGATATGCCGCCTATGATACCACCAGAATTGTTAGTGATTGTTTTTATCTCACCATCCCTAATACAATATTCATCGTTTATTTCGCTTGCATTGCACTTTGCACTTTGGAAGCCTAGGCCTATTTCAACACCCTTCACAGAACCTATGCCCATGAGCGCATGGGCGATATCAGCGTCTAATTTTGAAAATACTGGTTCTCCAAGGCCTGCCGGAGCCCCTAATACTATGACTTCAACTATACCCCCAACAGAATCTCCCCTCTTCTTAGTGTCTAATATGAGTCTTTCCATTTTTTCCGCGGCTTTTTTATCAGCACATCTTATAGGGTTATCTAAACTGTATTTTCTGATCTGGTTAGGGTCTATACTTTCTGCTTTAATGTTACCAATCTGCGTCACATGTCCTATCACCTCAATATTGAGGGTTTCTAGGAGCTTTTTTGCTATGGCACCTCCTATGACATGGCCTATAGTGATTCTGCCACTTCCCCGCCCACCTCCACGGTAATCGTAATGTCCGAATTTCGCCCTCCAAGTATAATCTCCATGGCCGGGTCTCGGCTTATATTTGATGGTCTCATAGGCTGATGAGTCCACATCCTCATTGTATACTATGGCTGCTATCGGGGTGCCATCAGTTTTACCCTTGAATATCCCTGATAGGATTTCTACCTTGTCTTGTTCCATGCGCGGAGTCGTTAAAGGACTTGTACCTGGACGCCGCTTATCAAGCTCCCTTTGTATATCATTAACATCTAAAGTTAAGCCAGCTGGACATCCGTCAACAACGGCTCCGATGGCTCTGCCATGGCTGGAGCCGAATGTTGTAACCTGAAAGATTTTACCTAATGTGTTACCTCCCATAAAATCACTTTACTTACTTCCTTGGGGTAGATAGGGTCTTAACCAATTAACGAAACTGTCAACACTCCTAGTCTGCACATATACTGTTCCATTACCTGTGAATTCAGCTATTAAACCTTCACCACCGAATATAGTGCTTTTAATCCCGCTGAACTTTCTAACCTTAAAATCAAGGCCATCTGTAAATGCCACAACATGTCCAGTGTCTATTATGAATCTCTCATTCTCAATTCTTCTTTTATAGATACCCCCAAAACTTGACAAGAAAAGGGGGCCGTAACCCGTTAATCTTAAGAGGAATAATCCTTCCCTTGCGAAGAATGTTTTAAAGCCTCCGAATTTTGTTTCGATTTCAATATCTGTCGCTGATGCTAGGTATGATCCACTCTGGGCATAGATTGTACCTTCAAGTTCAATGGCTTCGATGTCACCAGTATATGCTGGTGCAAGTTCTATTTTTCCTTTCCTATCCATCGCATGGAAAGTGTTCAAGAACAGGTTTTCACCACCCAAGACTCTGCCAAGGGCCTTGAAAACACCCCCAGAGCTCGTCTCTACTTGGATGTTTTCGCTCATAGAGACCATAGCTCCAGGTTCTGCTTTAATGCTTTCACCAGCTTCTAATTCAACCTCGACTAAACTGAAACTCGGCTTGTGGATTATATCATATTTCATGGTATCACAAGAGAAAATTATGTGACATCCAACATATAATCATAATAGAAGGTGAAACATGATGAAGATAATCTATGAGAAACTATTCTCAGCTTATGGAGAGCAAGGCTGGTGGCCCATACTCGATAAGAGATGCAAATTATCATATCATCCAGGTGACTATTCACCACCCAATAATAGATGGGAGATATTCCAAGTTTGGGTGGGTTCTATACTTGCACAGAATACAACATGGAAGATGGCATCAAGGGCCCTTATAAACCTTGCGAAGGCAAGAGCCCTCAACCCTTATAGTATCATTGAAATGAATCATTCAAAGTTTAGTAGACTGATAAAACCCGCAGGTTTCTTAAACCGGAAGGCAAAATACTTAAAAGAGATTTCGAAATTTTTCATATCCCTTGAGGGGGTTCCTGGAAGGGATGAGCTGCTCTCAATCAAGGGTGTGGGTGATGAAACAGCAGACACAATACTATTATATGCATATAAAATTCCAGAATTTATCGTTGACTCCTATACCCGCAGAATCCTAAAAAGAATTAAACTAATAAAAGGTGATGAGAACTATATGGAGATCAAAAAATTATTTGAGGACAATCTACCATCAGATTATAGGATATTCCAAGAATATCATGCCCTACTAGTAGAACATGGTAAAAGATACTATCAGGGCAAATCTGCCAGAGATCCTCTCCTAAGTGATTTTTATGGTAGCATTCACTGATATAAGTATTAGGATAATCAAATTAACCTTCAAAGAAAGGTTTAAATTGGCAAGGTTGGCTCGAAAATCAAAAGTTTTTAAGAGGATAGTTCACAAGCTATTCTTTGAAGGAGATGACATCCAAGTACTGCCAAGGGACGAGACCATCAACTTAAATGTTAAGGTCGACCCGCCAAACCTCTCACCCTTACCCAGCCAAGTCCTTAAAGAGATGATATCAAAATCAAGATACATATTCAAAATGGATTTCTGCATATGCAGAGTCTCATCCAATTGCAAGGATTATCCACACGAACTAGGATGCATATTCCTTGGAAAAGGCGCTAATAGGATAACGGGGAAGGTTGGACGTTTAATATCAAATGATGAGGCTATAAGGCACATTGAAGAATGTGAAAAGGCCGGTTTGGTTCATATCATAGGTAGGAACAAGATAGACACAGTATGGTTAAATACCGGTCCGAAGGAAGAGCTACTATCCATATGTAATTGTTGTCCATGCTGCTGCCTCTGGAAGATGATACCAGATCTTCCAGATGAACTTGCCAAAAGCATAACACCAATGAGTGGTGTTAAAATTGAGTTCATCCCAGAAAATTGTATCGGTTGTGGGAATTGCCTTGAAAAATGCTTTATTAATGCTATCAAGGTTAAAAATGGGAAGGCCCAAATAGATAATAGACTTTGCAGGTGTTGTGGTAGATGCGCCATGGAATGTGAAAATAATGCTATAAGGATTCTAATAGATTATGATGCTGTTAAACGTGCCATAGAACGTTTAGAACCCCTTGTAGATGTTAAAGCAGAAATGTGATATTATGAAATTCCCAAACAAGAGGATGAGAAGACTCAGGAAAAACGAAAAGATAAGGGATATGGTGAAAGAGACGAGAATAGCCCCCAGTAACCTAATATACCCCATTTTCATAAAAGAAGATCTTAAAATGGGATCGAAGGAGCCTATAGATACAATGCCGGGGCAATACAGGTATTCTAAGGAAGCAGCGGTTGATGAACTTAAAAAACTTGAAGAAAGGGGATTAAATGCCATCATACTCTTCGGAATCCCCAGAACAAAAGACAATATAGGATCATCAGCATTCGATGATAAAGGGATAATACAAGAGACCATAAAACTCCTAAAAGACGAAACCAACCTTTTCATCATAACAGATGTATGCCTCTGCCAATACACAAGCCATGGACACTGCGGAATAGTCCAAAACCAAGAAATATTAAATGACAAAACCCTAGAATACCTTGCAAGGATAGCAGTATCACATGCAAGGGCAGGAGCCGACATGATAGCACCATCAGATATGATGGATGGTAGAATAGCCGCCATAAGAAAAAACTTGGATGAGAACGGCTTCCAGGACATTCCAATAATGTCATATGCGGTTAAATACGCCTCATCCTTCTACGCACCCTTCAGAGAAGCTGTATCCTCCACACCATCATTCGGGGACAGGAAAACCTACCAAATGGACCCTGCCAATGCAAAAGAAGCAATAATAGAAGCAAAACTAGACCTAGAAGAAGGTGCTGACATCCTAATGGTGAAACCAGCCCTACCATACCTCGATATTATAAAATCCCTCAGTGAAAAATTTAATACACCAATAGCAGCTTACAATGTAAGCGGAGAATATTCAATGCTAATGGCAGCCATAAAAAAAGGCTACCTCACAGAAGACTCCATATACGAGTCCATCCTCTCAATTAAAAGGGCGGGGGCAGACCTTATAATATCCCATTTCACGCCAAAACTATTAAATGGGGGTTTGTGATGAAACCATCATTCGTCGCGAAAATAGCCCAGCTAGCAGCCGCACTAGAAGTTAGCGGCTACCCAAAACCAGGCAACGTCCACAGAACCCAAAACTTTGATGATATGAGCTTCGAAGACTTCATTATAAGTGCAATTGTAATAGGAGACACCATGAAAGAAGCGGCTGAAAGAGGCGCCACACTAAAAGGCGAGCTAGACTTCTCCCCACTCAGAATAGGGAACCTCATGCTAAAAGCAGTGAAAGAAACACAAAAATGGGTGTCAACAAACACAAACCTAGGTATCATAATGCTACTAACACCATTAGCCTCAGCCGCAGCCATGGTAACAGAAAAAGACCTGCAAGGCCTCAGAGAAATGGTCAACAAGATAATGTTACAGACAACACCACAAGACGCCGTTGACCTATATGATGCTATCGCAATAGCCCAACCGGGTGGAATGGGGAAAAAAGACCAGTTTGATGTTAACGACGAAAAATCCAAGGACAAAATCTTGAAAGAGAAGGTTACATTATTTGATGTTCTCAAACTCTCATCATCATGGGATCTTATAGCAAGGGAACTTACAAGTTCCATGCCCATAACATTTAATATAGGATTCCCAGCATTCAAAGAAACCCACCAAGAAACTGACATGAACACTGCCATAGTACAAACCTTCATCACAATCCTATCAAACTTCCCAGACACACTCATACAAAGACAACATGGCAAAAAAATAGCCGAAAAAGTCACAAATGAAGCCAGAGAAGTATTAGACAAAGGAGGGATGCTAACAGAACAAGGACTAAAAGCCCTCAAAAGTCTTGACAGAAAACTGCAAAAAAAGGGGATAAACCCTGGGACAACCGCAGACTTAACAGCCTCATCCATAATGGTGGGCCTCATAGACTACTATGGAGATAAAATAAGATAAAAGGTGCTCCGAATGGATGTTGAACGCATAATCGATGAACTTCACTTATATGAAAAGAAAGTCCTAAAGGCTATGGGAAAACTAAAACCTCCCATAAGCCCCAATGATATTGTAAGATCAGAGAACATGGATATAAAAGCTGTTATGAGCGCCCTAGGATCTCTAGAATCCAAGGGGCTTGTGAAAGTCCATAAAAGTGTGGATAAATTATTGAAACTCACAGAAACCGGTGAAAGGTATGCTATGGAAGGCTTGCCAGAAAAACAAATCCTCAAATCACTCTCAAAGGAAGGTTCATTGAAAATATCCGAGATCATGAAAAAAAGTGGCCTAGACAAAACAGAAAAGAGAGTAGCCATAGGCTGGCTCCTTAGGAAAAAATGGGCCGAAATCGAAAACAACCTCCTCAAGATAACATCAGAGGGCGAGAAATCCCTGGGAAAGTTAGGATCTGATGAAATACTACTCCAAAAACTCAAAGAAGAAGGCCGGTTAAAATTATCCTCCTTAGAGGGTGAGCTCAGAGAAGCATTTAAACTTCTAAGCCAAAGAAAGGGACTTTTAGACATGAAAAAGGTTAAGAAACATGAAATCCACCTAACAGATAAGGGTAGGAGGATCCTAGAGAAGGGATTGGAGATACGTGAAGAGGCCACGCAATTAACCCATGAGGATCTTAAAAGTGGAAGATGGAAAAAATTATATTATAGGGGATATGACATCCATGCAGAATATCCAGTCATTTTCCCTGGGAAAATGCATCCCCTAAAACGTATAATTGAAGAAATTAGGGGGATATTCCTTAAAATGGGTTTCACAGAATCTCGGGGTCCTATAGTAGAATCTGCTTTCTGGAATTTTGATTGTCTCTTCCAGCCTCAGGATCATGCTGCAAGGGAAATGCAGGACACTTTCTATGTTAAGAATCCTTCTGAGACTAAACTGCCAGGGAAAAGTTTGGTGGATAGGGTTAGGAGGGTTCATGAAAATGGAGGGTTAACTGGTTCAGAGGGATGGCAATACACTTGGGATGTTGAAATCGCGAAAAAAAGTGTATTAAGAACTCATACAACGTGTGTGTCCGCACGTTTCCTCTTGGAAAATAAGCCACCCCTTAAAATGTTCTCTGTCGGTAGGGTTTTCAGGAGGGAGACGATAACATATAAGCACCTTCCAGAGTTTCATCAAGTGGAGGGTATAGTTGCGGCTGAGGATGTTACATTTAAAAACCTGCTGGGTATACTAAGGGAGTTTTATAGTAGGTTGGGGTTCAAGGTCAGATTCAGACCCGCATATTTCCCTTATACTTTTCTTTCAACTGAATGTGAAATTTATCTTCCTGAGAAGGAGACTTGGATAGAACTTGGGGGTGCTGGTATGTTCAGGCCAGAGGTTCTGGAACCTTTAGAGGTTGATACTCCAGTTGCGGCCTTTGGCCTTGGTATAGAGAGGTTGGCGATGATAAGGTTAGGTATAAAGGATATAAGGATGTTGTATCAGAGCAATCTTGGTTGGCTTAGGAGTCTCCCGGTCTCATGTGATGGGAGGTTTTAGGAGTTTGTAGTATTCACCATCTTTTCTTTGGATTTTTTTGAGTATTTTTTTATTTTCTAATGATAGTAGGAGTTTGTACATTTTTAGGTTGTCTAGTTTTAGTTTGCCGTATAGTAGGTTTCCTTCGAGGGTGTAACGGGATATGAGACTGTTTTCTGTCAGGTTTTTGATGGTTTTGAGGGTTTCCTTTTCTAGTTGGTTTAGTTCTTCGATTTTAACTTCTCTTTTGTTTTCGACTACTTTGATTTTATCTTGGATGTCTTGGAGTTTTATTTTACTGTTTTCACGTATTATGAGATTTTTTGATTGTAGATTGTTGAGTATTTCATGGTAGTCGTGTTCTGAGATGTCTATTTTCATTTTAATTATCTTTTCAGGTATCCCATCTGGGAATTCTGGTTTAAGGTCTTTTATCTCCTCGTATATTATGTTCTCCTTTTTTGTTATTATTATCATGCTGTTCTCCCATAAGCTTATATGGGGACTAGTATGCCTGCTGCTACTAATCTGCAAATGTCAGTCTTTGTTATAACACCAACCGCTTTTTCATCTTCTATTACGAGCAAGCCTGAAACGTCAGCCCTTAACATGAGATTTGCAGCGTCTTCTATTCCATCTTTAGCAGATATTGTGATAACATCCTTGACCATGATATCCTCTACTTTCAGTTTCCTTTCGGGTTTCTTGGATCCTAGAACCCCAACAAGGTCTGTGTAGGATACTACTCCTACCGGCTTTCCTTTATCATCTACTACGAAAAGTCTTCTGATACCATGTTTGTACATTTTTTCAAAGGCTTCTATCGGCTTTGTATCCGGGCTTATTGTGATAACTTCTGGGTTCATGGCCTCTTTAACCTTCATCTTTAACGCCCGTCGGAGACACCATCCAAGATGATGGGGGGAGATGGGCTTCTCACCACCTTTAAAGTTTATAAATGATGATACATACCTATCTTAAGGGAGGGGAGTTGGGCATCCCTCACGGTTAGTGTGGGGGTGGTTGAATTCTCAACTCTTATCCTGTGAATCTCCATTTATGGTTATTCTCCCCTATAGGATTGAGAATCTCCCCTTTGATAATATTATCCTATGGGATGGATAAATTTTTAGACTTGTCGAAGCTTTAAATATTATGTTAGATTATTAATATAATATTTTAATATGAAAGTAGAGGAGGAGTAATAGCTATGATGCGTATAAGCATGTCATTACCAAAGGATTTACTGAGCGAGTTTGATGAGGTATTACGGGATCGAGGTTATCAGTCAAGGTCTAAGGGTATAAGGGATGCTATAAAAGATTATATAGTCCGTTACCAGTGGATGAAAGAGATGGAAGGAGAAAGAGTCGGTGTAATCGCTGTCATCTATGACCATCATTATACAGGGGTTATGGAAGATCTTGCAGACATACAACATGCCTACCGCGAATACATAAGTGCTGTTATGCACGTGCACATGACAGAAAGACACTGCCTCGAAGTAATAGTTGTCAAGGGTGACGTTGACAAGATCCGCGAACTAACAGAAAAGATGATGAGACTCAAAGGCGTGGAACATGTAAGACTCATAAGCACATCCACTGGCAAAGATATAGAACATGAAAAATAACCTTATGAGATTCCTTGTAACAACATACCATTACAACCTTCTAAAAGATTATGAGAGGCTTTCATGCTTTTATGAAGCCATAAAAGAACATGCACATGGGATAGTCTATGATATAGGTGCTGGTAGTGGGATTTTATCCTACTTCGCGGCACCATACTCCCGAACTGTTTTTGCAATAGAAAAAGATGAAAAGATAGCATCATACGCCTCCCAGAACCTTAAAAACATCCCAAACGTGAAAGTAGTTAACAGAGACGCCTTATCATATGATTTCCCATTCAAAGCCGATACTATAATCTGTGAAATGCTCGACACAGCCCTAATAGACGAAGAACAAGTCCCAGTGATAAACAAAAGCCTGAAACACCTCAAAAAAGACGGGTGCATAATACCCTACGGTGTCATAAACGGAGTGGAACCAATAGAAATGGACTCAGAGACCATAAGATACGATGAAAACTGCCAATACAAGACCAAAGGAAAACTAACAATCTACGATAATATAATATTCAACAAAAAAATAAAAGAAAAATATAAAAAAACATTCAAAATCCCAGCAAACGGTAAAATCAACGGCTTGAAAATAACCACCTTCACACTACTCACAGAGAACATCATCGCAGGCCCAACCAGTATGATGAACAACCCACTACTTATACCAATAGAAGAAATCAAAGAAAAAGATTACATACTAAAAATCTCACTATCCTATAAAATGGGCGGAGGACTCCAAACAATAAAAACCAAAATCAAAGACCTAGAGGATCAAAAATGTCCATAAAAACAAAACTCGAAAAATTCCTCAAAAACCATGAAAAAATCCTCATACTCACCGTTGGAAACGAACTAAGGGGCGACGACGGCCTAGGACCAGCCATCGCCAAAAAACTTTCAAAAAACAGAAAAGAAAACCTCACAGTTATAGATGGTGGCACAGTACCAGAAAACTTCACAGGGAAAATCAAAATGGAAGATCCAAGCCATATCATAATCATAGACGCCGTGGAAATGGGAGCCGAACCCGGCACGATAAAAATCATAAAAAAAGACGAAATAGCCAACTACAACATATCAACACATGCAATGCCCCTATCATTCCTCATAGAATACCTCAAAACCCATAAAGATTACAAGATAACACTCATAGGAATACAACCCAAAAAATTAGAATTCTCAACCAAAATATCAAAACCAGTGAAAGAATCCATGGAAAAACTCAACTCAATCCTCAAAGAAACAATCCAGTGATAACAATGAAAATACTCTTTATAGGCGCCCGCCTATTCAATGACGTGGCAGAATATACAAAAAAGATGGGTATAACAACAATACTCACAGAATCCAACCCAAAAAGCCCAAACCTACACTTAGCAGACAAATACCATATAGTACCAAGAGGAATGGAAGCACCAATGGAAATAGCACTTCAAGAAGATGTCGACGCAATAGTACCACTCATAGGCGTAGACCCCCCACTAATCCAAGTTGCAAGAATGAAAGAAAAACTAGAAAAAGAATATAACATACCAGTAATAGCATCAAACACAAAAACCACCATAATATCCACCAACAAGATAAAAACCAAAAAATTCTTCGAAAAAAACAATATAAAAACCCCAAAATATCATATAATAAAAGAAGGAGAAATCCCAAAAACAAACTACCCAACAGTCCTAAAACAAGAAAAAGGACAAGGCGGCCAAAACCTACTCATAGCAAAAGACAAAAATAGTATAAAATCATACCTCAAATCCCATAAAAAAGCCATGATGGAAGACTATATCAACGGCCACGAAATCTCAGTAGAAGTCCTAAGATGGAACCATAAATCATCCCCACTTGTAGTAGTCGACAAAGGCAAAACAACCACCCAGGGCATACACCCACTCAAAAAAACAAAAAAAGCCCCAGCGAAAATCCCAGGATTAAACAACCGTAAAGTGCTAAGATTAGCCCAGAAGATAACAGAAAAACTCCAAGCAGAAGGAAACACAGACATCGACATGATATTCAACCCAGAAAACAGAAAATTATATGCAATCGAGGTTAACACAAGACCAAGCGGTACAAGATACATATCAGCCGCCTCAACAGGAATACACCCACTCGAACAACTAGTTAACATGGCCATCGGCGAATGGAAACCAGAAAAACTCACACCAAAAAAATTCCACGCCCTAGAAATACCAGTAGGCAAATTCGAATATGAGAAACCCCCAAAAACCTTCAAGGGGGAAAATAGTTGGATACTACACGGCCCAGAAGGTCATAGGCGGATAACCATAAGGGCTGCGAACGAAAAGAAAGCCGAGGAAATCCTTAAAAAATTGAATATACGGTGAATATGATGAGCTTAAAACTCATAGAAATACTCATTGCCACAATAATACTCTCAATGATTTTCACATTCTTTGTGAGGAAAATCCTAAGGGATGCTCAGATCGGGGACAAGCCAATTGTCACAGAACACAAACATAAAACAGGAACACCCACCATGGGCGGTTTAGGGATGCTGCTAGCGATAATATCAATGGCAATCCTCCTAAAAGACAACATCAACCTTATATTAACCACCCTAATAATAATGGCCTCGGCTTTGATAGGTTTACTTGATGACCTACTCGGTTTAAGGACAAAGGAAGTTCAAAAGGTCGTAAGGAACATTTCTAAGAGGCCGGTTGAGATAGGTCAACTGATCCTAAAACCTGGTGAAGAGGCTAGAGTCGCAACTCCAAAGGCAAAAGCCGAATTCAAAAGACTTCAAGAGAAGGGTCTTGTCTCTGTGGTTGGGGAAGCCCCAATAAAGTATGAGATTAGGGAGAGGGATAAAATAATTGTACAGTGTCTCCCCGGGGTTTTGCTTGTGCTTTCAGGCGCCTTAACCACACTTGGAGGGTTCCAACTTGGAGTTTTCATGATACCCTTGGTAATCTTTGGCGTGATAGGCGCTATAAATGCTGTTAATCTTATAGATGGGATGGATGGGATGGCAGCTGGTATAATAGCTATAGCATCTCTCTCCTGTGCAATATTCTTGTATTTGAATTCAAGGTCTGTGGAGGCCATGACCTTCATTGTACTTGCTGGTTCAAGTTTGGGCTTTTTAGTATTTAACAGGTACCCGGCATCAATATTTATGGGTGATACAGGATCATTTGCCCTTGGGGGTGGATATGCGGCTGCTGTGATCCTAACAGATACTGTATATTTTGGTGTTTTGGCTTTAGCAGTTCCCATTGTTTCTGTTATAATAAGTTTGCTTCATAGGGCTCATATTATAAGGCTTCCTGTGGAGCCATTGCATCACACACTCCATCATAAAGGTTTATCAGAGAAGGGTATAGTATTCTTGTATTGGCTCATAACATTGATTGTATGTGTTATAGGCTTATATTTCTTAAGTTAGGTTAGCAAGCAAAGGTATTTTGGCGATTAACATGGTGCTTTCCCTCCAAGTTATAGCAGATAAGATCCAAGGAGAGCTTAAAGGCCCTGACAGGAGATTTAAGGGCATTTTCACCACACTGGGTAATGCTGGTGAAGGTGATATTGTTATAAGGCATTGGATTGATGATAATGGTGTGAAGATGGCCTTAGAGAAAGGTGTTTGTGCTATTATAACAGCAAATCCTCGTGGGGGGGCTCTCAGGGTTGCGGGGGATTCTGGTTTTCCCATTATTCTAGTTGATAGGATAGAGGTTGCTAATGCATTCGCTCTTAAATGGACTATTGGGAAATTCGCGCCTGAAACTAGGAGGCTTGTGGTTACAGGTACTAATGGTAAATCAACAACCACGCACATGATATATCATATTTTAAAGGTTTCTGGGAGGGAAGTTTACACTAATACAGATTCAAAATCGGAATTTAACACTCTTATTGATCCGGTTGTCCCAGCCCAGATAGCAGAGGAATCCCGGGAAAAGGAATTTGAGTATCTAGTAATAGAAGTTTCAGAGGTTCAAGGTTGGCTTGGTAGGATGATGGAAGATCATGCTTATCTCATGACACGTGCAATAGACCCTGAGATTGTTGTGATCACAAATGTTGCCTTGGATCATATAGGATTGGTGAATTCTATAGATGAAGCCTTTTGGGAGGTTTCAGGTGCTGTGAGGGCTATGAATGGGGGTTTTGCTGTTTTGAATTGTGAGGATGAGCGTGTAAGGTCAATGGCGGGGTTGAATAAAAAGGTGGAAGTTTTCTTTTATGGTGATGATTCACAGATCTCATGTCAAGAAGATGGTGTTTATGTTGGTGATAGATTATTTATTGAGGGAGATTCCCTCCCCTTTAAGAGTAAACATTTCATACAGAACACCCTCGCGGCTATAGCCGCCTGCATTTGCCTAAAATTGCCATTAGATGACATAAAAGCTGGTGTATTATCATATAAACCTCTGAAGAGAAGATTTTCTATTATACATGAGTCTCCTCTCATCATAGACGATTTCGCCCACAATCCGGATGGTATAAAGGCGACGGTAGAAAGTGCGGCTGCCATGAAAAGGAGATTATGGATAGTATGTGCCATAAGAGGCTCCCGTGGAAAAGAGATTAACATTGCAAATGCAAGGGCCCTCGCAAAAACAATAAAAGATATACAATATAATCTTATAGTAACTGATAGTGATGATGTGGTAGATGATCTCAACATTGTAAAAGATGATGAAAGGCAGGTATTCCTTGAAGTCCTCAAAGAATATGGGATAGAATACACTCATCTGAATAAACTTGAGGATGCGCTCATTGAAGCATTAAATAGAGCTGCTGAGGATGATATAATACTCCTAATAGGTGCCCAGGGGATGGACCCTGCATCAAAGTTACTTGAAAAAATCCTAAAAGAGGGAGATCAATGTTAATTAGGGTGAGAAGAGATACCTTATTCATACTATTAGTAGCATACCTTCTTATAGTCTCAGGGAGGTTCATGACATACCTTTCCTATGCATCATCAACACAGGAACCAGAAGGTGTGCCAATATCTGGGATCATAGTCAAAGGTAATGATATAGTACCCATCGAATCCATAAGAGCCAATGTTGCAGCTGCCGGTTTCAGACAAGGAAGTTATATTAAAGGGGATACCCTTGTAACATCTAAAAGAAGCATACCATTAGACGAGGCTATAGCAAATGCCGAGAAATTCGCCAAGTTATCAACAATACCAGGAACCAGTCTCACCCCTATTGTAGCCGCGGATGTTAAAGTAGATAAGAAAACAGGTATAGTAACCGTGAATGTCATTGAGGACTTTTCAGTGGTGGAAGTCAAATGAGAGGTGTCAAGAGGATGATGAATAAAACACTCAAATTTCTTGTGATATTCATAATATTCAACATCTTAATGGGCTCTGCAGCCGCAACCCTCAATGTTATAGTGGTAACAGACCCCACTGGAGAAGACCCCAATGGATTTGCAGGGGGTAGCATGTCCTTTGCACAGAACATGTTCCAATCAACCTTCATATTATCTAAGGAAAATCGTTTCACAATCCTCTCAGGGGGTGAAGGAGAGGCTATCCCACGACTCATGGCAATTGTGGATGCTATAAACATCCTTAAAAATGGTGGTACTGCCGCAGAGGCTGCTTCGGCTGCTAGTGGATATCCAGGTATAAGGATCATGTGCGGCGGTCCTGGTAAAGGGGCGGCAGTAGGGGGATCATTTGATGCCTATCTCGTCATTGTAGAAGATGATGGTACTATCACAGTAACACCATATTCTGGTGGATTAGCGGTGCTGCCACCAGGTAAAAAGGGTGCTATAATCCATCTCAGAAACACTCATGGCAATCCATTGTATGGTACTGCGGCTAATGTCAGAAAAGAAGAGGCGATAAAGATTGGTAAGATGATACGTGACGGATATCCTGCCACAACGATAGTGGCCGAGGTCTTTAAAGATGTTTCAATAAATGCTGGTGAAAAGTATGGTGGTGGTGCTGTTAATGTGGCGTCTGGTGTAAGCACTGGTGACATGTTTACACCTGCCAATTTGAATGAGACAGGTTATCCGATGGATCAACCCTATGCAAAGGTTTGTCCATATTGTGGTTGGAGTGTAGGGTATCCAACAGCTGAAAATTATCAGGTTTGTCCACTGGATGGAACACCTCTTAAGACCATCTATGCCTATGATGCCCTCAGGGATGCTATAACAGTCACCAAGAGTAGCATTTCTGTTTCAGTGTATGGTAGTGATGAAGCTGGTGTTATACAGACAACACAGGAGATAGTTAAGTCCACGGTTAAAAGGGATGGTTATAGTGAGGAGGCCATAGCAAAGGCGATAAATGATGCAATAGATAGTGGTCTTATTATAGGTGTTAATTATGTTGAGCCAAAGGATATAAATGTGAAGCCTAGTTCAAGGGCTGTTGGGGTCTATTACACTCCTTTACCAGATGATAGGACCGCGCCGCCGATGGATCTCCCTATAGGATCCGTGACTTTTGAAATATTGGGTGATATACAAACAGCACTTGGATGCGTCCTTTTAGTCTTACTATTGTTTAGGAGCACTCTTATAAGTTCATTTAGAAGAAGTTGATATGGGATGGCTTTAATACTTTTAAGGGCTGATACTAGGAAAAAATTGCTTAATGCCTTGGCGGATCTTGAAAGGCATGCGAATTTGAAGATAATTGGTAAACCTCGCCTTGTAGATAATAGAATGGCAGATGAGATAGTTTCGTCAATCCTTGGTGGGAAGTTGAAAAGGAGGTCTTCCTTGGCTGTTGCGGTTAATGTTGAGGAGGATGATACAACATCTATAATGAGGATAAAGGGTATACATCCCCCAGCCCATGTAGTAGTTGTAAGCCGGGAATACCCTGAGAATAAACTTTTAGGGGAGCTTATTATGGGAGCTCCCCTATTCAGGGGATATTATTCGCATAAAAGGGGTTAACGTTTCCTTATCCTGGCCACATCCCCTATGGTAGCGCCTTTAAATGATCCCATCCTCAATTCTGGGGTTTCTTCTTCCTCGAATTTTTCCAGTATCCGGATTTTAAGGGTTTTTTCAAGTTTTTTAGCGAGTTTTATATCTGGTTCCATTCTACCAGATTCTATACGATGAATGACTGATACTTTCTCATTTATCTTCTTGGCAAGATCTTCCCTTGACCAGCCCCTTTTCTCCCTAGCTTCCCTAATAATCCTATTATAATCTTCCAAGACCTCATATACTGGTTCTATTGTCCTAGCAACCCTCCTTCTAGGGGCTTTTCTAGGTTTTTCTGGTTGTTTTTGTATCTTCCCAAATTTTGAACAGTCATTGCACACGTCCATGACTGAACCTTCAATTTTAACCCTGATGGGTTTGCCAATGATCTTCTTGCCGCAAATCTCGCATCTCATAGAAGATCTCCCTCTTTTTTATATAATAGATCCATGATATAATTTAACTTTTATCCCATCTTAGATTTTTTTTCAAGGTTTGAGAAAAAACTTTATATAGTTTCAGAGAAATAGTTATAATCACATAAAAGTCAAGGAAATTGTACAAGGAGGCTGTAATAACCCCTTACACAATATCCTAGCTGATTAAATGAATATTAGAGTGTGGGGCTTGGGACGGTCCTGAAGGCCGATGGAGAGATAAAAAAATCCACCCAAACCCAGCGGGTATGTGGTGGGAACTAACATTTCTCAATGAAAGGAAACAACCCCAAAAAAAACGCCTTGAGGGGGAAGGTCCAATAAAAAAATTTGTATAGGAGTGCTCTATAATCATGGAAAATAATCAACTCTACCTTTTTAAAAAAATTGAAGAATTAAAAAAGGAGATAAGAACCCTTAAAGAGGAGAATGCCAAGATAAAAAGGAAGTTAACATGGAAGATAAAAAAACTTGAAAAGGATAAACTCCTCATAGAAAATGAAAAACTAAGACTAGACAGGGAGGTTGAATCCCTCAGAGGGGAGATAGAAAGGTTCAGAACACCCCCACTAGTTATAGCCACGGTCACAGAAGTCTTAGACGACCACAGAGTAGCCGTGAAAAGCAGCACAGGCCCTCATTTCGTTATTAGTTATTCAAGGTTCATAGACAGGAAATTACTAGAGCCAGGGGCCCGTGTAGCCCTAAACCAGCAAACATTCAGCATAGTTGACGTGCTACCATCAGAGAAGGATCCGATAGTCACAGGCATGGAAGTTGAGGAAAGACCAGATGTAACATATGACCAGATAGGAGGCCTAGCAGAACAGATAAGAGAAGTCAGAGAAACAGTAGAATTGCCATTAATCAAACCAGAACTCTTCGAAAAGGTGGGTATCGAACCTCCTAAGGGTGTTCTGCTCTATGGCCCCCCAGGTACTGGTAAAACACTCCTTGCAAAGGCTGTTGCCCATGAAACACATGCAACCTTCATAAAGATAGTTGCATCAGAATTCGTCAGAAAATATATAGGTGAAGGTGCAAGAATCGTGAGAGGCGTCTTCGAATTAGCCAAGGAAAAATCCCCGAGCATAATATTCATCGATGAAATCGATGCTGTTGCAGCGAAAAGACTTAAAAGTTCAACAAGTGGGGACAGGGAAGTTCAAAGAACCCTCATGCAACTTCTCGCCGAGCTTGACGGTTTCGAATCAAGAGGCGATGTTGGCATAGTCGCGGCCACAAACAGACCCGACATCCTAGACCCTGCACTACTGCGACCAGGCAGATTCGACAGATTCATAGAGGTTCCATTACCAAACGAGGAAGGGCGAAGGGAAATCCTCAAGATTCATACTGCTAACATGTCACTTGCAGAGGATGTTGACATAAACCTCATCGCAAGGATGACAGATGGGTTATCAGGCGCCGACTTAAAGGCTATATGCACAGAAGCCGGTATGTTCGCCATAAGAGAAGAGAGGGAAGAAGTTACAATGAACGACTTCTTAAATGCGGTTGATAAGATAAGTGGAATTGAAAAAGAGGAAGATTTCGGGCGAGAAGCTGGGGTGATGTTCGGTTAGCCCTTTGAGTGTGTAGTTGGCCTATGATGAACCCTATGAGCTCTGAGATAAGTGATGAATGATGGGCGATCTGAGGCTAAACCTCCCATAACTCGCCTATTGTCACTTTTTTATCTGTTTTCACCAGCCTCGGTATTCTACCGATTATACCAGCATTTTCACCAACAACCACTAAGACCCCATTGAAATGATCCCTGAGATCCTCAGCTTTTTCTAGGGCGTTTTCCACCGCCTCATTATCCTTTTTTCCATTAGCTGCGTTGGCGATTGATGTTGCAAGGGCATCAGCCACACTAGCCCTATCGGCGAATACTGTCACGGCATCGGCCCGGCCAAAGCTTATAGAGTGTCCAATGGTACCTGAAGATGTGCATACTCCTTTGGGTTTTCTACTAGTCTTGAATTGGAATCCTATCTCCCCTGAGAGTGGTGAATCGCCCGCATATAATCCTATGGTAATCTTCCTATTATTTATGAAGGCTATATCCCCCCCATTATCAATTATGGTATGTTTTGAACCTTTATCAATGAGATGGTGGAGTGAAAGTTCGGATATTGTCCCCGCGACCGCTGCCATTGGCCCCACTCCACTGATTAGCGCGGCTTTCGCCATGATCTTAGCTATGGCGGGTCCTTTTTTCACTGATAATGGTTCGAGGGATGTGAGAAAGTATGGTTTGCGTCTTATATATTCTTCAAGGAGTAATCTTTCCCTTAATATAAAATCTTGGAGATTGTGATTTTCAATGTCAGTAACTAGCTTTATCCTAGTCTCCTTAATCCTTATATTTTCCTTCATCAAGATACTATAATAGTTTCTAGACTATTAATCTTTATAATGGTGATATCATGGAAACTTTTGCTGGTGAGAAAATCATCTATAGTACTCATCCCCGTTTATTCCTTTATTCAAGTTCCATCATCCTAGACCTTATCGTGGTTGTGATACTCTTCTATATCCTACCATTTGCCATGGAAGCCGCTGCAAAACTTGAATATTCCATATCATCCATTGTTAATCTGCCCCTTGCCCAGATTATAACATGGATATTCCTGATCATTATATTAATATTGATCATCAAAGCAATAATATATCTCATATCCTGGAAGTATACAAGGTACATTCTAACCGATCAAAGAGTTATCATAGAAAAAGGTTTAATAAAACGAGAAATCTCCTACATTTACTATGATAAGATAGTGGATGTGATATTCTCCCAGACCTTCCTAGAACGTTTAATGTCAGCAGCTGACATTCAAATATTCGGGGGACACGAACACACACCAATAATCCTAGAAAACGCCCCAAACCCACAAAGGATAAACCAAATGATAAACCAGTTGATGAGAGGAGACTATGGGAGAGCATCCCATGAAAAGAGATCAGAGAGGGATAAACATCCAAGTGGTGGGTCACCACTCAAAAGACATTCAGATAAATTCAAAAGATTAAGGTGATTCCAAGGGGGAGATGGTGGAGGATCTAAATGTGGGATTATGATGTTCTCGTTCTAGGAGCCGGTCCAAGCGGATCCACACTCGCAAGACTAGTAGCAGATAAAGGCTTCAAAGTAGCCTTAGTCGAAAAGAAGAGTATAGTAGGCTTACCCCTCCAATGCGCGGGACTAGTATCCTGGAAGATAAAAAAAGTTAACATACTACCAGACAAGTTCATAATAAACAAAGTGAAAGGCGCGATTATACATTCACCCTCAGAACACACCATAAAAATCTCCAAGGATAATGTGGAGGCCTATGTAATCGACAGAATATCCTACGACCAATATCTAGCAGAGAAGGCCGTCTCCAGCGGAGCCGAACTCCTAAAAAACAAGAAAGTGACAAAAATCGACCATAACAAGGGTGAAATAACAATAAACAATGAAGATAAGTTATCAGCCCCCATCCTCGTCAATGCAATGGGATTCAAACCAAATCAAAGGGGGTTCCTCGCAAGACAATACCTTATAGAATTCAATGACACTAGAATGAACCCAGAATTCCTCGACTTGAAAATCAACGCAGATATCAGCCCAGGATTCCTCTGGAGAATACCCCTATCTGAGACAATGACAAGAATCGGCTTCTTCTCAAAATCCAGGAAACCCTGGAGTTTTCTAGTCAAATTCATAAAAACTTTTTCAACCCAATTCAAGATACTTGAAAAATATCAAGGAAACATACCAGAAGCAAACCCAAACAAAAAACTATACAAGGGCAGATGCATCCTTATAGGCGACGCAGCCAGCCAAGTAAAACCAACCACCGGCGGAGGCCTGGTAATGGGCTTCAAAGCCGCGAAAATCGCCGCTGAAACCATAGAGGAGGCCTTGGATAAAGAAGATCCTAGTCTGCTTAAAAAATACGATGAAAAATACCATGAAATCTATGGAAACGAAATCAAAAACCAACTCAGAGTGCAGAAAACCTTCAAACTCCTAGACAATAAAGGATTAGACCACCTCATCCTAAAAATTAAAGAAAAGAACCTCGAAAATATAATATCAGAGTATGGTGACATGGACAAACAAACACCACTAATACAAGAATTCCTAAAAAGAGGCCTAATACAATCAATGATACCATCCTTCATCTGGAATAAGGTGACAAGACTATGGAAATAGCACTGATTTTATCAGGCGAACATAACACATTACCAGCAAGCGAAGTCAAGAATCTACTAGAAACAGAATACAAGATAAAATATCACAAAAACAAAATAATGATAATAGACATCCCACCAGAGAAAATCCCAACCCTCTCCAGACTAGCCTACACACACGAAATATGCCAACTCATATCCACAACAAAAGAAATCAACAATATAAAAAAACTCCCATGGGAACAACTAATAAAGGACAACTTCGCAGTCAGAGTAAAAAAAATGGACAAAACCCCAATAGAATCCCCACTCATAGAAAAAAAAATAGGCACCATCATAAAAAAGAAACATCCACACCTCCAAGTAAACCTAGAAAATCCCAGGACAATAATCCGCCCGATCATAAAAAAAGATAAAATATTTATCACAAAAAGATTATATAAAACCGACAAGAAACACTTTAACAGGGTAAAGCCGCATAAAAGGCCATTCTTTTATCCCGGTTCAATGAGCCCGAAACTTGCCAGGTGCATGGTCAACCTTTCAAGTGTCAAAGAAGGGGAAACACTACTAGACCCATTCTGCGGCACAGGAGGCATACTCATAGAAGCAGGCATAATAGGGGCCAGGATCATCGGAGCCGACATAGACCCCAAAATGGTTAAAGGAACGGAAAAAAACCTTAAATATTATGGTATAAAAGACTATGAACTTATAAGGGCCGATGCCAGGAAACTCAGACTAGAAAAGCCCGTGAAGGCCATTGTAACAGACCCACCATATGGTATATCCGCCTCAACACGCGGAGAAAAACAAGAAAAACTCTATAGAGAATTCTTCAAAACAGCAAAACATAACCTCCAAGAAGATGGAAGAATATGCATAGCAACACCATTCCACCTAGAAGAAATAATAGATGAAAAATTCACAATAAAAGAAAAACATGCCATAAGAATGCATAAAAGCCTCACTAGGATCATACACATAATAAAAAAGAGAAGTTAGGGGGATGATCTTGCGAGTGAAAATATTAGATACAACACTCAGAGACGGTGAACAGACACCAGGAGTCTCATTAACACCAGAAGAAAAACTTAGAATAGCACTAAGACTAGACGATCTTGGCGTTGACATCATCGAAGCCGGCTCAGCCATAACATCAGAAGGCGAAAGAAAAGCCATGAAAAAGATCACAAAAGAGGGATTAAACGCCGAAATATGCAGCTTCGCACGCCCCCTAAAAGGAGACATCGACGCTGCACTAGAATGTGACGTTGACAGCATACACCTAGTAGTCCCAACCTCAAAATTACATATCAAAGAAAAACTCAGAAAAACCCAAAAAGAAGTAAAAGAAAGCGCAATAGAAGCCATACAATATGCAAAGGACCATGGATTAATCATAGAATTCTCAGCCGAAGACGCCACAAGAAGCAACATGAAATTCCTAAAAGAAATACTAAAAGAAGGTATAAACGCAGGAGCCGAAAGAATCTGCGCATGCGACACCGTGGGGATCCTAACACCAGAAAGAGCCTACAAATTCTATGGCGAACTTTCAAAACTTAAAGCACCCCTAAGTGTGCACTGCCATAACGACTTCGGACTAGCAGTTGCAAATTCACTCATGGGCCTCAGGGCCGGCGCAAGCCAAGTACACGCAACAATAAATGGTATAGGTGAAAGGGCTGGTAACGCAGCCCTCGAGGAACTGGTAGTGGCCCTTTACTCCCTCTATGAAGTCAAAACTAACATTAATATAAAAATGTTATATGACATTTCCAAGATGGTTGCAAGACTCACAGGCGTATATATCCAACCTAATAAGGCCATAGTAGGTGAAAACGCTTTCGCCCATGAAGCAGGCATACACGTTGATGGTGTGCTTAAAAAAGCTGAAACATATGAACCTATAACACCCGAACTTGTGGGTCGTAAGAGAAGATTCGTAATGGGCAAACATATCGGTACAAGCGCCTTGAAAGAAAAATTGGAAGAATTCGATTTAAAAGTCGATGAAAGACAACTAGAAAAGATATTTGAAAGGGTTAAATCTCTAGGTGACATGGGTAAATGTGTGACAGATGTGGATCTTCAGGCAATAGCAGAAGACGTGCTAGGCATCGTAGAAGACAAGATGGTGAACCTAGAAGAAGTCACAGTAGTCTCCGGGAATAAAGTCACTCCAACAGCATCAGTAAAACTAAGAGTAAATGAAAAGGAGATCCTAGAAGCAGGTATAGGTGTTGGACCTGTTGACGCGGCCATAGTAGCTATAAAAAAGAGTTTGGAGGATTTTGCTGATATAAAATTGGAGGAATATCACGTTGATGCCATAACAGGAGGTACAGATGCCCTTATCGACGTGATAATAAAACTCAGATACAAAGATAAGATCATAAGTGCAAGAAGCACCCAACCAGATATTATAATGGCCAGTGTAGAGGCATTCATAAGTGGAGTTAACCGCCTATTAGCAAATGAAAGGAAGAAAACATGACCAATATTAAGATTCTAGGATTTAAAGGCGAAATAAAAAAAATAGATGAAATCCTAGCCAGCCTAGAAGGTGGGATCGTCCAGTTAATGGACGCAAGGGCCGTGGCTGGTAGAGAACATGTTTTACATTCCACTATCCATGCAATTAAAGCATTCCAGAGGGGAGAGAACATAGCAAAGGACATAGGCCTAGAAATATGTTTGAGGACTGCGGCCACAAGACAAATAGACAAAGCCCTTCAGATGGTTGGCTTAAAAGAGGGGCTGATGGACATATGCGCGGTCCTCATAGACTCTCAGGATAAGTTAGATGAACTATCAGGGATATTTGAACGGGACGATAGCGTGCTTGAACCAGACACAGAGTACCTTAAAAGATTATATGGTCTGACAGAGAATGAGATAAAACTTGTAGGTGTTACAGGGGCTCTTATGGAGCGCACAACCCTACTCATCCTCGAATCATAGATGCTATCAACTCTACCAGGGTATCCAGGTTGTCCTTTTTAAGAGATTCTATCTCTAAATTTTTTATCTCAACTGCAATGGCCTTCCTTTTCAGACGATCATAGCTTGGACAGACCGTTAAAATGTTACCATCCACTTTTATCATCTCCCGGAGTTTTGCAGCATCTTTTCTAGGGTTTTCCGAGGGTATGATCACGTTCACACCTCTGCTCTTTGGATGGTAAACATTTCCCAGCCTGGTTTTAATGTATTTTGTGGCTTTAAGGAGCTTTTTGAGGGTGTGCGGCGCCTTTTTAAGTTCCGCGTTTATGGCGGCTGGAAGATAAGGGTCAACTTTCAAGGTCCTTAAAAGTATATTATCCTCGAGTATTCTCCTTGTTGAGGTTGCTATGAAGCCTCCTCCACCAGCATTCACTATCTTAGGGGATCCTGTTGAGGCTATTATAACATGATTATAGTCACTGTTACATAGACGACCTTCAGGGTCGCCTATACTCCCTGAAGCGTCCTCAACGAGCATCACACCATTTTCAGAGCATATATTATAGATTTCCTTGATTGGCTGTTCAGCTGTATAAGCCGCGAAACTTGTGAGAAAAAGTGCTGATGGCTTCTTATCCCTGAATATGGTTTCAAGTGTTTCAGGTTCTATGATGCCTAGGCGAGTTTTTAATGTTATGGTTTTTTTATTGAGTAGTTTTGGGATTTGTTTGAAGCCTCTCCAGCCGCCTTCATCTGGTATGAGGAAAGGTGGGGGTAGATTGTTCATAACGATTAGTAGGGCGGCGTTCCCACTATTCACAATTTTAACTGTCTGATGTCCAGTGAATTCAACTATTCTGTTTTCAACTTCTTTTAGGATACTCTTTGATTTGTATGGTTCCATAGCAACTTTGCAGATGGCTTTTCTAGCAGCTTTTGATGGTCTTCTAAATTTAAGGTCTAATACTTTTTATCCCTCCCTGTGAATTCGTCGAGGCTTGTCTGTCTACTAGTTTCCTTGAGAAGGCAACCTTCCAGTATATACCTGTCAACTCCAAGTTTTAAACGTCCCTTAATATACTCTAAAACGCCTTCGAGACTGTTAAATTCTATTGGTGTTTGGTTCATTGCACTTTTAACGTTTTCACGTACATTGAACACACCTAATGGTATGTATCCTGGGTATGCTTCCCTCAATATTATCGCACCGGCCTGTTTCTCTTCACGATCAAGAGCGTCAAGAACAGCCATCTTCGAACTGTAATAACAACCCCCAACCCTAGAATATCCCCTCTTCGAACCTCCAATCTCATGATCAGAGAATATAAGCTTTTCAGATCCTAAAACCCCAAGGAAGGCTTCCATCCATTCATATTGCCATCTTGTAGGTGTCAATATTATAATATACCTGTTATTAAAACTTTCAAATTCATATATCTTATAGGAGTCGATAATCTCATACTCCTTAACCCTTCTAAGGAGTCTGTCTGCTATTATACTGTCACAGGCTGTTATAGACCAACGGGTAGGGACAAGTTTGCGTCTCCCTTCAATGCCAAGAGCACCCACTGAAAGAGCCTTCTGTATAGAGGAGAAGGGCACACCCATCCTATAAAGGTTGTATATTGCATCTGATGCTTTAAGGTCGCTGTCATAATAGGTCTTTTCAAGGTGCCGATCCCATCTCACATTATCAACTTGGAAGTCCTCCATTGGGGCGCTTGGTCCATGTGGAGGGTGTTCATCCCCAAAAAACTGCATGCCACGCGGCTTATGTGAGAATATCACTTCGCTGTCAACAGGCGACCTTGCAAGTGTTATCTCTTGAAGTTTTTCAACAAGTTTGTCATCAAGGCCCTTAACATGAACTCTTCTTTTGCCCCTGACAAGACTGAGACGATATTCTATGATCTCATGGATACTTTTACCCTGTGGTATCCATTCTTCTGGCATGTCCATGAGATGAACATCACTACCCTGGGATGTTACAAGGGGCCCTGCATAGACCCTTGGATAATTATAGGCTCCGATGAAAACTGATGGTGGTGTGAATCCTTCAAGTTCCCTATCAAAATTTGAAAATTTTAACCTGATATTCTTCGTAAGCTTTTCAAGGTAGAGATACTTTGATTTTATCATCAGAAAAATTTTATAGAAGTTGGATCCTAATATAATCTTTGATGAAAGCCACTAAAAAGACCATCCTTGATGGGGTTCTTGGAGAAATCAGGGCAGATATGTCAGTTGATGAGATAATAGGATTGCTTTCAAGGATCCCATATTTTGATTGGGTTGGAATATATCTGCTAGAGGATGATGAGCTTATATTAGGCCCCTATAGGGGTCCGGTCACTCCACATGTTAGGATACCTATAGATAGTGGGGTTTGTGGCCGAGTTGCGAGAACTGGTAGGGCTTCTATTGTTGTTGATGTTTCGGAGGATGAGGATTATCTTCAATGTAATGAGAGTGTTAAATCTGAGATAGCTGTCCCCATAAAGAGGGCTGATGGGATCCTTGGGGTTCTTGATGTTGACAGTAACGAGCCCGGGGCCTTTAATGAGGTTGATAGGAGTTTCCTTGAGGAGGTTGCGTTGATAGTCTCCAAGCTACTCTAAGATCGTTTTTGATCATAGTTTTTTTTAGCCTTTAAGTATTGTTATGTCTGGGCGTGAACTTAGGCTTCCTAGTTCTCTTTTGCATCTTCCGCAGAATTTTCTGGCTGTTATGCCAACGACCATGTAGGTTCCTGGGAAGTTCCTTGCATATATCATGTCTGTTTTGATGTCTAATCTTTTCAGGGTTTCTTTTAGGGTTTTTGTTATTTTTTTGCGGAAGACTTCTGCTTCTTCTGTTTCAAGGCCTCTGAGATCTGCTAGTAATCCTCTGCAGCCGCATGCCATGTTAAAGACCTTAACTTCTGGGACGAATATTGCCTTACCAGTTAAGGCTTGGAGTGTGTCCTCGATCTGGTCTCGTGCATGGGACAACTCCATTATTGTTTTGTTCATCCTATATCCCTTCTTTTAAGGATTAATTCCTTGGCGAGGGTTTCACAAAAATTACATTTATGGCATAGCTTCTTACAAGTTTTCCATTGTTCTATGGCACCTTCAAGTTTCTCGTTTGGTATGTGGAAGTGGTCTCTTAATTCGTTTGGACAATCTAATAATTCTAGGAGGTTGCCCTTGTGATGTCCACTGGTGTAACTTTTCATTGTGTCTATTATCCATTGTGTGGTGTTTGCCCGGCCAGAAATTTTTATTATGTCGATGCCTATCTTTTCATATTCAGGGACATCTTCTGGTCTTATCCATGGGGATCTTATTATTAGGGTGGGTTCTCTGACTCTGAGTGAAATACATTTTTCGAAGTAGTAGTCTCCTATGATGGCTATCTGTGGTGATGCTGTAATATGTGAGAATAGGTTAAAGTGTGAGTAGCGGAATGGGCATTTGTATAGGCATGCCTCATTTGCTATAACCTTCAATTCACAGTCTGTAGAATCTCTTATGGATTCTAAGAGGTCGAAGTGTCTGTTGATGTTCGTGTCAATTGTTATTTCATCCGCTCCGAGATCTTCGAAGAATTTGGCCCTTTGTGACGAGTCTACGTGTGCTATGCATGATACTCCAATTTGGAGGTTTTGCAGATCCTTTGATAGCATCTCTACTAGGTATGGATCCGAGACTATAACAGCATCCACATTTAATGTTTCTAGTTCTTCAAAATAATTCCTAAAAATATTATATCCGTTAGAGGTTAGTTGTTGTCCTGATAGGCATGAGGGGTTTAATATGAGCTTGAATTTGATATTATGTTTATGTGCATAGGATACTTGTCTTCCAATATCCTCTATTAGGGGTGAATGTAGTGTTGCCCGGCCGCTGCCCATGAATTCAGATGGGCCTGCCATGTAAACTTCGTATATGTCTCCTTTCAGTTCTTTTATGATTTTTTTAAGTGATTCTGTGTCTCCTGGTAGTGGTGTGCTAAACTTCATCATGATTTTATCTATTGGAATAATCTCCATATAAAATTTTATGCGAATTCTATGGTACTTGGGGGTTTATCACTCACTGAGAGAGCTACGTGCGTCACCTCTGGTATCTCGGCTGTTATACGTTTTGATATCCTTTTTATGAGTTCCCATGGCAGTTCTGGTACCTGGGCTGTCATGGCGTCTATTGATTCAACCATCCTTAAAACGATTAGGTAGCCGAAGTCTCTCATATCACCTTTCACGCCTGTGGCCATGGTATCTGTTAATACTGCGAAGTATTGCCAGAGCCTCTCATCTAATCCCGCGCCTATTACCTCATCTTCTACTATAGCATTGGCCATTCTACATATTTTGATTTTCGCTGGGGTTATTTCACCTATTATTCTCACGGCAAGTCCAGGGCCTGGGAATGGTTGTCTTTTGATTATCTTGTCTGGTAGGCCTAGTTTTCTGCCGAGGATGCGGACTTCATCTTTGTAGAGTTCCCTTAGGGGTTCGATTATCTTCAAGACTAGGCCGTGTGGTAGTGTGACGTTATGATGTGATTTTATTTTACCTTCGCTTTCGATCCAGTCGGGTGCTATTGTCCCCTGGACTAGGTATTCTGCGCCTGTTTCCTCTGCGACTTCTTCGAAGACTTCTATGAATACTCTTCCGATTATCCTGCGTTTTTCTTCCGGGTCGATGACGCCTTTGAGTTCTTTTAGGAATCTTTCTGATGCGTCGATGAATAGTAGGTTAAGGCGGTCGCTGAAGGTTTCCTTAACATAATCTGCTTCACCTTCCCTTAGAAGGCCATGATCTACGAAGACTGCTACTAGTCTGTCTCCTATGGCTCTGCTGGCGAGCACTGACGCGACTGAACTGTCAACACCACCTGAGAGCGCTATTATTGCCTTCCCATCACCTACGGTTTCCCTTATATCTTCTATCGCGTTTTTTATGAATTCCGATGGATTGAACATTATCTTACACCTTCACATACATTATAAAAGTTTTTGAATATCATAGGACCTTCGGGTGTGTGGTGGACCTCTGGATGGAACTGCACGCCATAAAGTGGCCTTTTAACATGTTTCATGGCTTCTATTTCACATATATTTGATCTTGCAAGGATCTTAAAATTTCTTGGTAGAATTTTAACTTCATCCTTGTGCGAGGCCCATACACTCATATGGGCTCCGAGGCCCTTGAATATGTCATCTTCATCTAGTATTTCTATTTCTATTTGGGCGTATTCTTCAGCTTCTGCACTAGCTACTTTACCATTGAATGCTAGTGCCATTAGTTGGTGGCCGAGGCATATGCCTAGTATGGGCACTTCTATCCTTTTTATATATTCTATGGAGTTTCCGGCTTCTTCTATTGATGGTCCTCCGCCTATTATGATACCCTCTGGTTCATTGTCTAGGAGAGTATCAACTGGTATAGTGTTGGGTATCATCTTTGATGGTATGTTAAGGTATCTTAGCGTCCTATGGATTCTATGGTTGTATTGGCCATGATTGTTCACAATGAATATCATCATCTTACCCCTTGTATCAATATATTAGGGAAATTATTATTAATAGTAGTAGATATAAGATATCATATGGAACTAAGAGATATTATATATTTGATAGTTGCGGTGATACTTGCAATTGTGGCTTTCTATGTGATTATATGGCTGCTTCCAGTCATAATAATACTCATAATAGCCTATATCATTTACATGTTCCTCAAAAGCGGAGAATGAGTCAGTTATCGCCTCAAAAGATGGAATTGTATGCCACGACGCAGATAGGATTAGAAGAGCTGACAGCAGCAGAAATCCGGGAACTTGGAGGTGAAATAGAAAAAACAGACAAAGGTAGGGTATATTTTAAATGTGAAAAGGGGTTAATCAACAAGATAAATTACCATGCAAGAACCTGTGAAAGAATCATACTACTACTCAAATCTGCCAGGGTCACAGGACTCGAAGATATCCACAGAAAAATTAAAAGTATTGATTTTTCATTTATAGAGCCTAGTGAAAGTTTCGCTATAAGAACAAAAAGAGTGGGTGTCCATGACTTCAACTCCATGGACATCGCCAGGATAGCAGGGGACGCAGTCATAAAAAGTTACTTTTCCTCAATGAAAAAACGTCTAAGAGTAAACCTAGACTCCCCAGATGTTATAATTAGAGTCGAATTAATCAACAACCTTCTACTTGTAGGAGTCGACACCACAGGAGATAAAGGCCTTCACAGAAGAGGCTACAGAGTATACCAGCACCCAGCACCACTCAACCCAACAATAGCAGCCGCACTACTCAAAATATCCGATTGGAGGCCCGAGGAGATACTCGTAGATCCAATGTGTGGGAGTGGGACAATACTAGTCGAAGCAGCCCTAATAGGGAGCAACATCCCACCAGGTTCCATCAAAAAAGGAGATAAACTACCATTCAACCAGAACCTCAAAATCTTAGGTGTTGAAAAGTTCAAAAAACACATTGAAGGTTGTAAAAAGACATTATCCAACCTTGGAATAGATTTTATCAGGGTCATGCAAGGCGACGCCGAACACCTAAACAAACACATCCAAGAAGCCGATGTCATCATAACCAACCCACCCTACGGGATCAGAATCGGGAGAAAATCCATGATAGAAAAACTCTACCATAACTTCCTCAAAACTGCAAAGAAAACCCTAAAAGAAAATGGTAGGATAACCCTACTAACACCACAAGATAAAATCCTAGAGAATACCGCGACAAAACTAGACTACCAATGGACAGAAACCCAAATAGTCTATGGCAATCTCCCAATGAAAATATTCAAATTAACAATATAAATAGAAAAAAATGTGTGGATAAAACATCAACTACCCACTGGAGGGGATCTTCTGGCCATAAAACTGTTAGTAGTTGAAGATGAAAGTATAGTGGCCCTAGACATTAAACATAGGGCCGAAGCACTAGGCTATGAGGTTGTGGATATAGCAGTTTCTGGGGAGGAAGCCATAGAACTTACAAGAGAGAAGAAACCAGACCTAGTCCTCATGGACATCATACTAAAAGGTGAAATGGATGGGATAGAAGCCGCCGAGATCATAAAAAGAGACTATAATATTCCAGTGGTTTATCTAACAGCCTACTCTGACCGGGAGACTCTTGAGAGGGCTAAGGTAACAGAACCCTTCGGTTACCTTATAAAACCATTCGAAGACAGGGAACTGCACAGTACAATCGAAGTTGCCATCTACAAACATAAGATGGATTCAAAGCTTAGGATAAGCGAGGAAAGATACCGAAAACTAGCAGAATCCTCACCAGACCTTATCATCCTCCTAAACAAGAAAAAAACGATAATATTCCTTAATGATGCCTTTGAGAGGATTACAAGGCTTCCAAGAGAAAAATGTTATAATAGGCATGTTAGCATCCTCAAAAAGATGGGTATTATCAGCCGGGAAGAGTTCAAAAAACTTATGGATATTATAAGACCATTCAAGGATCATCTAGAGCCACTGGAAGTGAAAATAAGAGACAAGGACGGGAGAGAACACTACCTTGAATTATACGCTTCCACCATAAAAAACAGGGAGAAATTTATACAGATTATAGGACATGATATAACAGCTAAGTTGCAAGCCGAGAAAAGAAGGTTAAAATTGATCAAGGAAAAATCAACAAGAGAATTATATGGTTTCCTTTTATCAGCAATCCCAGTATTCGCATCAACAGTCCCTCCACAACTAAGAAACACCATAATAAGGAATTTCGCGGACAAATTCGAAGAAAACCTAAAACCTTCATTCAACGAGCATATGAAAAGAAAAGGGCTTCTATCACAGATCAAAAAGGGAAAAATGGACACTGAAAAAGTCTTCAACGCCTATATCGCATGGTTGAAATCATTCCTCAAAAACCTTGGAATAAAAACAAGAATCAAAGAAGAAAAAGACTATTACAAACTAGAGTTCCTAACATTCCCATGGAGTGACGATACCAAAGTAAACCCAATCTTTGCCCTGATGTTCAGGACAATGCTTGTGAGAAGCTTCACATGGACAAAAATCAAAGGAAACGTGATACAAACTTCAAGATGGGAAAACCTTGAATTCGAATTCCACATATATGGGGAGGTTTATTTTATGGAAAAAATCCAAAGGATAAGTACTGGTATAAAAGACTTGGATGAGATAATAGGAGGATTCCCAGTAGCCCGTAGCATACTCCTAATAGGGGATGCCGGCTCTGGTAAAACTATAATGGCTTTGCAATTCGCCATAAAAAGTGCAAGTGATGGTCTCAAGACTGTCTATGTTACAACAGAGGAGGATGAAACCGATCTCAAGTTTCAGTGCAACTCTTTTGGCTGGGACATGAAAAAACTAATAGAAAGTGGCAGTCTAGAGATAGTGAGCCTTGCTGGTGTAAGAGCCATGATTACCGAGGCTGAGATGAAGATAGGCATAGAATCCATGGAAGAAGACATTGGAAGATTCCTAGATGAGGTCTCAGCCGATACCAAGGTGCTTATCATTGACAACCTTGGAAGTCACACAGGAGATTTAACACCATATGAATTCAGGAATAGGTTCGATTTCCTTGTATATGAGTTGAAAAAGAGGAATATAACAAGTCTAATAATACTTGACAGCGCAACTGCCAGGGAATTTAACGAGATAGCATTATTTTCAGTTTATGGTGCTATAAACCTTCTGAAGAGGGAGAACCCCTACACTGGTAGGAGAGAAAGGGTTATGGATATTATTAAGATGAGGAGCACAAGAACCCCAGTAGATTTCGTACCATATAAGATAGGTGAGAATGGGATAGAGATAACAGAAAAGATAAAATATGAATAGTTTTTTAGAGGCGTTCAAGGGCCTTTATAAGGAGCTTCACAGTATTTTTGATATCGTCCATGCTCGCAACACTAACAGGTGTGTGAATATACCTTGTAGGTACTGACACCACACCGGCTGGTATACCTGCACGGGTTAAATGGATTGCAGTTGCATCTGTTGTACCACCCTCACTCACCTCTAACTGTACAGGTATGTTCTCTTCTTTTGCAGTTGAAAGAAGCCAATCCCTGATCTTTTTATGGGTGATGATACCCTTACCGCTTGCATCAGTTAAAACTATACCAGGTCCCTTACCAAGTTTGACAGGAGCATCCTCTTCTTCAATGCCTGGATGATCCCCTGATATGGTAACATCAAGTGCCAGGGCCATGTTAGGGTTTAGTTTAAATGCAGAGGTTCTGGCGCCTTTGAGACCCACTTCTTCTTGTACTGTACCCACACCATATATTGTTGCATTGGATCTAACAGATTTTAGAACTTCTACTAGGAGTAGGCAGCCAATCCTATTGTCAAGGGCTTTTCCAGTGAAAAGCCCATTTTGGAGTTTATTAAATGGTGCCTTGAATGTTACAGGGTCTCCCACCCCTACAAGTTTCTCAGCCTCTTTCCTTGATTTCGCCCCTATATCTATAAACATCTTTTCATAGCTTGTAACCTTTTTTCTCTCTTTTGGTTTCATCCGATGGGGTGGCTTGGAACCTATAACTCCTGTTATCTTACCTTTTTTTCCATGGATTTCCACTGGCTGGTTTAGGAGCATCTGATCATTTATCCCCCCTATCTTGGAAAATCTTATGAACCCTTTCTTGTCTATATAACGAACCATAAGACCTATCTCGTCCATGTGAGCCGCTAGCATCACACTAGGGGCATCGGAGTCGCCTTCCCTGGTCATTATAAGGTTTCCAAGATTATCCTCCTCTATATTATCTACTCGCCCTTCTAATTCGTCTTTAATGATCTCTCTTACCTCATCTTCGAAACCTGATATGCCATTTGCCTCTGATAAACGTTTCATCAAATCAAACATTATTATCACCTCAAAGACTTTGCTATTATAAGGATTCCTAGGATTATTAAGAGAATCTGCGGCCAAAAACGCAGATAAGCTGCTGGTATAATGCCAAGGGCAACAAGGAGCCATACAACACCTATGAGTAGGAATATGCCTCCAAGCCAGATTCCCCACCTGTGCTTGGATTTCTTTTTAATTTCAATTTCTTCTGCCATAGAATATCACCAACAACAATTTCTATTTTATCCAGTATATAAGTAAATTTTATAGTGTTGAGCTGACTGAATCATAATCTAATGATCGACAAAAGACATCCACGTTATGAATCATTAAAGTTGAGAGAAAAGATCCTAAAAGCCTATCATAAGGGCTTGCTCGCAGACGCTGGTATCATAGCCCATGGCAGAGGCGAAGCCTTCGACTACCTTATAGGGGAAAAAACCAGAAAACCTGCAATCAGGGCAATTAAAGCAGCCGCGGCAACACTATTATTAGCAGAGAATCCCGTATTATCAGTGAATGGTAATACAGCTGCTCTAGTCCCAAAGGAGATGGTTGAACTTTCAAGGTTACTAGATGCCAAGATAGAGATAAACCTCTTTCACAGAACCCCTCAAAGGGTTGAAATTATAGAAAAAACCCTCAAAGAAGCCGGTGCAATGGAAGTTCTTGGCACAGACCGGGAAAAACTCAAATACCTCAAAGACATAAAGAGTAAGAGGGCCACAGCAAGCCCAAAAGGGATATACACTGCAGATGTTGTTCTAGTACCATTAGAAGACGGGGACCGTGCAGAGATACTCCGAAAAGCTGATAAAACCATTATAACCATAGATCTCAACCCCCTCTCAAGGACATCTAGGATGGCTAATATAAGCATCACAGACAACATAGTAAGAGCCATACCCCTCCTAATAAAATATGTGAAAAAATTTAAAGATTACAAAAAAGATGAACTAAAAAAGATCCTAAAAGGATTCGATAATAAAAAAAACCTAGAAGACATGTTAAGTCTGATAGACACTAGAAAAGGGATGGGGATGCTTGAATGAAGGTTATAGGAGTGGCTGGGATGCCAGGATCTGGTAAAGGAGTGGTTTCAAGGATTGCGGAGAAAATGGGATACCATATAATAAGGATGGGTGACATTATAAGGGAGGAAGCAGCCAAAAGGGGTGAAGACCCCGGTAAAGTAGCGGTCAAATTAAGAAAAGAACAAGGCGAATATATAATAGCAGAAAAATGCATCCCCAAAATAAAAAACAAGAAAAAAATACTTATTGAGGGTATAAGAAGCCCCTATGAAGTGGAAGTATTCAAAAAACACTACAAAGGATTCAAGATAATATCAATATTCTCAACTAGAAAGACAAGATTCAAACGCCTACAAAAAAGGGGAAGAAAAGACGACACAAAAGACTACAAAAAATTCATAGAAAGAGACCAGAGAGAACTCGGATTCGGCCTCGGAGACGTTATAGCAACATCAGATTATATTATCATAAACGAAGGATCACTACAGAAATTCAAAGAAAACACAAAAAGAATATTAAAAAAGGTTACAAGAAACTCCTAATGGGAGGGAAATTATTGGAATGTGAAGTTAAAATCGAAACTCCTATAAAAGCAACAGAAAATCCCAGAAAAGTCCTAGAAAGCATACTTAACATATTCCCCAAAATAAAAATCAAAGAAACAGACAAATCAATCAAAGGAGAAGGTGGGATAGAAGCCCTAGAAGAACTTAAAGAATCCCTGGAAAAAAGAAGAATCCGCTCAACAGCAAGAAAAATATTATACGAAAACCGTATAGGCCCAAAAACAACATTCTACCTTAACAAACAAGCCGCGTTCATAGGAAAAACCAACATACTAGAAGAAGAAATATCATCTCTCGGTGATATAAAAATAGAAATCATATCAGAGAACCTAAAAGAGGTTATAGACTGGCTAGCACCCAAAATTGAAGACGAACCCCAAGCAAACTAGCCCTTATCCACTAGTATAGCGTCTCTTATCTCCAAAACGCCACTATCATCAAACCACTTCTTCTCAAACTCAAGTATCCTTATCCTCTTTTTAAATATTGGCCCATCAAGGACGAATGTTTCGGCCTCACCACCCTCAAATGCCAAATGAACACCATACCTCCTATTTAACTCTTCCAGGTCATCTAACATGTTCTGGTCTATTTCACGTCCAAGCCAGGACTTGTCAAGGCCTTCAGCTGCAACAGCAGTTACTATAACCTCAAAACCCAGACTTATAATCTCCATCATATATTCTCTTGGATCCACATGCCAGAGCGGCGTTTTTGAGACGAGTCCAACCTCTCGGCAGATTCTATCAATCCTTGACCGTTGATAATTGGAATAAAGAGCACCTGAATATAAAACTTCGATTCCACGATCCGCGAGCACTTTAAGGAGTCTTTTAAGGTCTTCTAGTTCTTCTTCTTTCACACCCCTTGTCGAACCTTCAAATAAGGGTATGCCAAGGGCCTTAGCTGATAGTTGGGTCCATCTTATATTGGGGACATGGAACATATATGAATATGGATTATCTGAGACCATGGACACTAGGCATTTCACATTATCACCATTTTCAATTGCCCTGTAGAGTGCCATTGTACTATCCTTACCCCCAGAATAGAGTACAGCAGCATTCAATCTTTTTATCTCCTCAGTCTCTTTTTGATCGCAGATAGGAAAGCCATAATACTATCTATGAATATGCCCGCGAGACCTGTTAAAATCCCGATTAAACCGCAGGATGCAACCACAGCAGATTTAGGGGGCATGGAAGCCTTTAAACCTTCAATTTTTTCTTCTGTTGGCCCTTTAATAAAGGCTATTGCTATACCCTTAGATGAGAGATATTCTCGTAGATTGTTGATTTTATTTGCATGGGTGTCAATTGAAACATGCACTATACTATATTTTGTGTAGATGCCACTGGTTAGGATAAGCCAGTCTGATATTCTGTCGATGGTAGCTTGCGGATCACCCCCTTTAACCTCACATATGATAGTGCCTCCAGGATCCACCTTACAGTATGTTACGTTAGAATCAACAACTGGGATGCCATCCTCTATTAGTTCACCGCGTTCGCTGGTAAAATTATCAGTTTTTAAGAGAATATATTCTATCTTAACATCTTCAACGCCTTCAATGCTCCTCACATCCCCTATAAACTCTTTGATGTCAACATCATGCGACAAGTCAACATAAACAGTCTCAGGAGCGTTGGAAGTGGCCTCATAGAAACCTCTGACTATTCCTGGTATATCATCATATACTGGTGAGATGAAAAATGTGCCTCCAATAACACCAACCATGAACCCTATAAATATGACAAATAGTATGTTCCTTTTACCAACAACTGGAGTCATAAGACCCACAGAGAATACAAAGACTAGAAGTATTATAAAGAGTATGATCATTATTAAGGTTACTATGAGATCCATAATTTTGCATCCTCCAGCTTTAAACTTTTACAATCTCAAAATTTAATCTTTTTTAGCATGCTTTATAAATAATTGTCTATGTTAAGAGGCTCAAATAGGTTGAGTAGCTTATTCCCATATATATAGTACGAGTTTCACCGGTATTTTATTATATCCTTGACCATGAAGCACCCTTACGAGTGTTATGTCAAAATCAGCATTTGGGTTAGATTCTACTTGGAGCCATAATTTCATGTCAGGGCCGCCACCCTTATCTAGAACCTTTTTGATGTCATCATCAACTGGTATGAACGCGCCCACACTGAGGTCCCTAAACTTTAACCATCCAGGCTGTCCATAAATACGATCTAACTCATCATTTATAGCATCCTGCCTTTTTTTATCATCGAAATCTCCATAGGTGCCGTTTACAACAGCATCACCATCAGTAAACCCATAATCAGCACTTTTAACCCCTGTATTGGCGTCTATTCTCAGATAATAATCATATAATTCAAGATCGGTGTAATTAACATAGAAGCTTGAATTTGGATTAGAACTTGTTGTCACATTCCCGGGACCCACATATATTGGAGGGTTCCCAGCTTTTGAATACCATAGGAATGCATTTTGCCCTGGATTAGCTGGGTTAATATGCATCAAATCTACCATGCTAAAGATAACCTCCCCTGGGACCAAGATACAACTTCTGTTCGCGACAGCCACCTCCTTAGCATTTGAAGGTGGTGGACTTCCAATTTCGATTATGGAGGCGGAGTCATTAGCACGTTTTATAACCAGATAATAATTTTTAGTATGGACTAGATTTTCCAAAAGTTGCGGGTTGTATTTAAGCCCAACTATTTTCTTGTTAAGCAGAAAATTTGGGACTGGCCGTCCACGGTCAATAACCGCAAGGCCTGGAAGCGTATCAGAGGATGGTGGATTTTCTCTTTCCCAATGTTCCGGTTTCCCTGGTGATTTAATTAGATAATCGGCGGCGTCGGTTACGGTTCTCTCCAGGCTTTGCCGGCCTACAAAATCTTCCATTTTATATGAGAATATTTCCATTTGATCTGTTATCATCCCTAATACTATGGTTACTATGATAAGGGCTAATAAAATATCAGTTGTGAATGTCATTCCTTTATCATCCACTTTTTAGCCACCTATAGCTTGATTTAAGTTATTGAAGAATTCTCTAACGCGATATTCGGCTGTTGTATTACTGGTTGTGTTTGTGTTGATAAATATTAGGGTTACAAAGGAGTATTCATAGGCTTCCTTGTGTCTAGTGTTTGATTTAATCACATCTATTGTCACATTAGCTGTTATAGTTATCTTATACTTATAGTATATTATGCCAGTGGCATTTTGTGTTCTGTTTTCGTATGTATAATTTACTTGGATTCCATTACTGAGTGGGATATAACCAGATTCATTACCTATGCTAGGAGTCATGGGATAGTTATTGCGTTTTACTTCCACAGAATCCACAACATACCTATATGCATCCTTGTAGATGTCCTCTCTTATATTATTATTAAGGTTGCTTAGGTCCGCGGCGAATAGACTGCCTTCATTATAATTGTATGTTTTATTGTATAGGTTGTCTGCGAATCTACTGGTCTTTTCTTCTATGTCATTGCGGATACTATCAAAGGTGCGGAATACCACATCTGATTTAACGAATGTGGTTGGGATCTGTGAACTCTCCTCTTGTAGGGAGAGTGCTATGGGGATCATTATCATAAGTGGTATTAATAGTAGCATTCCAACCCCTGAGAGCACATATCCTCTTTCATCCATGTTTATTCACCACATGTAGAGTCTGAAGATGACATTACCATAGTTTCTTGTGGCAGAGTATACGTTTCTATCACTTGGCATGGTTCCACTGCTTATTAGTGTATCATAGGTGCCGCTGCTACTATTATAGTAGGTTAGATTATAATTCATCCTGAAACTGTCAAGTAGTGGTTTCAGATCGTTTTGTGCGGCGGTTTTAGCCCCGTTGATATTACCCGCGCTTATGTTCTCTGCTATTGTCATAAGATTAGTGTCATTTGGTTTCTCCCCACGGAGAACCAGTAATTCCATGGCATCCTGCACAGTATAATATGGAGCCTCGTGGGGTACTTCTAGGCTGATGCTTGCTATTGTTGTGATTATTATGAAGATTGGGATTAGCATTAGGATGCTGTCGATGGTGAATATGAAACCTTCATCGTTCATGTGACATTCACCACCTCTACAGTGTAGTTGTATCTGCCTTTCACAGTATCTCCTGTCACTTGTTTGCCTAGGGCTTCTCCTATGGATTCTAGGACCTTTCTTTTGATATAATTTTTTTCATCGTCTGTTAGTCTCTTTTTGCTGTATACTGTGATGGTGATTTTACCATCCTTGAATGTTATGTTCTGGAATCTTATGAGATTACCTGTTCCATTATATGCTAGGTCGTTTGAGGCTTCTATGGTCCCTGTTTTCGCTGCGCTCATCACCTGGTCAAGTTCTAGGCTGCTGCCGGACTGGGATGCTATGATTATAGCAACTACTAATATGAATCCTGCTAATATGACGAATTCGGCCGAAATTTGCCCTTTATATTCTCTCATGGTGCAACCTTTCTTATTTTAATATTACCATCTTCATTGCAAATATTGTAGGTTTCATTGGGTTTCATTGTAATGGTATCAATATTATTTGCTTTGGGTATCAGGTAGGATATGGATTCCCTGTTATTGTATTTGACCACGACAGCCGCTTTACCATTTAAGTTCATTATTTTTATTTCGTAATTGAAATCTCCGGGTAATGTTATGTTTAATTCGTCTCCAGGTCCCTGTTCATATACCATGTTTATGGATCTGGCCACGTTTTCACCCACCATTTTGGCCTTGGCGAATTCTGTGCTCTTAGCAGAGTCGATGCCCGTGCTAATAAAGCCTATAATCCCTGATATTATTATTAGTAATATTAGTGTGGCTAAAAGAAAATCTGTAGATAGAACCCCTCTCTGATCCATATTATCCCTATGATTTTTTTATCACATATTTTATATAAATTTTCCTAATTAGCCTTATAGTGATGATTTTAGGGGGGATTTAATCCTTTTCACGTGAAAAAGATGACTAGATCTCATTTGTCCTTTGTTGGTGGGAAGTCCCCCTATGGGTGGCTTGGGGTTATGAGAGCCGATGCTTATAAATGAGTGGGGGGACAACCTTGTTTCGCTTGGCTTAGATGAGATCCTTCACTACCTAGGAAAACCTCCTCCATTTTGGTAATGTGGGGAGGGGGATGTTCACCATCTTATAGATTTGATTTGGTTTCACTTACAAAAGGGGGGATTTTAGTATCCAAATTTTATTGTTTTCCTATTATCTTTTTGGGTTTACTTTCCCTGAATAGTGAACTTTCGATTGATAATTTCACTATCTCGTGTTCTTTGACATTGAAGTTGTTGTTTTCCACAATGTAAATGTCGGGTTTTACATTAGCTCTTATATCATAGTCTACCCTTACCTGTGACGTGTTTTCACCAACTTCTATAACCTCGCCGAATGTGTAATCCCTGTAATATCTTATCCTGAATATTATGAAGATGGCTGCAACCGCAATCAATGCAACTATTAGCACGCCAAGTGAAGGCAATAAGGTGAATGAGAACAGACTATAAATAAGGGGATTGTTTGCAACTATGATTATCAGGAAACCTACTGCAATATACATTAAAAAAAAGTCTCGGTAGGCTTGGAAATCATCAGGATACATTATCCTAATCTGATAATATAGGATATAGGCTATCAATAAAATGAGGATTATACCCACAACAAGGAATATGATAAGTGAGATCATGTTAAAGGCGTATAATATTGATGTGATAATGAATGCTGCTGCGGATATCTGAAGCTTTAAAACAGTGTTCTCCTTTTCACCAGGATCAAAATGCAGAGTTTCACTGATAGGCTCCTTAAAACTCTTTTTCTCCTTCACCGTGGGTGTTCTCCTTGGGATTTCAAGTTTTATCCCTGAAATTTTCTCTTTAACATTCCCTGATCGTATCCTTTCAGGGAGTTTTACAAGTTCTAGGACTAGGGTGCCTAACAGTCTGAAAATTGCTATGACTATGTCACCCAAACTCGAAAAAAACCCCATCTATTCCCCCCATCAGGAGACTTTTGAAATCGTGATCACTATATTCGCGTTTCTATTTGGCCAATGGACAACGGCTTTATACCAACTCCTAGTTAAGGTCACAGTATTGAGTGTGATGTTACCATATTCTGTGGTGGCGTTTATACTCTTTACTGTGTTGTTACTTAGAGTTAAACTAAAATATATTACCTTGTTGGTCTGATCAAAGCCTATTGTCCCATTCTGGGGTACGTAGAATGTTACTGTTCTCTTGGCTCCGGGTCCATTAGCATATACTATGTTAGCAGCGTTAGCAATACTTTCAACCGCAACCTTTGCATCTGAAGCCCTTGAAACATCATTGCTCGCATCTATTGCCCTTCCTATTAAAGGTATAGTCACGGTTCCAAGTATTATTATACCTATTAGGATTAGCATAAGATACTCAAATGAAACTTGGCCTTTATCATCCATCCTTATCACAGTATCCCTTTTTATAATTTAGGGTATATTAGCTTATCCCTCTTATCATGCTAAGGACCTTTAAGAGTAACATTGCAAGATCCCCTACAAATAGAGATAATAGCAGGCCTATGAATATTGCTGGGGCGAATGGAACACCCCTCTTTATCCTAACCTCCCCCGGGATCTTCCCAGTCTTTGAAAGTTCAACTAAGAGTTTTATATCCTTTTTCGTGAGGCCGGCGGCCATGGATGCTAATACAAGTTTCCCCGGGCTTTGGAGGGTTCCGGTTTTCGCAGCCTCTTTTAATTTTTCTAGGAAACTTTTATCATCGAAGTAGTATTGGTCGTCTTTTTTGTAGAGTTTATAGGCTAGTATCATACCCTCTTTAAGATCTTCTACTTTTATTTCATCTTGTAGGGCTTCTCTGGCCACTTTCCCTAGGAGTTTTCTTATAACTTGTAGTAGGATTATGGAAGCCCATAGGATCAGTATCCCAGTTATTGTCAATTTTGGGTTCTGATATATGGAATATAATGTTATGATTGTTATTATGGCAATTTTTGGTTTCATGGGCAGCTTAGATATCATCATCGTGAGAATATAGATTA
Source organism: Methanothermobacter sp. MT-2 (assembly GCA_003584625.1). Taxonomy (NCBI): domain Archaea; kingdom Methanobacteriati; phylum Methanobacteriota; class Methanobacteria; order Methanobacteriales; family Methanobacteriaceae; genus Methanothermobacter; species Methanothermobacter sp. MT-2. The sequence goes on along the minus strand of AP017647.1, from coordinate 529,516 downwards.
TTATCAGGGTTAATATGATGATCTGGAATTGTAGAATGGATGTTATCATCAATGTTAATGTTATGGATGATGTTACTATGAGGGAGAGGATTAAGCCTTTCTTATAATCTTTTATAGGTTCCAGGAGTTCTTCTAGTAGGTGTCTTTTATGTTTTAATCCGATATAAAAGACGAAGATGATGAGGAATGGGAGTATACTCAATATACTGTTAATCATTAATGTTAGGGGGAATGGATAGGATGCTATGATAGGAAATGGCACTCCAATGACAGAATATCGTAACAAGTATGGTTGGAATGGTAAAAGCGCAGCCAATCCCGTGAACAACTTAACATCGCCACCAGCCCAGGCACCCAACCTCCAAAGCATATAACCAAAAATGAAGATAATCCCTGTGAATATCAGCGCATAAACAAAAAAGAGCAGATCCCCTATCTGGTAGGAGAATATAGCATCTAATAATATGCCGAGGCCTATAAGTGGGAATGTTAACCTATTGGGGATTATGCCATTTTTCAGGTCAGTGTATGCTGCATATAGACTAGCCACTAATGCTATGAAAACTGATAAAAGCATAGGATCACTTTATCATCTTTTTAGGGCTGCTTCTAGGAATGATATAAAGAGTGGATGTGGCTTGTTTGGCCTTGATTTGAACTCTGGGTGGAACTGACATCCTAGGTACCATGGATGATCCTTTAGTTCTATGATTTCTACTAGGAAATTGTCTGGTGTGGTTCCAGCAATAACTAAACCTTGTTTTTCCAATTCATCTCTGTATTCGTTGTTGAGTTCATAGCGGTGTCTGTGCCTTTCACTTATAAGATCCTTCTTGTATGCCTTGTGGGCGAGTGTCCCGGGTCTTAGCTTGCATTTGTAGGATCCTAGGCGCATTGTACCACCCATTTTCTTGATCTTTTTCTGTTCTTCCATCATGTCAATTACAGGATATGGTGTTTTATCGTTGAATTCTGTGCTATGAGCGTCCTTGAAGCCTTTGTGGCGTGCGAATTCTATTACCATGCATTGCATCCCAAGACATATCCCGAATATTGGAACCTTTTCTTCCCGGGCATATTTTGCAGCGTATATTTTCCCGTTGATCCCCCTTTCACCAAAGCCTCCTGGTATGAGGATCGCGTCAAATATTCCAAGTTTTTCCTTGTTCAGGCTTTTATGGGCGCTTAACCATTCTATTTCTACCCTGGCACCTAAGTGTGCCGCGGCATGTCTCAAGGCTTCTCTTATACTCATATAGGAGTCTTCGAGTTCCACGTATTTTCCCACTATACCAACTTTGATTGTGGGTTCTCTTATCTTCAGGGATTCAACTATCCTGGCCCATTCTGAGAGGTCGCCGTCTCCTTTAACCTTTAGGTTTATCCTTTTTATGATGTATTCTCCCACATTTTGCCTGTTAAGTACCAATGGGACCTCGTATATTGATCGGACGTCTGGGGCGTTCACCACGGCTTCTTTTTCAACGTCACAGAAGTGTGCTATCTTCTTTTTTATTGGTTCTGTTATGGGTTTTTCGCTCCTACATATTATCATGTCAGGAGCTAAGCCCGTGCTGCGGAGTTCTTTTGTACTGTGTTGTGTGGGTTTGGTTTTGAATTCTCCGGCAGCCTTTAGGTATGGTACATAGGTTACATGTATGAACATAACGTTCTCATATCCTTCTTCGTTTCTCAATTGCCTTAATGCTTCGAGGAATGGTTGGCCTTCGATGTCTCCTACTGTACCTCCTACTTCTACTATGACTACTTCAGCCCCGCTTTTTGAGGCTATTCTTCTGATCATGGATTTTATCTCGTTTGTTATGTGGGGTATGATCTGTACACAGGATCCTAGGTATTTTCCAGTTCTTTCTTTTTCTATTACTGATAGGTATACTTTTCCCGTGGTTATGTTGGATTCTCCTGGTAGGTCTACGTCTAGGAAGCGTTCGTAGTGTCCTAGGTCTAGGTCTGTTTCCATTCCGTCTTCTGTTACGAAGACTTCGCCATGCTGGTATGGATTTAAGGTTCCTGAGTCCCAGTTAAGGTATGGGTCGATTTTTATGGCTGCAACTTTTAGTTTGTATGATCTTAGTATTCTTCCGATTGATGCTGCTGTTATACCTTTCCCTATGGAGCTTACAACTCCCCCGGTTACGATTATATACTTTGCCAGGATAATCAACTCCCTATGAGGTTATTTAGGAGATTCCAAGCCATTGACAGGCCTAGGCTGCCTTTTTTCGCGGATTTTTCATCGTATGTTTTTATTTTGTCTCTTTTTATGTTTTTGCCATGGATAGCGTATGGTACTGGGTCTTTGGTGTGTGTGCCTACTTGGATGGGTGTTGGATGATCTGTTAATAGTGCTAGTCGGAAGTTTTCATATGATGGTAATTCGTTGAGTAGTGGGCCTAGTATCTTGGAGTCTATGTTTTCGATTGCGTTTATTTTTTCTTTCGCGTTTTTCGCGTGTCCGGCTTCGTCAGGCGCTTCTACGTGTATGAAGATTATGTCATGGTCTTTTAGGGCTTTTATTGCATGTTTGCCTTTTGCTTTGTAGTCTGTGTCGAGGTATCCGGTTGCTCCGGGTACTTTGATGTTGTCTAATCCTAGGTAGACTCCTATACCTTTTATAAGATCCACCCCGGTTATAGTAGCGCCCCTAAGACCATATTTTTCTTTTAGTGGTTCCATTTCCGGTTTTTGGCCCTGTCCCCATAGCCATATCATGTTCGCCGGCCGTTTACCTTTTTTTATCCTTTTTATGTTTGTTGGGTGGTTTTTAAGTATTTTCTGGGATTCTTTTATTATTTTTTTTAGTTTTTCTGCGGTTTGTCCATTGGATGGTAGATGGTCTCTTATGGGTTCCCCAACTATGTCATGTGGTGGTTTGGTTTTGACTTTTAGGGCTTTTCTGTCTGGGTAAATGTATAGGTTTCTGTAGCTTACACCTGTATAGAATCTACCTATTCTGGAATGTCTGTTTAGTGTTTCTATCAGTTTTGATGATTCTTCTGTGCTTATATGATCTGCGTTGAAATCTATGAGTTGACCTTCTCGGACTGTTATGAAGTTGCATCTGAAGGCTATGTCATCTTTTTTAAGTTTTATTCCTTTGCTGGCGGCTTCTAGAGGTCCTCTGCCTGTATAGTATTTTTTTGGGTTGTAGCCCATTATGGCGAGGTTTGCAACATCTGATCCTGGTTCCATATCATCTGGTATTGTTTTTAGGAGTCCGTTAGCTCCTTCTCGGGCTACTTGGTCCATGTTGGGTTTCTCGGCTACTTGTAAGGGTGTTTTGCCTTTTAATTCTGGTAGTGGGTAGTCTGCCATCCCGTCTCCTATGAGTATCACGTATTTCATATTTTTCAATCTTGTCTGGCTCTCCATATATTTATTATGTCTGTGAGTATTGCTGATGCTGTTTCTAGTGAGCCGGCGCCCCTGCCTATGACTGTTACTTCTCCTGCAAGATCTGTGCGGAGTGTTGCCATGTTAAGGGTGCCGTCAACAGCATATGGTGATGTTTCCTTCACAAGCCTTGGGCTTACGCGCAGTATATCATCTGATATTTCTGCTATGAGTTTTATAAGGTATCCGTCCTCTTTTGCAAGTTCTATGGCTTCTGGTGTTATACTTGTGATCCCTGTAACCTCAACATCCTTTAGGGTGCATTCCCTCCCAAGGACTGCGTTCGCTAATATGACAGATTTACAAGCCGCATCCAACCCCTCAACATCCTGTGTAGGGTCTGTTTCCGCTATTCCAAGTTCCTGGGCCTCTTTCAATGTCTGTTCATAGGATGATCCTTCGGCTGTCATCCTTGAGAGGATGAAGTTGGTTGTGCCATTAAGTATTCCTATTATCGATTTTATCTTACAGGAGGGTAGTGTCTCCTGTGCAAAATTTATTATGGGCATGGCGCCTCCAACAGAAGCCTCGAATTTGAAATTTACACCAGAATCCTTGGCTAAGTCGATCAGTTCCCCGTAGAATAATGATAGGTGGCCTTTATTGGATGTTACAACATCTTTTCCATCATTCATGGCCTTTGTTATTAGGGATTTTCCTGGTTCTCCGGTTATGATATTTGTGGGTGTGACTTCCACTAGACAATCATATTCTATTTCATCGAGTACTTGGAGTCCTTCCATGCCTTTATGGCCATATCCTGGATAGTATGCTATGCTACCTTTTTCTTTTTTGGTTTCTATGAGCTTTTGGGGGTCTAGTCCTTTTTCTTGTATCGCGGCTCCTTTGGAATCTGCAACAGCCACTATGTCGATTTTGAGGTTGTATTTTCTTTTTAGTCTTTCCCTTGTTGATTTTATGGCTCTTGCAACTCCTTGGCCAACGGCGCCGAATCCTATGATACAGATTTTCATTGATGATCCTCCTGGTGTTATGTTTCTGTGATGACTAGCAGTCCTTCCTTTGATCCTATATGGTATATCTCTTCTTCTAGGAGGTTTAGGCTTTCGTGTTCTGCTTCCATTGTGATTTTGATTGTTGAACTTGTGGTTGACATTTTAAGGGAGAGGTCAGCGACTTTAACTCCCTTGAGACTGTTTATCCTGTCCACTATCCCCTTTAGTTCTTCCTCGGAGATCTTACCTACTAATATGGTGTTTATTTTTTCTTTTAGTGGCACTCCATCCTTTTCTATTATCCTAACACCTTTTTCTGTTAGTTTTTCTATTGCAAGGTCTAGTGTTTTTTTATCTCCTTCGATGGTTATCTGGACTGGTACATGTGCTCCTGTTTTCGCATCCCTTTCATGGATTATGGTCACTATATTAGCACCTACACTGGCTATTGGTTCAAGGGCGGCTACAAGTTGCCCTGGGACATCCTGGAGTTCAAGAAGAAGGCTCATACGCAACTTTAACATCCTCCTTTTATTGTGTCCATTCTCCCCTTTCTACTATGATATTACCTTCCTCGTCTACTGGCGCGTTCCGCAGTATCCTTTCAGGGTCTTTTTTCCTTTTCTTGTCAACTCTTGTCCTGTTAAGATTGTCTATGATATAGTGCGTCTCTTCGAGTTCAGGCACTCTTTCAAGGGCCTTTGAAAATTCCTCTAGGATCTTTTCAGCTTCCTTTTCTATTTTCATCCTCGATACCCCTTATAAAATTCCATTTTCAGATTTTCCATGAATGATTCATAATCGAAACCAGGAAGTATCCTCTTCCTCAAAATTTTATCTATCCCAGACCCGTACTGAGCAGCCTTTTTAGGTCTTTTGGCGATAAAATCCGGCACTCCCATATCCAGCGCTAAGTCGCGGAGTATATGCTTCCTCAAAGTATCATCACTACCTTTTATCTTATATTCTATTGGTATATTAAAGGCTATGTTTATAATTTCCCTATCAAGGAACGGAACCCTTAGTTCTGTACTTGCTGCCATTGCAATAGCATCATCCCTTTCAAGGTTTACATGGTACATATTCTGTATATCGGCCTTGAAGGCCTCGACAAGTTTGTTCCCACCCTCTTTATAGATTTGAAGGTGGCGATGGTATCCTCCGAATAGTTCATCGGCTCCCTGCCCTGCTAGGATGACTTGTAGTCCATCGGTGTTAGCGGCTTTGGATGCGAAATATAATGGCATTGCCACACCTATCTTCATAATATTAAATTCTTCTATGGCTGTTATGACTGGTCTTAGAGCGTCCCTGATCATCTCCTCAGTAACTTTTATGGTTCTAGTGTTCATTTCAAGTTCATTGGCGGCTTTTTCTGCGAATATAAGATCCTGGGATCCTTCAACCCCTACTGTATATAATGTGGGTTTTGTATATTTTCTCGCAATAAAAGTGACTAGTGTGCTGTCAACACCACCAGAAAATAGGACACCAACCCTTTTAAGGCCCCTGACTCTCTCTTTAACGGCTTCTTTAAGCGCCTTTGCTAATTTTTCCTTGGCCAGATCATAATCCCAGTCTTTTTTGTTTTCTTCTGGCAATTTTTTCAATTTTATAATCTTATTGTTTATTAGGGCGGATCCTGGTGGTAAACTTTCAGTATCTTTTATACCTAGTCCCCAGAGGGCTTTGCGCTCAGATGCAAATGCCATGAAGTCCTCTCCAACCTTGTAATGGAGTGGTTTGACACCTATAGGATCCCTTGCAAGTATGATATTCTCACCATCAAAGAATGCGAATGAATAATCCCCATCAAACTTGTCCATGATAATCTGAAGGGCTTTTATTCCATGATCCTCCAAAAAATCTAAGATAATCTCACAACCAGACTCAGATCCCCCCATATTGTATAATCTACCATCACAGACTATTACACTCTCATCTCCTATAGGCTGGGAGATTTCATCATCAGTAATGAGAAGGTTATGGCCTATGGCCACATCAACTATCCTTCCTTTAAATTTGTAATTGGCAGAAAAACCTAGAAGATCCTCCACTTGCGCATTTAATGGTTTAATCTCCTTTATTGTTTTACCATTATAATATATTCCTGTGGAGTCTGGTCCGCGATGTTTCAGGATCCTTAACATTTTAAGGAGCTTTGGGAGGGCCCCTTTACCTATGAAACCTGCTATTGCCCCCATCCTGGAACCTCTGCAAAAAAAGGGATGAAATGGGGCCTATTTTATCCTTTTACCCGCGTCTGGCCCCGGTTTTACAGTGTATATTTCTTCTACTGTCATTAGGATTGCTGATTTCGGTTCAACTTCACTCATAACATTCTGGGCCCATTCAACCGCTTCTTCGAAAAATTTGCCTGATTTGAATATCTTCGCTGTGCCTTTGAACTGATAGGGGTGTTCTTTGACATTCTGGACTATAATGGATATTTTAGGGTTTTCTTCAAGGTTGTTGATGGTTTTTTTCATGAACACGTCTACTATGAGGATTCTTTTATCGTCAATGGGCCGGGTGAAGCCTATTGGCACCAGATTGGGTGTGCCGTCGCTGCTTGCTGTTGCCACAAAAACAAGATTTTTTTCTATAGCATCTATCATCTCATCATTTAACATGGTATAACCCCCCTACTATCTCTCTTCTTTTTGGGTTTATAAAATCTTTTTGTTGTTGCGCAGTCCATTGAGGATTACTGCAAGTGAAAGTCCCATATCACCAATACCTACGGCCATCCATAATGATACTAGTCCGAAGATTGAGAGAAGAGCTAATGATACTTTAATTATTATTGAAAGGAATATGTTTTCTTTAACTATTCTCATGGTTCTTCTTCCAAGTTCTAGGAGTTGGTGGATTTTAAGAAGATCATCATCTATAAGCACTATATCAGCTGTGTCGAGTGCTATGTCAGAGCCTCTGGTTCCCATGGCAATACCCACATCGGCTGCTGCAAGTGCAGGGGCATCGTTGATACCATCACCAACCATAGCAACCCTCTCAGCAGATCGTAGATCTTCTATGAAGTCGAATTTGTCTTCTGGGAGCAAACCCCCAAAATGTTTATCTATTTTAAGTTCCCTGGCTAGTTTCTCCGCAACCTTTGGTTTATCACCAGTTAAGATTATGGTTTCGATATTTTCCTTGGCTAACTTTTTTATTAATAGTGGGGCTGATGATCTTAGCTCATCCTCTAATTTTATCCTCCCAATGGTTTTACCTTCACTTTCCAAGAATATTGATGTTGTTTCTGCATCTTGGCGGGTGTTTTGGCCTAGGAAGTAATTTTTACCGTCGATTTTTCCTTGGATACCATATCCTGGCCTGTACTTAGGATCATTGACCTTTAATGTTTTAATGTTTTTTTCATCTGCTAATTCCATTATGGCTTCTGCTATTGGATGTTTTAGTCCTTTTTCTAGTGAAGCGGCGATCTTGAGCACATCAGTGTCATTGTATGCTTTTATTTCTTTTATTTTTAGTTTACCTTTTGTTAGTGTGCCTGTCTTGTCAAAGACTATCCTTTTTATCTTGGAGATTTCTTCTAGGTAACTTGAACCTTTGATTAGTATGCCTTCTCTTGTGGCTGCTGTTATCCCTGATATCATGGCGACTGGTACTGATATTACAAGGGCGCAGGGGCATGCGATCACCATTAGTACGAGGGCTCGGTATATCCATGTTTCTGGGTTGCCTAGTATTATGCTTGGGATTAGCGCTATTAGTATGCTGGCTACTATGATGGTTGGCGTATAATATGATGCGAATTTGTCCATGAAAAGTTCCCTGGATGATCTTCTCATCCTAGCCTTTTCTATAAGT